>DATGXA010000282.1:0-2000 GCA_035299125.1 Opitutaceae bacterium
CACGCGGTTCAACCGCTCGTGGTAGTCGTGCAACGTGGTGGCGCGATTCGGTGTCATGGACGCAGCGGATGATGCCAGAGCGGCGGGGCGGGATGCTTTGCCGATCTTGCGATTTTGCGCGCGCGCCGGCGGGTCCGCAACCGGCGGCGAATTCCTCAAATGTTAGCGCAAGGCCGGGGTCGGATTGCCGGGAGGCGTAAGGCAGTTCTGGACGACGCCCCGGCGGTGTTTTGCGCGTCGCGGTGTTATTCCCGGTTTGCCCAAGCACATGAATCGCCAGCCGCTCGTTTCCCATATCTTCACCGCGGACCCGTCCGCCCACGTTTTCGAGGGGCGCGTCTACATCTATCCGTCGCACGATCTCGCGCTGGAGGTGGAGGAGAACGACAACGGCGACCAGTACCAGATGACCGACTATCATGTGCTGTCGCAGGCGCGGCCGGATGCCGCGGCGACGGACCACGGGGAGGCGCTCCATCTGCGGCAGGTGCCGTGGGCTTCGCGCCAGATGTGGGCGCCGGACGCGGCGTTCAAGGACGGGAAGTACTACTTCTATTTTCCGGCGCGCGACAAGGAGGGGATCTTCCGGATCGGCGTGGCGGTGGGCACGCGGCCGGAGGGGCCGTTTGTGCCGGAGGCGCAGCCGATCAAGGGCAGCTACAGCATCGACCCGTGCGTGTTCCGCGACGACGACGGCCAGTTCTACCTGCTTTTCGGCGGCCTGTGGGGCGGCCAGCTCCAGTGCTGGGCCACCGGGCGGTTCGTGGCCGACGCGAAGACTCCGCCGGACGACGCGCCGGCGCTCTGCCCGAAGATCGCGAAGCTCACGCCCGACATGCTGCAGTTCGCCACGCCGCCGGCCGATCTCGTGATCGCGAATGCCGCGGGCGTGCCGCTCCGCGCCGGAAACAACTCCGCGCGGTACTTCGAGGGGCCGTGGATGCACAAGTACAACGGCACCTATTACCTCTCGTACTCGACCGGCGACACACACCTGCTCTGCTACGCCACGGCGAAGAGTCCGCTCGGGCCGTTCACGTTCCGCGGAGCGTTTCTCACCCCGGTGTTGGGCTGGACTACGCACCACTCGATCGTCGAGTTCCAGGGCCGCTGGTACCTCTACTACCACGATGCGACGCTTTCGGGCGGCGTGAGCCACCGGCGTTGCGTGAAGGTGCAGGAGCTCTTCTACGAGGCCGACGGTTCGATCCGGCCGATGACGCCGTGACGGCGCCCGGCGTGCCGAGCGGATGCAAGAAACGAAGTCGCGGCCGAGTTCGCCGTGTCAGGCGAAATCGGGCCACGCGTGCTCGAGGTGTTTGAGCACGGTGTCGACATCGCCGCCGGACGCGAAGGCGGCGTTGCGCGCGATCGAGTAGAGCGTCTCCGTCGTGTGCCCGTCACGGCAAGCTACAGCCATCGCTTCCTGCGGCTTGAGCAGGCGGTGCCGGTCGTGGCACTCCTGCGCGCGGCGCAAGGCCTCGGTGAGCGCCCGTCGCGTCGCGGAATCGTGCGGCGTGGGCAATTGCGCATGCCCGAGGGCCCGGTGCCACGCGTCCTGTTTGCCTCCGTTGAGGTGCATACCGTGGATTGGGATCGGCTGTCCCTCGGGGAACTGAAGCCGGGCGCGACGCCGCGCGAGGGCCGCACAGGGGCAATTACCCGGTGGCGCTTCGCGGAGGGTGGTTGCCGGCCGACGGTGCGGACGTTCAGAACCGACGTTGGTAGATCGCCCCGCGCTCGTCGCGGAAGGTGAACGTGCCGTCTTGGAACGAGACGAAGGTGATGCCGAGCTCGGGGTTGATGATCGATCCGGCGGGGTAGACCTTGGTACCCACCATCATCGTGCCGCCGGAGCTGTTCATACGCGCGCCGGAGACCTTCAGGCCGGCGATTGCATCACTGATCTCGGGCAATTGCGGCGGTGGTGGCGGAGGCGGGGGCGGCGGCTCGGGCTCTGTCGGCGTGACGACCGCGGAAGCGGTTTCGTTTGCGGCGGG
>DATGXA010000283.1:0-6103 GCA_035299125.1 Opitutaceae bacterium
ATCGCGTTGATGCGCGCCAAACGGAAATCCGGCGTCCGCACCAAGACCCGCCTCGTCTCCTTCGGCGACGGCCTCGAGACTCTTCCCGCCGCCCTCGCCGCCGCCCTTGGCGATGCCGTCCGGCTGCGCACCGCCGTGACCGGCGTCGCGCCCGTCGCCGAAGGTTGGAGACTCACGTTCCGCCACGCTGACGCCGAGTCGGTCGTCGACTTCGACGCCGTCCTGTTCACCTGCGGCGCCGCCGCGCTGGCCCGGCTCGATGTCGCCGGCCGCCGACCGCTCGCCGCACTGTCGTCGTTGCCCTGGTCCTCCGTCACAAGCCTCGCGCTCGGTTTCCGCCGTGAGGATGTCGCCCACCCGCTCGACGGCTTCGGCATGCTCGTCCCCGCGAAGGAGAACCGCCGCATCCTCGGCGCGCTGTTCTCCTCCACGCTCTTCCCCGGCCGCGCGCCGGATGGGCACGTGCTGCTCACAGTCTTCATCGGCGGACGCCAGACGGAATACGCCGCGCTGCCCGACACCGAACTCGACGCGCTCGTGTCGGAAGAGCTCCGCGAACTGGTCGGCGTGCGCGGCGCGCCCGTCTTCCGCCACTGCACGCGCGTGCCCCAAGCGATCCCGAAATACACCGTCGCCTTCGGCGCGCTCGCCGCCGCGATGGACATGTTCGAACGCGAGCACCCCGGCTTGTTCATCGCCGGCAACTGCCGCACCGGCATCTCGCTCGCCGATTGCATGGCCGCCGGCCAGGCCGTCGCGCGACGCATGGCGTGAGCTCCGCCGCGAGCGCGTCGCCCGATCACGCGCGCTTCAACGTAGCAAGTAAACAACGCCGCTGAGCACGAGAGTGACCACCACAAAGACGGCGATCAACAACCACGCCTGGATCATACGAGCCACCGGCCGTTCCGCAGCTCGCGTGGGTTCATCCTCCGGCAGATCCACCCCGTCCAGGTAGGTCTCCTCGCTCCAGCCCGTGCGCTCGTCCGCCCCGCAATACGGGCAGGCCCGAGCTCCGGCGGGTACTGCCTCGCCGCAGCTCGGACAATCCCCCGGCGGCTGGAACGCCGCGCTCACGGTCGCCCCTCGCAATCGGCGATCCGGCCTGTGTTCGTCGCGCGCATGGGCGGCAGACTGCGCGCAACGCCCTCCGCCGCAAGCAGCCCCGCGCGGTCGCGGAGAAATGGAAACACGCTTGCGCTCGCCCGCCGGCCGGCGTCAGCTCGCGACGGTTCGGTACCCCAAACCCGTTCCCGTGTTCCACCGGGATCCCTGCCCCACCCAGCACCCGCTGCCGGCCAACTCGAGGCCGGTGCCACGACCGGTGCGCGCCGCGAATCCGCATCTCGACGCAACGTTTCCCGGCCGCGGCGGTCGCATCGTCTCCGGCGCATCGCCATGAACACCTCCCGTCAGCCCGCCGGCACCTCGCCCGCCGCTCGCCGCCTCGAAGCGTTTCCCGCGGGCGCGCCACGGCGCTCCGAGCTCGTGGGCCAGATCGCCTGGGCGGAGGTCCTCGACGCCGTGTCCGACCCGATCCTCGTGCACGACGCCGAGAGCGGACGAATCCTGACGGCGAACGCCGCCGCGTGCCGATTCTTCGGTTACGACGCGCCGACGCTGCTCCAGCTCAACATCGCCGCGCTGGGCGACGGCAACCCGCCGCACGGACTCGAGGATTTGCGGCGCCGCGCCGCGCTCGCCCGCGCCGAAGGCACGCAGGTTTTCGACTGGCTGGCCCGCGCGAGCGACGGGCGGCGTTTCTGGGTCGAGGCCGCGTTGTGCGCCGGCCAAGGCGTCGCCGCCGGCCGCGCCTACCTCACGCTGCGCGACATCTCGCTACGCAAATCGCTCGCCGCCGAACACGCGCGCGACGACGCCGAGCTGCGCCGCAGCGAAGAACGTTTCCGGCTCCTCCTCGGCCGCGTGCCGACCGTCGCCGTGCAAGGCATCGGCGCCGACGGCCTCGTGTGCTACTGGAACGAAGCCAGCGAGCGCTTCTACGGCTACACCGCCGCCGAGGCGCTCGGGCGTCCGCTGCTCGCGCTGATCGTGCCCTCCGCGCTCCAGGCGGAGATGCATGTCGCCCTGCACCAGATGATCGCCACCGGCCAACCGCTCCCGCCGGCCGAGACGCAGCTCCAGCGCAAGGACGGCCGCATGATCTCGGTCCTCTCGAGCTACACCGTGCTCAACCTTCCGGGCGGCACACCGGAAATCTACCGGCTCGATTTCGACCTGAGCGAACGCAAACAGGCCGAAGCCGAGCGCCTCGAACTCGAGCGTCGGCTCCTGCACAGCCAGAATCTGGAGAGCCTCGGCGTGCTCGCCGGCGGCGTGGCGCATGATTTCAACAACCTCCTCACCGGAGTGCTTGGCAACCTCGAGCTCGCCCGCACCGAGCTCGCCGCCGATTCCACCACGCGCCCGCTGCTCGACGACGCCATCGCCGCGACGCGCCTCGCCGGTTGCCTCACCCAGCAGCTGCTCGCCTACGCCGGACACTCGCGGCCACAGCATCGCAGCGTCGATCTCAGCACGATCGTGGAGGAGCACGCGGCCGTGTTGGCCACCGCCACCGCAGGCCGCGCCACATTGCAGCTCGATCTCGCCCGCGATCTCCCCGAAGCCGAGGCCGATCGGGCGCACATCGCACAGATGCTCGTCAATCTTGTCACCAACGCCGCCGAGGCGATCAGCGGCGGTGGCACCGTCGAGGTGCGCACCGGGATCGAGGAAGACTGCACCGCCGAGCGACTCGCCGAAAGCCGGCTGCTCGAGAAACCGCCGCCGCAAACCTTCGTCTTCCTCGAGGTCGCCGACACCGGCTGCGGCATGCCGGCCGCGATGGCCAAGCGCATCTTCGATCCGTTCTTCAGCACCAAGTTCACCGGGCGCGGACTGGGGCTGCCGGTCGTGTTCGGCATCGTCCGCGCGCATCGCGGTGCGCTGTTCATCGACAGCCAAGCCGGGCGGGGCTGTGTCGTGCGCGTGCTGTTGCCGCTCGCCCGCCGCCCCATCGCAGCGCCGCCGGAGGCGATCGCGGAACCTGCCCTGCGCGGCACGCTGCTCGTGGTCGACGATGAGGAATCGATTCGCCGGATTGCGCAACGCATGGGCCACCGACTCGGGCTCGACGTGATCACCGCGATCGACGCCGAGTCCGCCGCCGCGATCGCGCGGCTTCACGCTGGCGGGCTGCTCTGCGCTATCGTCGATTTCACGATGCCGGGCGTGAGCGGCCTCGAGTGCCTGCAGATGCTGCGCGAGATCCAACCGGGCATCCCCGCGGTGATTTCGAGCGGTTGCTTGCCGCCGGAACTGGCCGACCACGCCGCAGCCGGCTTCGACAGCGTCCTGCCCAAGCCGTTCACCTTCGACCAATTCGCCGAGGCTGTACAGGTGGCCAGCCGGCGCGCGTCCACCTGAAACGCCGCGCGCCCACCACGCGCATGGCCGCAACCGAAGTTTCATTGCCGCCGCGCCGCGCGCTCACGTACTCCTTGGGCGTGACCGACTCTCAATCGCCCAGTCCGCGCCGCGTGCATGCCATCGAAGGCTGGCGCCGGCTCCTGCTCTGGCCGTTGGGCCTGCTGGTCCGCCTCTGGTGCCGCACCCTGCGGTTCGAACTCGACGACACCACTCGCGCCGCGCTCAGCCGCGCCGCCGGGCCCACGGTCTTCACGCTCTGGCACAACCGACTCTTCGTCACCGCCGAGATCTTCCGTCGCTATCGCAACGGCAGACGCATCTTCGCCCTCGTCAGCGCGAGCAAGGACGGCGCGTGGCTCGCGGCGTTTTTCGCGGTGGTCGGCATGCACACGGTGCGCGGATCCAGCAGCCGTTTCGGTCGCGAGGCCCTGCACTCCCTCGCCGAGAAACTCCAGCAAGGCGACGACATCGGCATCACTCCCGATGGACCGCGCGGCCCTTGTTACGATCTGAAGGGCGGCGGCGTGATCCTCGCCCGCAAGACCGGCGCCACGACCGTGCTGCTCGGCATCCGGTTCACCCGCGCATGGCGCCTTCCCAGCTGGGACCGCTTCTATCTGCCGCGACCGTTCTCGCGGATCGTGCTGCGTGCCGAGGAATGGAGCGCCGAGCGCCTCGCTGGTGACGAGCACGTGCTCGAGGCGGTGCGAGCACGCCTGCTCGCGCTCAACCCCGATTGAAACGCGCCCGCCGGGGCGGTCCGCGGCGGGCGAATTGTTCTTGGGCGCCTACGCCTTCCGTCGGCTCACGGGCCGGCCGGCGCGGGGCGCGTCTTGGCGGATCAGAACGTCGGCACGAGAGTGATCTTATTGCCGGGTTCGACGACGAAATCGTCGCCCGTGCACCACGTCTCGTCGTTGATGAGGAACTTGAAGATGATCGGCTTCGCGGCGGCCTCGATCGTGTAGGACCAGAGATCGTCCTTGAGGCAGTCCAGCGTCTGCCCGCGGTCCCAGCTCAGGCCCGGGCCCTCGCCGCGGATGTAGAGCGTGTTGCCGAAACCCACGTCGATGTTCGCCTGGATCACGGTGGGCTGCGGGCCGGCCGGGCGCGGGCGCTTCACAGCGGCGACCGGCTTCGGGGCGGCGGCAGCCGGGGCCGGAGTCTCGGCAGCGGTCGACGTCTTCTTTTGGGAAGTGGCGCGCGGGGCGGCAGCACCAGCGGAGGTCTTCGTCTTTTTCATCGTTTGGTTTTCAGTTTCAGAACTGCGTAAGGCGGGCGGACCGTTCAGTCGGTTCTCCCGCTGTCCGGGCGCGCTGGGCGCCGGACGGCCGGTAGCATGGCCAGATTTTCCGATTTGTCACCGCCTTAGTCCGACGAGCGACGGGTTTTCACCTTCACGCCATCGATCGGATTCATGCGGCGCCGCCCGTCGGTGCCGAACCTGCCGATCACGTCCGCACCCACGTCTCGCCCGGTGAGAAAATCGCCGGAAATTCGTGTTTACTCCCGCCAAGAATCCCACCTGAATCCCCGCCCTTTCTGGTTTCGGGGTCGTAGCTCAGTTGGAAGAGCGCGTCGTTCGCAACGACGAGGTCAGGGGTTCGATCCCCCTCGGCTCCACCAGGATTCGGCGCGAGTCCGATGATTGCTCGGCCGGGTCGGACCGCTTCCCGGGCACGCTCTGCGACCGGCTGCGCACTCGCCTTCAGCTCCGGCGCGACACTGCGCGGCCCGCCCCCGACCGATCACGCGACGCTGACCTGCGCCGGCGCAAGCCCGCGGTTGGCAGGGCCGTTGAGCACCTCGCCCCGGCAATCGAAACGCGAGCCGTGCGCGGGGCAGTCCCAGGTTTGCTCCGCCGGATTCCAGTGCACGATGCCACCAAGGTGCGGACACACCGCCGAGCACTCGTGGAACGCCCCGTCCGCGTCGCGACACACCGCCACCTTCGTCAGGCCGTGGCGCACGACTGCTCCGGTCCCGGACGGGACGAGCTTCGCCTTCTCGGCCTCGCCCGCCGTGAGCCAATTCACGTATTGCGCGGCCGCGTTGGCGTTTTCCACAGCGTAGTCCTTTGCGGCGCCGGGCGAGACGCGCGACGGATCGTAGAGCTCGGCCCAAGGATTCTCGCGCCCGACAATGAGGTCCGTAAGCAGCAGCCCCGCGATCGTGCCGTGAGTCATGCCATGCCCGGAGTCGCCCGTCGCAACGTACACGTTTTCCGCGTCCAACGGATTCCGCCCGATGAAGGCCAGCCCGTCGACCGGCTCCATCACCTGACCCGACCAACGAAACCGAACTTCACCGGCCTCTGGAAAACGCTCCCGCATCCACGCTTCGAGCCGGCCGTGACGCGCCTCGGCGTCATCCGCCTGTCCCGTCTTGTGGTCCTCGCCGCCGACGATGAGAACCTCGCCCGCCCCGTCCCCGACCGCGGGCTGCAACCGCACGTAGTGGTAAGGTTCCTCGGTATCCCAATACAGTGCCGGCGACACCGCGCCGGGCGCGATCGCCGCGCCGATCACGTACGTGCGGTAGGCCGCCTGCTTGGTGTGGATCACAAGCCGATCGTTCACGGGAGTGTTCGTCGCCACCACGACCGCGCCACAATCCACGATCCGTCCGTCGGCGGTCTGCACCTGCGCCGCACGGCCTCCGCGCACCTCCG
>DATGXA010000284.1:0-4815 GCA_035299125.1 Opitutaceae bacterium
TCGATCCGCACCGGCTGCACGCGTACAACCTCTCGATCGGCGACGTGGCGATGGCCGCGGGTGAACCCTGCGAACACGGCGCCGCGGCGGCGGACGTTTCCGCTCGGCCGACCGCCGGCGCGGACCAACACGGCGGTTGAACCGACGGCGACGTTTCCCTCTCCCGCCATGCTCAAGGCCATCATCGAGTTCTCGCTGAAGAACAAGTTCCTCGTGCTCGCCGCCACCGCGGCGCTGATCTTCGGCGGCATCTACGCGCTCCGGCGCATCCCGCTCGACGCGATTCCGGACCTCTCGGACACGCAGGTCATCATCTACACGGAGTGGCCGGGCCAGGCGCCGCAGATCGTGCAGGATCAGGTCACGTACCCGATCACGACGAAGATGCTCTCCGTGCCGCGGGCGAAGGTCGTTCGCGGGTACTCGTTCTACGGGTACTCGTTCGCCTACGTGATCTTCGAGGACGGCACCGATCCGTACTGGGCGCGCAGCCGCGTGCTCGAATATCTCAACGGCCTGCAGGGCAGTCTGCCGACGAACGTCACGCCGCGGCTCGGGCCGGACGCGACGGGCGTGGGCTGGGCGTTCATGTATGCGCTCAACTCGACAAAGCACGACCTCGCGGAGCTGCGCTCGATGCAGGACTGGTTCCTGCGTTACCAGCTCTCGAGCGTCGAGGGCGTGGCGGAGGTGGCGTCGGTCGGCGGGTTCGTGAAGCAGTACCAGATCACCGTCGATCCGCACCGGCTGCACGCGTACAACCTCTCGATCGGCGACGTGGCGATGGCCGTGCAGAAGAGCAACGGCGAGGTCGGCGGGCGGTCGCTCGAGCTGGCGGAGAAGGAGTTCATCCTGCGTGTGCGCGGCTACGTGCAGGGCGTGGAGGATCTGCGGAAGGTGGCCGTGGGCCGCGGCGCGGGCGGCACGCCGATCCGGCTCGGCGACGTGGCCAACGTGCAACTCGGCCCCGACATGCGGCGCGGTGTCGCCGAGCTCAACGGCGAAGGCGAGACGGTCGGCGGCGTGGTCGTGGTGCGGTACGGCGTCGACACGCGCGAAGTGATTCAGGCCGTGAAGAAGCGCCTCGACCAAGCGATAAAGAGCCTGCCGGAGGGCGTGAGCTACACGGTCGCGTACGACCGCACGGCGCTCATCGATCGCGCGGTGCGCACGTTGAAGGAGAAGTTGATCGAGGAGAGCATCGTGGTGGCGCTCGTGTGCCTCGCGTTTCTCCTGCACCTGCGCAGCTCGCTCGTGGCGATCACGATCCTGCCGATCGCCGTGCTCGCCTCGATCCTGATCATGTTCGGCCAGGGCCTGAGCTCGAACATCATGTCGCTCGGCGGCATCGCGATCGCTGTCGGCGCGATGGTGGACGCCGCGATCATCATGATCGAGAACGCCCACAAGCATCTCGAGCATGATGGCGGGAAGAAGCCGCATTGGGACATCATCCGCGATGCGGCGGTGGAGGTCGGGCCGACGCTGTTCTACTCGCTGCTGGTGATCACAGTTTCGTTCCTGCCGGTCTTCACGTTGCAGGACCAGGAGGGGCGGTTGTTCAAACCGCTCGCCTTCACGAAGACGTACTCGATGGCGGCGGCGGCGCTGTTGTCGATCACGCTCGCGCCGGTGCTGATGGGGTTCTTCATCCGCGGCAAAATCCCGGCCGAGGAGCGGAATCCGCTGAACCGTTTCCTCATCTGGCTGTACCATCCGTTGCTCGACCTCGTGATCCGGTTCCGCTGGGCGGTGATCATCGGCGCGGCGGTGATCGTCGGCTGGGTGTTCTTCCCGTGGAATGCCTGGATCGTGCGGACGTTGCCGGAGGGCACGCTCAGGACCTGGGCGGCGAAATTGAATCCGGCGTTTCCCTACCAGAGCCTCGGCTCGGAGTTCATGCCGCCGCTCCACGAGGGAGACCTGCTCTACATGCCGACGACGTTTCCCGGCATCTCGCCGACGAAGGCCAAGGAGATCGTGCAGCAGACCGACCAGATCATCCGCACGTTTCCCGAGGTGCACCATGTCTTCGGCAAGATCGGTCGCGCCGAGACCGCCACCGATCCCGCGCCGATGGACATGATCGAGACCACGATCATGTTGCGCCCCGAGGCGGAGTGGCCCGCGGTCGACATCCGCGACCACGACGGCAACGTGACCGCGCATCGCCGCCGCACGACCGAGGAACTTGTCGCCGCGCTCAATGCCGCCGTGCAGATCCCCGGCCTGACCAACGCCTGGACGATGCCGATCAAGACGCGCATCGACATGCTCGCCACCGGCATCAAGACGCCGGTCGGCATCAAGGTCGCCGGCCCCGACCTCGCCACGCTCGAGCGGCTCGCCGGGGAGATCGAGAACATCGTCCGCCGCGTGCCGGGCACCGCGAGCGTGTTCGCCGAGCGCGTCATGGGCGGAAACTACATCGAGTTCGACATCGATCGCGACGCCATCGCCCGCTACGGCCTCACCGTCGGCGAGGTGCAGGAGATCCTCGAGGTGGCGCTCGGCGGCATGCCGCTGACGACGACGGTCGAGGGGCTCGAGCGCTACGGCGTGATTCTCCGCTACGACCGCGATTACCGGGAGAATCTCGAGGCGCTGCGCGAACTGCTCATCCCGGTGAAACCGATGGGCTCCTCCGGCGGCGGCATGGGCGCGGGCGGCTCCGCCGGCGCGGCGCCGATGGCGCAGATCCCGCTCAACCAGCTGGCGAGCGTGAAGGTCGTCGCCGCGCCCATGGGCGTGAAGAGCGAGGGCGCCGTGCCCAACGCCTGGATCTATGTCGACGTGCAGAGCAGCGACATCGGTTCCTACGTGCGCGCGGCGCAACGCGCCGTGGCCGACGCGGAGGCGAGCGGCGAGCTCAAGGTACCGGTCGGCTACAGCGTGTTCTGGAGCGGGCAATTCGAGTACATGCAACGCGCCGAGCAGAGGCTCACGGTCGTGGTGCCGCTCACGCTGCTCATCATCGTCTTCAT
Source organism: Opitutaceae bacterium (assembly GCA_035299125.1). Classification (GTDB taxonomy): domain Bacteria; phylum Verrucomicrobiota; class Verrucomicrobiia; order Opitutales; family Opitutaceae; genus CAJCBL01. The sequence continues at coordinate 2,985 of DATGXA010000284.1, forward strand.
CATCTACCTGAACACCCGCTCGTGGACGAAGACCGCGATCGTGCTGCTCGCGGTGCCGTTCTCCCTGGTGGGCGCGTTCTGGGCGCTGCATCTGAGCGGCTACAACCTGAGCGTCGCGGTGTGGGTGGGCATCATCGCGCTCGCGGGCCTCGATGCCGAGACGGGCGTCGTGATGCTACTCTATCTTGATCTCGCCTACGACGAATGGAAACGCACCGGTCGGCTCCGCACGCCGGCGGATCTGCGCGATGCAATCTACCACGGCGCTGTGAAACGCGTCCGCCCGAAAGCGATGACCGCCGCGGTGATCATCGCCGGGCTGCTGCCGATCCTCTGGAGCCACGGCACCGGCGCCGACGTGATGAAACGCATCGCGATGCCGATGGTTGGCGGCGTCATCACGTCGACATTGATGGAACTGCTCGTCTATCCGGCGATCTTCTACCTCTGGCGGATGCGCCAACTGCGCGGCGCACCGCCGGTGCCTGAGGACGCGGGGAAAGTCGCCTGACTTCGAACCGCGGACGCGCCTGACCCGTTGGTGGCGGGCGCGCTCGGATGCCAGGCGGACGTCAACGCTGCACACCCACCATCTGGTGACAGGCGTCGGCGCAGCGGCGGCACGCCTCGGCGCACTGCTGGCAGTGTTCCATCTGGTGTTGCGCGCATTCCTCGCCGCAGGTTTCGCAGATGGTCGCGCAGAGTTGGCACACCTGTTCGGCGAGGAATGAGCCGCGCGACATCTCGCGGATCGCGAGCGTGCAGACGTCGGCGCAACTGCGGTCGAGCTCGATGCAGCGGATCATCGAGCGGACGTCCTCTTCGTGCAGGCAGGCAGTGGCGCAGTGTTCGCAGGCTTCGAGGCAACGTTCGCAGGCATGGATGCAGTCGCGGTACATTTCGTGAGACATGTTGGTTCCTCTCTCGGTGTGGCGGGCGCGGCCGCCGGGGTTTTCGTGTGACCACCGCGACTTGCGGCGGTTGTGAAACGCCACGATAGACTCATCGCCGCGCCGCTCGCATCGGGCGCGGTCCGTGAGACGGCGCGGCGGATTCGCCCGGCCGGCAGTGCGGTTTCCTGCGCCGAGTGGGCACTGACACACGGGGTGGAGCGGAGAACTGGGAGGTTCGCCGAAACAGCTGTCGGGGCGCCGCCCGCTCTTCGCGCCGCTCGGGAACTGCGTGCGACGGCGCGCGGTCGAGCGGGCGATGAACACGCATGCCGGACATACGACCTCGGTGTGGATGGCGACCGCCACCGTGCCGCAGTATCCCAGCTTGGCGGAGAACGCGCAGGCGGACGTGTGCATCGTCGGCGCGGGCATCGCCGGCCTGACGACCGCGTGCTTCCTCACGCGCGCCGGTAGGACGGTCGTGGTGCTCGACGACGGGCCGATCCTTTCCGGCGAGACCGAGCGGACGACGGCGCATCTCGCGAACGCGCTCGATGATCGGTTCATCGAACTGGAGCGCTTGCACGGGAGCCAAGGCGCTCGGCTCGCGGCGGAGAGCCACGGCGTCGCGATCGACACCATCGAGCGGCTCGTGGGCGAACTCGGCATCGACTGCGATTTCGCGCGCGTCGACGGATATCTCTTCGACGGACCGCGTTCGCACACGGACTTGATTGAGCGTGAGCTCGCGGCGGCGCGGCGGGCGGGCCTCACAGCGGCGACCATCGTGGAGCGCGCGCCGTTGGGGTCGTTCAACACCGGTCGCGCACTGCGGTTCCCCCGACAGGCGCAGATCCATCCGCTCAGGTACCTGGCCGCGCTCGCGAAGGACATCGTGCGGGCCGGCGGGCGGATTCATGCGGGCACGCACGTTGGGG
>DATGXA010000285.1:0-6846 GCA_035299125.1 Opitutaceae bacterium
GGCGGGGCGCGGCGCGGCCGGCGGCGGCGGTGCGACGTTGCGCGGGGGACGGCGTAGGCACTCGAGCAGCGTTTCCGGGAAGAGCGGCTTGAGCAGGATATCGAGTTTGTCGAGACCGTGCTTGGGCTCGGGCGGCCGGGAGGCGAGCACGACGAGGCGCGGCGGCGATTTCTGCTGCGCGAGCGTGCGGAGCGCGGCGAGACCGTTGGCGTGCGGGAGATCGAGATCGACGAGCGCGACGGCGCAGCGGCCGCCGGCTTCGATCCAGGGGATGAGATCGGCGGGATTATCGATCACGCGCGGGCGGCCGCCCCAGCGGGAGATCCAGTCGCGGAGGAGCGCGCCGACGCGTTGGTTGTCCTCGAGGACGAGGATGTCGCGGCCGTCGACCTGGATGTGTTTCTGTGTCCAGATCGGCGGTTTGGAGCCCTCGATCGGCTCGTAGGGAAGCGCGAGGTGGAAGGTGCTGCCTTGGCCGGGTTCGCTGTCGAACCAGAGGCGGCCGCCCATGAGCTCGGCGAGGCGGCGGCTGGTGGCGAGGCCGAGACCGGTGCCGCCGTAGAGGCTGTAGGTGGCGGTGTCGGCCTGGCTGAAGGCTTTGAAAAGATGGTCGCGTTTCTCCTGCGGGATGCCGATGCCGGTGTCGCGGACGAAGAACCGCATCTCGCCGATGTTGGGGTTTTCCGGCGACGATTCGAAGCCGACGTGGACGTGGACCTCGCCGCGGTCGGTGAACTTGAGGGCGTTGGAGAGGAGGTTGCCGAGGATCTGGCGCAGGCGCACGGGATCGGTGCGGATGTGCGCGGGCAGCATCGGGTCGACATCGCAGAAGAGATCGAGGCTCTTTTCGGCGGCGCGGGCGGCGTGGCCGCGGAGCAGTTCCTCGAGGAGGTTGCAGAGGTCGACGGGCTGTGGGTTGATCTCGAGTTTGCCGGCCTCGATCTTGGCGAGATCGAGGAGCTCGTCGGTGAGCGTGATGACGCTCTCGGCGCTCTCGACGACGGAGCGGGCGAGCTCCTGTTGCTGCGCGTTGATGCCGGACTCGATGAGGAGGTTGGCCATGCCGAGCACGCCGTTCATGGGAACGCGGATATCGTGGCTGAGCGTGGCGATGAACTCCGAGGTCATGCGCGCGGCGTGCAACGCGGTGTCGCGTTCGCGGGCGATGATCGCCTCGTGCTGTTTCTGCATCGTGATGTCGGCGGGCAACGCGAGCACGGAGCCGTCGGGCAGGCGGGAGATGCGCCAGCCGATCCAGAGTTCGCCGAGCTGGAGCTCGATCGAGTCGTCCTCTTCGCCGGTACGGGCGCATTTGCGGATGCGCACGATGAGGTCGGTGGTGGCGATCTCGTCGGAAGAAAGGTGGCGGCTGCTGAGGAACTGGTCGGCGAACTTGTTGGCAGCCCGCCAGTGTCCGTCGGGGTTGGCGACCGCGGCGGGGAAGGAGAGGTGTTCGATCAGGCGCTCGGGCGAAAGATCGGCGCGGGCGGCGGCGATCTGTCGTTGCGCTTCGCGGCGTTGCACGAGCCAGCCGATCGCTCCGCCCGCGGCGAGGCCCACGGCGGCGCCGATCGAGAGCGCCAACGGCGAAAGCCCGCTTGGGGAGGCGGCGAGGATGGCTGGAAGGGAGTTGGGAAGGTTGCCGATCATCGACCGAACAGGTTCTACTCGACCGGAAGCGCGCCGGCTCAAGGGGAGTTTGCGCGCCGCGACCGGGGACGCTCCGGCGGTGAACGGACTCTGCTGCCGGCCGGAGGAGGGTCGACAGGCGCGAGCCGGCCAACCAATGTCCCGCCATGTTCATCGTCCATGTTCACGTGCAGGTTAAGCCCGAATATGTGGAGGCGTTTCGCGCGGCGTCGCTCGCCAACGCCACCGCCAGCGTGCGCGAGCCCGGCATCGCACGGTTCGATGTCTGTCAGCAGGCCGACGACGCGACGCGGTTCGTGCTCGTCGAAGTCTATCGCGATGCGGACGCGCCGGCGCGCCACAAGGAGACCGCGCACTACGCCGTCTGGCGCGACGCGGTGGCCCCGATGATGGCCGCGCCGCGGACGAGCGTGAAGTTCGCCAACGTTTTCCCCTCCGATGCCGGCTGGTGACGGCAGGGGCGGCGCGGACCGTGGCGACGCGGCGGCGCGTTTCGAATTCGCGACCGCGCAACGGATCGTGTGCGGCGCCGGTGCGCGGGCGGAGTTGCCGGGTATCGTCGCTTCGCTCGGTCGGCGGGTGTTCTGGGTCGGCGGGGCGAACCCTCGGCGGCACGCGGAACTGCTTCGGGCGGTCGGCGCGGGTGTCGAGTCGCTGGAGATGTTTGCCGTGGCCGGGGAACCGACCGTCGAACTGGTGGAGGAGGGCGCGCGACGGCTGCGGGCGCTCGGCGGCGCTGTAGTTGTTGCGGTAGGCGGTGGGAGCGCGATCGACGCCGGCAAGGCGATCGCTGCGCTCGCGGCGAATCCCGGCGAGGCGCTGGACTATCTCGAGGTGGTCGGCCGCGGCCGGGCGTTGACGCAGGTGCCCTTGCCGTTTGTCGCGGTGCCGACGACCGCCGGTACCGGAGCGGAGGCGACGCGCAACGCAGTGCTCGCCGTGCCCGCGGCGCGGGTGAAGGTGAGCCTGCGCAGCGCGGCGATGTTGCCGCGGGTCGCGCTGGTCGATCCGGAGCTGGCGCTGGACTTGCCGGCGGACGTCACGGCCGCGACCGGCATGGACGCGCTCACGCAACTGATCGAGCCGTACCTCTCGTGTCGGGCAAACCCGCTCACGGACGCGCTCTGCCGCGATGGAATCGGGCGCGTGGCACGGGCGTTGCCGCGGGCCATCGCCGAGCCGGGCGATCTGGCGGCACGGGCGGATCTCGCACTCGGCGCACTGCAAAGCGGAATGGCGTTGGCCAACGCCGGCCTGGGAGCGGTGCACGGGATCGCGGGCCCGCTCGGTGGGATGTTTCCCGCGCCGCACGGCGCGGTGTGCGCCGCGCTGTTGGCGCCGGTGCTGCGCGCGAATCTTGCGGCGCTGCGCGACCGGGCGCCGCAGCATCCGGCGATGGCGCGGATAGCCGAGATCGCGCGCTGGATCACCGGAGACATGGCGGCGACGGCCAACGATGCGCCGCTCGCGTGTGCGGAACTGGCGCGGCGGCTCGTGATCCCGTCGCTCGGCCGCTGGGGCGTACGCCACGGGGATGTGGCGACACTCGTCGAGAAGGCGGCCGCGGCCAGCAGCATGAAAGGCAACCCGCTGCCGCTCACTGCCGCCGAACTGACCGCCGCGATCGAAGCGGCATTGTGAGCCGCGGCCGGGTTGTGGTTTGCCGCCACCGCGCTTCGCGTACGCGGGTGGAGCGGCCGTCCTGGTTCAGCCGGTGCGCGGCGGTTTGTCAGGGATTTTCCTCGTCAACGCGCAGCGTGTGCTTCCACAGTCGTGGCGTCGGTCGAGCGTGCCCGCCCTCGGCACACCAGGTGGATGGTCGCGGACGGAGCAGCTCGGCGTTGAACCCCACAAGAAACCATGAGTATTCCTGCTCCCAAAACGGGCTCGCGCGCGACGCGTTGCCCGTTCCTTCCGATCCTGTCCGTCTGCCGGCCGGTGCTGGCGGCGTTAGCTCTCGGCGGTGCCGCGCTAGTGGGGCCGTCGGCCTCGGCGGCGAAATGGGACCCGGTGGAGCCCGCCGATCTGGCCGCGAGCGAGTCGACGAGTTTCCCCGGGGTAGATGTGGAGATTCTGCTCTCGACGCACGAGATGGAGGAGGAGGGCAAAAAGGCGATCGCCGGCGGGCACTTCGAGGTCGGCGAGGAGCAACTGATCACGCGGAATTTCATTCGCGCGAAGGTGTACACGGCGAAGGGAGTCGAGGATCTCGGCAAGTTCCGGATCCTGTTCCACTCCGGAAATGCGGTGGCGGAGACTGCGGCGCGTGTCGTGAAAAACGACGGCACCTCCCGCGAGCTGAACAAGGCCGACATTTTCGAGAGCGTTGTCGGCAAGGTGCGAGGCCAAGGGGAAATGAAACAGGTCACGTTCGTGTTTCCCGGATTGGAGCCGGGCGACGTGGTCGAATACCGATGGACTGCGCGACTTGGCACACAGCTGTGGCTGGAGTCGTTTTTTTGCCAGGATGTTTTTCCGATCCGGGAATACCATTTCCGCATCGGCGAGATGCGATGCCGTGGCACAGTGCATTGGCTGAACTGCCCGAAGGCGGAGACAAACGACCGCGACGGGTTTGAGATCGTGTTGAGGAATCTTCCTGCCTTCGAAGACGAAGAGTACGCGCCGCCGCACCATGAGATCCGCGGCGTCATCTATGTGGCGAAAACCTTCCCGATGTTTCCGAACGACATGGAAATCTGGAAGGAGCTGAGTGTGTACTGGGGCGACGAGTTCAACATGGCGACCCGCCCAACCGGACCGATCAAGAAGAAGGCGGAAGCGCTCGCTGCGGGAGCCGCCACGGACGACGAGAAACTGCGGCTCCTTTACGGGTTTTGTCAGAACGAGATCCTCAACACCGGCCGCCGCACCTCGGAAACGTTGCAGGCCGAGATCGAGAAGCATCGGTGGGGATCGGCCTATTCGCCCGAGAAGACGTTGGCGAACCGGTGGGGACGAACCGACGAGATCAACCGGCTCTTCGCCGCGTTGGCGCGCGCATTGGGCTTCGAAGTGCGACTGGCCTGCAATGCCAGTCGCGAGGTGATCTTCAACGTGGCGATCCCGAACGGCTGGGCGTTCATCTATCAGAATCGTACTGTCGCGGTGAAGGTCGGGGGCGAATGGCGCTATTTCGATCCGGGCTTCCCTCTCTTGCCGTACGGGATGACGGCGAGCTCGGCCGAGGGAGCCACGACGTTGCTATGCAACACCAAGAAACTGGAGCAGGGCGCGATCGGCGCATCCAAGTCGACGGACAACCGGACCGAGCGGAAGGGACGTTTCCGGCTGGATGGCGACGGCACGCTGGAGGGCGAGGTCGAGCAGGTCTTCCGCGGGCACCTCGCTGTGGAGCGTAAAGACGACAATTGGGCGAAGTCGCTCGAGGAAGCGACCAAACGATTCACCGAAGAGATCACGAATCGGCTCCCGAATGCGGAAGTGAGTCGGGTCACGTGGTCCAATCTGGACACCTATCTGCACCCGTTGACGGTGCGCTATCACGTGCGGGTACCCGGCTATGCCGAGCAGGTCGGCAAGCGACTGGTGTTCGCGCCGGGCTTCTTCGAAGCGGGGCGGCCGGTGGTGTTCGCCGCCGCGGAGCGGAAGTTCCCGATCGTCTTCCCCTATCCGTGGGAGGAACACGACGACATCGAGATCGTGCTGCCCGAAGGTTATGCGCTCGACAAACCGAGCGCGCCGACACCGGTCGGCGAACTGACCGGTCCATTCGGGGCCGCCTATAACCTCCAATACGTCGGCAAGACTCGGACGTTCTCGTTCCGACGTGATTTCACCCTCGGAGCGAACGGCGCCTTTGCGTTCCGACAGGAATCCTATCCGGCGCTGAAGAACCTCTTCGAGCTGCTGCGCCGGTCCGACACGCACTCGATCATGCTCAAGCCGAAGGAAAAACCCGCCGCGACCGCGCCGGCCGCCGACGCATCCCAACCTGCTGCCGCCGCCCAACAATGAATGCCCTGCTTCGCCTCGTCGGTACGTTTGTCATGCCGGCGTTTGCCGCTGTCTCCCTCCTCGCCGCGCCTCCGGAGTGGCTGCTTAACGCCGCCAAGCTTCCCGCACCGGCGCTGCCGGCTGGAACCCCCGCCATCGTCCTGCGCGATGAGATGGTGGAGACGGTGCAGCCCGATGGCGCCGAGACGATCGTGCACCGGTATGCGGTCCGCATCCTCAACCGCTCGGGGCGGGAGCACGCCGTCGGTCGCGTCGCCTACACGGACAAGGAGGACAAAGTAGAATCGGCGGCGGCGTGGTTGATCCGCGGAGGCCAGGAGGTGCGGCTGCCGCAACGCCGGGATTGGGTCGATGTGTCCGCGGCGGGGGCTGGCGTGGTTTTCACCGAGGCCCGAGCGCGGGTGGTCAGCTACAGCGATCTCGCCCTGGACGGCGATGTATTCGGCTACGAAACGCGCACGAGCGGGCGGCTGCAGTTTGCCGAAACCTTGTACGAGTGGAGCTCCGTCCTGCCGTCGCTCGCGAGGCGTTTCACGCTGCAACTTCCGCCGGATTGGCGTGGCGAGCCGAGTTTGTCCGGTCCGAACGTGGGCGCCGTTGTTTCCAGCGGTGGCGCGCCGCGTTGGGTGTGGGAGCTTCCGAGCCAGCCGTATCGGCCGGAAGAGCCGGAGACCGCCGAACTCGCGCGGGTGGACGCGCGCCTGTATTTCCGGATCACGCCTCCGGCCAGCGTGGGCAAGACGACACGCGTGAGCTCTTGGGCTGAGTTACGGGACTGGGCCCTGCGTCTCCAAGAAGGCCAGTGCGACACCGATCCGGCGCTCGCCGCGAAGGCGCGAGAACTCACGACCGGCTGTGCCGACCCTCTCGCAAAGATCCGTGCACTCAGTCGCTATGTGCAGAACCTGCGCTACGTGGCGATCGATCGGGACCTCGCCAAGGGGTATGGTTGCCGTCCGCGCAAGGCGACGGCGGTGCTCGCGCGCGGCTGGGGCGACTGCAAGGATAAGAGCAATCTGCTGCGCGCCATGCTGCGGGAGGTCGGTGTCGAGTCGTTCCTGACGATCGCGCAGACCAGCGGCGGCGAGGCGGTGAACGAGGCTTGGCCTTCGGCGGCGCAGTTCAATCACGCGATTCTCGCGATTCGGGTGGATGCTGCGATCGAGCTGCCCGCAATCGTGGAGACGCCGCGCTGGGGCCGGCTCTTGTTTTTCGATG
>DATGXA010000286.1:0-16630 GCA_035299125.1 Opitutaceae bacterium
GCACGATCCTCGGCGTGATGCCACCGACGCTGCGCGAGCCGGCGTTTGTCGACGCCTGGCTGCCGTTTCCCGCCGAGGCGTCGGAATATTTCGCGCGTGATTCGCGTTACTGGATTGCGATCGGCCGGCTGAAACGCGGCGCGGCGGTGGCGCAGGTGCAGGCGGAAGCGGAGGCGATCGCCGCCGACCTCTCGCGCCAGCATCCGGATACGAATCGCAACTGGACGTTGCGCGCGCAGCCGCTCCACTCGATGCGCGTCGCGGGCCTTCGCAGTGGCTTGCTGCTGCTGCTCGCAGCGACCGGACTGCTGCTGCTCGTCGCCTGCAGCAATCTCGCGAACCTGCTGCTCGCGCGCGGTCTGCGTCGCCTCGGTGAGATGGCGGTGCGGCAGGCGCTCGGCGCAAGCGGCGGTCGGCTGCTCGGGCAGGTGCTGCTGGAAAACGCGCTGCTTGGGCTTGCCGGCGGCGGGCTCGGCGTGGCCGGCGCGTTTGCGGTGGTGAAGCTCGTCGTGAACCGCCTGCCGCCGTACTTCGTGCCGCGTGCGCATGAGGTGAGTGTCGACGGCTGCGTGTTGCTCGTCGCGCTGGGCGTGTCGGTGTTCGCTGGCGTGCTGGCGGGCGTGCTGCCGGCGTGGCAGGCGGCGCGCAACGAGATCGGCGCCGCGCTAAAGGAGAACAGCGCGCGCTCCGGCCCGAGCGCGGGCCTCCGGCGGATCCAGCGCGGGCTCGTCGTGGTGCAGGTCGCGCTGACGTTTGTCGTGCTCGCGGGGGCGTTGCTGCTGGGGCGTAGCTTGGCGAGGCTGCAGGCGGTCGATCCGGGGTTTCGTGCGAAAAACGTCCTGCTGCTCTACGCCTCGCCCGCGCCGTCGCAGTACGAGAGCCAGCTCGATCTGGCGCGCTACTTTGAGCGCTTGGTCGATGCGGCGCGGGCCGTGCCCGGAGTGGAAGTGGCGGCGATCGACGCCAGCGCGCCACTGGCCGGCGTGACACTAAGATTCCCCTACACGGTTGTGGGCGAGCCGCGCGAGAATGCGTCGGGCAACGAAGCGGTCTACAATCCCGTGACCGACGGCTTCTTCGCGACGCTCGGGCTTCAACCGCTCGCCGGCCGGCTGTTCACACCGAACGATGACGAACGCGGCCAGCCCGTCGTCGTCGTGAACGAGGCGCTCGCCCGCCGGCTCGCACCGGATGGTCGCGCGCTCGGAGAGCGGCTCCGCCTTGTACCGTGGCTCTCGCAGAGCGAGCACGAGGTGGTTGGCATCGTGCGCGACGTGCGGCAGGAGAACATGTCCGATCCGCCGCCGCCGCAGTTCTATGTGCCGCAGCGACAGGCGACGTGGTTCTTTTCCACGCTGCTCGTGCGGGTGCGTGAGGGTGTGCCACCGCCGCGCGCTGCACTGCGCGCCGCGCTTGCGAAAGCCGACCCGGGGTTGGCGACGGAGTTTCGCACCCTTGAGGATTCGATTGCGGCGACGTCGCTCTCGGCGCGCATGGCGGCACGGCTCTTCGCGGTGCTCGGCGGACTGGCGTTTGCGCTGACGCTCTTCGGCGTGTACGCGAATCTCGCGTTCGCTGTCGCCCAACGCACTCGTGAGTTCGGGCTGCGTCTGGCGCTCGGCGCGACGCCGGCGAACGTCGTCGCGCACATGGCCGGCGAGGCCGCGCGGTTGGTCGCGGCGGGGCTCGCCCTCGGCGGCGCTGGAGCGTGGGCTTTGGGCGGCGCGGTGCGCAACCAGATCGCTGGCGTGGGCACGCACGATCCGTTGCTGCTGGCCGGAGCGGGGGGCGCCCTCGCTGCGGCCGCGCTTGTCGCCGCGGCGTGGCCGACGTGGCGCGCCGCCGTGATCCCGCCGGCGACAGCGCTGCGGCATAGTTGAAATGTGGATCGTGGCAGGGCGGGACCGCGGTCTTTCGCCCATGTTCGTTCGCGGCGCGCCCAGCGGTCGCGCCCTACCCGGAAGCACTTTTCCGAAACCAAAGTCATGAAAACTCAGATCATCATCCGGACGTTTGGCGTCCTCGTCCTCAGCACCGCAACGTGGTTGTCAGCCGAGGAGGCCGCACCTCTCGATCGGTCGGGCGCGCTCGCCGCGGCACACGCGGGCGATTGGGAGCGCGCGGAGGCGGTGCTCGAGCCTCTCGCGGCTGCGACGCCCCCCGATGTCGAGGCGTGCGTGGCGCTCGCGTTGCGGCGTCTCGAGCAGAAGCGCCACAAGGAGGCGGTCGTCTTTGCCGAACGCGCGGTGCAGGTGGCGCCGGACAGCGCGGACCTGCAGGCGCTGCTTGGCCGGACGCTCGGTGCGCGTATTGGCGAACTGATCTTCGTCCAGCAGGGCTTCGTGGCGTCGCGCATGTTGCACGCGTTCCATCGCGCGGTGGAACTGGATCCGCGCCACGTGCCGGCGCTGGTCGGGCTGGCGAACTATTACTTGAACGCACCGGCGATCGTCGGGGGCAGCGTCGACAAGGCCGAGGAGTACGTGCGGCAGATCGAGCCGCTCGCACCGGACGAGGCGGCTGCGTTGCGCGCGCGCATCCGCGAGCGCCGCGGTCAGTAGCTCGGGCGGCAGAGCGCGAAGCGACCTAAACGTTCCGTTGCGGTGCAGCGGCGAGTCGGGGAAACCCGGATTTTGGCCATGGCGCGAGTTGGTGGACGGTTCGCGGCTGGACACGCCTCCGCTTGGGCGGACACTGCGCGGCGGCAGCGGACGCCTGCGACGGCGGCGGGTGCACCGGTGCTGCAGGCTGCGCCTGCGTCTTGCGAATCCGCCGTGTCTCGCAATCCCTCCATCATGAAGAAACCACTCGTTGAGTTCATCGGAACGTTCTTTCTCGTGTTCACGATCGGCATGACTGTCATCGGCCCCGGCGCGGGCGCGATGGCGCCGCTGGCGATCGGTTCGGTGCTGGCCGTGATGATCTTCGCCGGCGGGCATATTTCGGGCGGACATTTCAACCCGGCGGTGACGCTCGGCGTGTTTTTGCGTGGGCGCTGCACGAAGCAGGAGGTCGTGAGCTACTGGATCGCGCAGCTCGCGGCGGCGGCGCTGGCGGCGGCGACCGTGAGGTACCTCAAGCCGGACAACGTGCTCGCGAGCCTCGTGCTGGAGTTGTCGCAGAAAAACTTGGCGGTCGGCCCTGCGCTGCTCGTCGAGTTCCTGTTCACGTTCGCGCTGGTCTGGGTAGTCTTGAACGCCGCGACGGCGAAGGGAACCGCGGGCAACTCGTTCTACGGGCTGGCGATCGGTTTCACGGTGCTCGTGGGCGCGTACTCGGTGGGCTACATCTCGGGCGGGGCGTTCAACCCCGCAGTGGCGCTCGGCATCACGATGTTGGGCCTCTCGGCGTGGGGCAGTCTCTGGATCTTCATCGTCGCGAATCTCGCCGGTGGCGTCGTCGCGGCGACGGCGTTCAAGCTGCTCGCCGAAGACGCGGACTGAGCTTGCGCTTCGCGGCGTCCAGTTGCCGCGATGGAAGCTTTTCGTCGGCGCGCGCCCGGTGTTCGGGCGCGCGCCGCGGTTTTTTCGGGAGTTGCCTGCCGGCGACTCAGGAGGGGCGGGCGGGACACTCGACTTGGGAGAAGAAGAGCGTCTGCTTCGGCGTGGTGATCACGGGGATCGTGGCGCCGGAACGGGTGTGCTGGTGGATGCGTTCCTGCATCGCATCCAGCGCGGACTGTTGCGTGGGGCCGCGAGTGAAGAAGTTCAGGTTCGGGCAGAAGACGACGAACTCGTCGGCGGTTCCCCAGGTGAACAGGTGCGCGTCCTCGCAGGGAAAATCTGGGCGCTGCACCCACGGATCGACGAGCATCTTGGCGAGGAGCTCGCGGAAGGCGGGAACGTTGGGCGGTTTCGACACGGTGGCGTTCACGCCAGCGACGAAGAGTTTGCTGATCAGAAAACGGTCGGCGACGCTCGTTAGGACGATGATCGGAAGCTGCTGGGGCGAGAAACGGTGCCGTGCCTGGAAGATGAGTTCGAAGGCGTCGCCCTGCGGAAACATGAAGTCCGTGATGACGAGGTCGTACTGATTCGTCTGGATGGACTCCCAGCCGGCGGCGAGGTTGTCGACGATCGTGAGCCGATAGTCCTCGGGCAGGTACTTCGGCATCAAACGTTGGAAGGTCCGTGAGTCTTCGATGAAGAGGACGGAAGGCATGGAGAGGCGCCGGTGTGGGGTGGGGCGGACGACGGTTGCGGCGTAGTATCGGCTGCCAAGGTGGCGAACTTGAGCAGCGAGAACGGAAAAGCGCGGCGTGGCATCGAGCGTCTTGAAATTAAGGGTGGCCTAGTCGTTCTCGGATCTGCGACGTTCCCACAGTCATGAATCCGGTCCTCAAACTCCTCATGGAAAACAACCGCCTGACGCCCACGCAGATGGCTCAGGTGCTGGGTGTGTCCGAGACGGAAGTCACCCGCCAACTCGACGAGCTGAAGGCGCAGGGCGTCTTCCTCGGCTGGCGGCCGATCCTGAATCTGGCGAAGGAGGAAACCGGGGTGGTGCGCGCCGTGATCGAGGTGAAGATCCGGCCCGAACGCGGCGGCGGTTTCAACCGGCTCGCGGAGCGCATCGCACGCTTCGACGAGGTCGATTCGTGCTACCTCAACTCCGGCAGCTACGACCTGCTCGTCTTCGTGAGCGGCACGAGCTTGCAGAAGGTTGCGTCGTTCGTGTCCGAGCGGCTTTCGACGATCGAGGGTGTGCTCTCGACCGCCACGCATTTCATGCTCCGCACGTACAAGGAGACCGGTGTGCTCATGGAGCAGCGCGAAGACGAGACCGGCCCGCTGAAGATCACGCCGTAAGTTTCCCGTCGGCTGTTACCCGTTTCCCACTTCGCCGCCCATGAGCGATCTGAACCGATTTGTCGCCCGCCACGTTGTCGACCTGCCGCGCTCCGGCATCCGCGATTTCTTCGATGTCGTCGCCAAGATGAAGAGCGCCGACGTGATATCGCTCGGCATCGGCGAACCGGATTTCCGCACGCCGTGGCACATCCGTGAGGCAGCGATCTACTCGCTTGAGCGCGGCCGCACGCACTACACCGCGAACTTGGGCCTGATCGAGCTCCGGCGGGCGATCTCGGAATACGTGGGCGCACATTTCGGCATCGAGTACCGGCCGGAGAACGAGGTGCTCGTGACGGTGGGCGTGTCGGAGGCGCTCGATCTGGCGTTCCGCGCGTTCCTGAATCCTGGCGACAAGGTGCTTTTCCACCAGCCCTGCTACGTGAGCTACCACCCGAGCGTGACGCTCACGCACGGCAAGGGCATCCCGGTGCCGACCTTCGCGAAGGACAACTTCGCGCTCACGGCGGAAGCGCTGGCTGGCGCGTGGGAACCGGGCTGCCGGATCCTGATGCTCAACCTTCCGTGCAACCCGACCGGCGGCACGTGCTCGCGCGCGCAGCTCGAGGCGATCGCGAAGTTCGCCGTCGAGAAGGACCTGCTGGTTTTCAGCGACGAGATCTACTCGGAGCTCACGTTCGACGGGGAACACATCAGCATCGCGAGCCTGCCGGGCATGCGCGAGCGTACGATCTTCCTGCACGGTTTCTCGAAGGCGTTTGCGATGACCGGGTGGCGTATCGGCTACGCGTGCGGACCAGCGACGTTGATCGAGGCGATGATGAAGGTGCACCAGTACGCGATGATGTGCGCCTCGATCGTGAGCCAGGACGCCGCCGTGGAGGCGCTCAACCGCGGTTGGGACGATGTGCTGCGCATGCGCGCCGAGTACCACCGCCGCCGCGATTTCATCGTACGCCGTTTCAACGAAATCGGCCTGAAGTGCCACAGCCCGCGCGGGTCGTTCTACACGTTCCCGTACGTGGGCGGTTCGGGCCTGAGTGAACGCGACTTCGCGGTGAAACTGCTCGAGGCGAAGCATGTCGCGGTGGTTCCGGGCACGGCCTTCGGCCCGAACGGCGCGGGACATGTGCGCGCCTGTTTCGCGACGAGCTACGAGCAGATCGGCGAAGCCTGCGACCGGATCGAGCAGTTCGTGCAGGAGCTCGCGGGGAAACGCTGAGCGCGGGCGGTCACGCCCCGCTTCCAACTGGGTTCGTTCCGCTCGTTGCTCACGGCTGGTTGGGCGGGTGCAAGGCCCGGGAGTTTCGCTCCTGCTTTGGTGGCGGGCGTAAAGCCCGCCCCACCATTCGGAGGATGCCACTCACTCGAAGCGCAGCGCTTCGATCGGGTCGAGCTGGGCGGCTTTCCACGCGGGGAAGAAACCGAAGACGATTCCCACCAGTCCGCTGATGCTGAAGGATAGCACGCACCAGAACACGGAGATCTCGATCGGCCAGCCCATCTTCTGAGAGATGAGGTGCGAGGTGCCGACGCCGGCGCCGACGCCGATGAGGCCGCCGAGGGCCGCGAGAGCGAAGGCCTCGGTGAGGAACTGAATCATCACGTCCTTGCCGTGCGCCCCGACGGCGAGACGCGTGCCGATTTCGCGGGTACGCTCGGTCACGGAGACGAGCATGATGTTCATCACGCCGATGCCGCCGACGATCATCGAGATGATCGCCACGGCGAGCAGCAGGCTGCCGATGGTCTTCGAGGTCTCGGTCGCCATCTGGGCGAGCTCGACCTGATTGCGCACGGTGAAGTCGGGCTCGCGGCCGTTGCGGCGTTGGTTGAGGAGATCGGTGATCTGCTGCTGGACGTTGTCGATCTCTGCGGCGCTCACGGCCTGCACGAGGATCGAGCTGAGATTCGTGCGCCGCGCGACACGGCGCATGTGGCTCGTGTAGGGCACGATCACGATGTCGTCCTGATCCTGACCAAAGAGGTTGAAGCCCTTGGAGGCGAGCATGCCGACGATCTTGAAGGGGATATTGCGGATGCGGATTGTTTGTCCGAGCGGGTCCTCGTTGGGAAAGAGCTGGTCGGCGACGGTCTTGCCGACGATCGCGACCTTCGCCATCGAGCGCACGTCCTGATCGGAAAACGAGGCGCCGGCGGCGAATGGCCACGCGCGGATTGACGGGTAGTCGGGCGATTCGCCGAGCACCTGCGTATTCCAGTTGAGGCCGTTGGCGAGGACCTGCTGCCGGTCGCGCGACTCGGCGCTCACGGCGACGGCGCCGGGTATTTCGCGCGCGATCGCTTCGGCGTCTTCGATGGTGAGCGACGAGGCGCCACCCCAACCGGAGCGCATGCCGCCCTGCGTGAAGTTGCCGGGGAAAACGGTGACGACGTTCTGGCCGAGGGAGGCGACCTGCGCCTCGACCTGGCTCTTCGCGCCGTTGCCGATGCTGACCGTGGCGATGACGGCGCCCACGCCGATGATGAGACCGAGCGCGGTGAGCAGCGAACGCATCTTGTTTCGCCGGAGCGCGCGTAGCGCGATCTTGGTGGTGTTGTAGAGGCGCATGGTCAGCCGGAGGTGAGGCGGGCGTCGGCTTCGGCGGCGCGGAGCTTGGCGAGCTCCTCGTCGGCCACGAGGCGCTTGGGGACCACGGAGTCGGCGACGATGCGGCCGTCGCGCAGGACGAGGTTGCGGCGGCAGTATTGGGCGATGTCGAGCTCGTGGGTGACCATCACGATCGTGATGCCTTGGTCGTTGAGGCGTTGGAAAACGCCCATGACCTCGACGGAGGTCTTGCTGTCGAGATTGCCGGTGGGCTCGTCGGCGAGGAGCAGTTCGGGTTTGTTCGCGAGCGCGCGGGCGATGGCGACGCGTTGCTGCTGGCCGCCGGAGAGCTGGTTGGGGAAATGGTCGGCGCGGTGGGCGAGGCCGACGACCTCGAGACAGTCGAGCGCGCGGCGGCGCATGTCGCGGCCGGAGAGGCGGTGTTCGCCGTAGAGCATCGGCAGCTCGACGTTTTCGAGCGCGGTGGTGCGGGCGAGGAGGTTGAACCCCTGGAAGACGAACCCGAGTTTTTGGCTACGGATGTCGGCGAGGCGGTCGCGGTCGAGATCGGAAACATCCGAGCCGTCGAGTCGGTAGCGCCCGCGCGTGGGACGGTCGAGGCAGCCGAGAAGATTCATCAACGTCGACTTGCCCGAGCCGCTGGCGCCCATGAGCGCCATGAACTCGCCGCGGTGGATCTCGAGCGAGACGCCGCGCACGGCGTGCACCGGCACTTCGCCGGAGTCGTAGATTTTGTGAATGTCCTCGAGTTGGACGACGGCGGGCATGGGCGAGGATGGCGAGAGGCGGGAGGGGAGAGGCGAGAGGGCCGAGCGCGGAAGTGCTCGAGGCTCGGGCTCAGCGGCGCGGGCCGCCCATGCGCGGGGCGAGAGGATTGTTGCTGGCCGCGGCGGTGCTGGCGGTCGGCACCGAGACGGAAGTGATCAGCACGTCGCCCTCGGCGAGAGAATCGAGGACCTCGGTGTTCAGACCGTCGGTGATGCCGAGTTTGACGGTGAGCGGCTGGATGCGTGCGGTGCGGGGATCGGTGCCGACGAGCTTGAAGACGGTGCGAGAGGTCGGTGCCGAGGAGACCTGTGGCGTGGGGCGCTCGCCCTCGCCGCCACCTTCGGCGCCGCCGCCGCGGCCGGGGCGGCGGGTGAAATCGATTTCGATGCCGCGGGCCTTGGCGATCTCCTTGGCCTTGGCGATCACCTCGGGCGAGGGCGGGCCGTTGAAGGCGAACCCGGCCTCGCGCAGGATCTCACGACGGGCGGTGCGGAGCTCCTCTTCGGTGAGCGGCTTCGGCGCGGGCGTGCTGGCCGCTGGGGTCGGGACGGGCGGTGGATCGAGGCGGCGCTCGGCGAGGAGAGAATCAGGAAAGCGGAGTCGCAGGGCGGAGTTGGCGACGGCGAGTGCGCGGTCGCGGCGGGCGACGACGATGGACACGTTGGCCGTCATGCCGGGGCGCAGCTTGAGGTCGCGGTTGTCGACATCGACGACGGTCTCGTAGGTGACGACGTTGGAGACGGTCTTCGGGGCGTTCCGAATCTGGGAGATGGTGCCGGAGAAGGTGCGGCCGGGGAAGGCGTCGACCGTGAACGAGACGGGCTGGCCGGTCTCGACGGTACCGACATCGGCCTCGGCGACGGAGGCGACGATGCGCATCTTGGAGAGGTTGTTGACGAGGGTGAAGAGGGTCGGGGCGTTGAGGCTGGCGGCGACGGTCTTGCCCTTCTCGGTGGCGCGATCGAGGACGATGCCGTCGATCGGGGCTTTGATGGTGCAGCGCTCGAGGTTGACGCGTGCGTCGGCGAGGGATGCTTGCTGGGTGAGAAGCGAGGCTTCCGTTTGCGCGCGCTGGGCCTCGACCTGATCGAGTTCCTGTTGCGAGACGAGGTTGCGGGCGCGGAGTTCGCGGAGGCGGTCGGAGTTCAGGCGCGCGAGCTGCGCGGAGGCGATGGCGGAGGCGACGTTGGCCTCGGCCTGCTTGAGGCGTTGTTCGTAGGTCGACGGGTCGATGCGGGCGAGCACGTCGCCGGCTTTCACTGGCGTGTTGTAGTCAACGAGGACCTCTAGGATCAGGCCGGAGATCTGCGAACTCACCTCGACTTCGGTCACCGACTCGAGCGTGCCAGTGGCGGTGACGTTCTGCACGAGGTCGGCGCGGGTGACGGTGGTCGTCGTGAACACCGGCGCGGGAGCGGGACGGCGCGTCCACCAGACGACGAGCGCGGCGGCCAGACCGAGCGCGCCCAGTGCGAGAATGAGATTGCGAAGGAGTGAACCAGTGGAGCGGGCCATGGGTTACGTGAGGGGATGTAGGCGCCCGAGTGCAGTGGACGCGGGGTGGAGGACGCGCTCAGCTGGCGCGTGGTTACGCCGGCGACGGCGTTTCTCTACGTGGAGGCGTAGACGGCGCGCAGCGCCTCGGCGACATTGGGCGGGACGAACTTCGAAACATCGCCGCCATGGCGCGCGACCTGTTTCACGAGCGAGCTGCTCGTGTAGGAGAAGTTTTCGTTGGGCATCACGAACACCGCTTCGACGGAGGCGCGGAGGTGGCGGTTCATGAGGGCCATGTTGAACTCGAACTCGAAATCGGAAAACGCGCGCAGACCACGGATGACGGCGACGGCGCCTTCGGACTCGGCGAAATCGACGAGCAGGCCGTCGAAGATTTTCACGGAGACGTGCGGCAACGCGGCGAGGCTGGGCAGGATCAGCTCGACGCGGCGCTCGGCGGTGAAGAGCGGGCCTTTGCCGGGGTTGCGGGCGACGCCGATCACGATGCGATCGAAGAGACGCGTCGCACGCTGCAACACATCGAGATGGCCGTAGGTGATCGGGTCGAAGGTGCCCGGGAAGATGCAGGTGCGCATGAAAAGGCGGGTGCGAAGTGGTGGGGCTGCAGTGATGGCGGACGTAGTTGACCGATCCGTCATCTCCGGAGTTGCCCCGGAGGTTAGGCGGGTTTGCACTGCGCGCGCAACTCCGCGCGAAAGCCCCGGCATGAACCTGCCGAATCTCCTCACACTCTCCCGCATCCCGCTCACGTTCCTGATCGTCCTGCTCGTCTATTGCGAGTGGAACGGCGCCGCCACGCTGGCGTTCCTGGCGTTCATCTGGTGCGGCATCACCGACTGGCTCGACGGCCACCTCGCGCGCAAGCACGGGATCGTCTCGAGCTTCGGCATCTTCATGGACGCGCTCACGGACAAGATTTTTGTCCTCGGCGTGATGGTGGCGCTCACGGACGCGCGGCTCATCCTCGGCGGCTCGCATTTCGTGCCGGTGCTGATGTTCCTGCTCGTGCTCACGCGCGAGTTCGTGATCACCGGCATGCGGCTGGTGGCGGCGTTGCAGGGCGTGGTCGTAGCCGCGGAGAAGGGCGGAAAATTAAAAACGATCATGCAGATCGTGGCGTTGGGCGCGTTCCTCTTCGTGCCGATGCTCACGCGTGACGTGCAACGCGTCTCGCCGTGGGATCTCTCGTTGGTCGCGAGCCTGGCCCACTATCTCGCGTTCGGCGTGTACACCGTCGCGGTGCTGCTGACGGTGTGGTCGGGGCTGACGTACCTGCTGAAGTACCGGCACGTTTTCGCGGAGAAGAAATCGTGAGCCTCCCGCAACCCGAATGGCCAAACCGCTGGCCGACGGCGTTGGTCGTGGGCTTGGCGACGCTCGGTCCGGTCGGCCGCATCCCGTTTGCGCCCGGCACGTGGGGGACGCTCGTGGGCGTGGTCTTCGTGGCCGGTGCGCTCTCGCACCTGCCGCCGCTGGCGTTGCTCGCGATCGGTCTCGTGCTTTCGTGGGCCGCGGTGGGGATCTGCAATGAGGCGGAGCGGCGTCTCGGCGCGGTGGATCCAGGCTGCGTGATTCTCGACGAGTTCGCGGTGATGCCGCTGTGTTTCCTCGGTTGGCCGCAACTCGCGGCGATCGTGCCGGCGTGGGTGGTGTTCGCGCTCGGGTTCGCGCTCTTCCGGCTGCTCGACATCACGAAGCCTCTGGGCATCCGGATGCTGCAGGCGCTGCCGGGCGGTTGGGGCGTGGTGGCCGACGACTTCGCCGCGGCGCTCGGCACGTGTGCGCTGCTGCACATCGGACTCGGTTTCTACGCGCTGGTGTGAGTGCGCGGCGTTTGCGCGGAGGCAAACCCGCCCACGGCGAACTCGCCGGGCGCGGCGGCGCTGTGGCTGCGTACGCACGTTAGTACGTGGCGCCACTTGCTCGTCGTGGTCCCGCGAGCAGCGTGAACGGCCCCGCCGGTGCGCGTCCACGGCCGTCCACCGGATCGGGATCACCTCAACCCCGCCGCTCTTCTCGCGCCATGATTCTGTCTCGATCCACTCCCGGAGCCGCCGTCGCTCGCTTGATCGGATCCATGTTGTTCGCCGCATTCGCCACCGCTGTCGCCCAGGCGGCGCCGTCGGGCGGACCTTACGGACCGATCCGCCAACGTTACGAAATCCCGGCCGGCGCCGCGCATGTGATCTACGTCGCCCCCGACGCGAAGCTGGAGGCGAGCGGCGCCACGCTCGCTGAGCCGGCCACGCTTGCCAGCGCGCTCGCCCGCGCGACGAGCGGCGATGTGGTGGTACTTCGCGGCGGCACCTATCGCACGGGCAGCCTCCAGATCAACCAGGGCATCACCCTCCAGCCGTATGCCGACGAGCAGCCGGTGCTGAAGGGCACCGAGATCGCGACCGAGTGGGTGGCGCAGCGCAACGGTCTCTGGCGCGCGTCGTGGAAGAAGCTCTTTCCTGCGCAGGCCGCCGACTGGTGGCACCGCGGCAGCGAGGGCGCGAAGACACCGGCGCATCGGTTCAACAACGACATGGTGTTCGTCGATGGCCAGCCGTTGCAGTCTGCGGGTTGGGAGGGCGAGCTCGACGCGAACTCGTTCTACATCGATTACGCCAACGGCAACGTCTACCTGTCGCTCGACCCGACGAAACGCCTTGTCGAGATCACCGCGCACGACGGCGCGCTCACACGCGTGACCGGAGAACTTCACGGACGCAAATCGGACGCCAAGGGCTACACGCTGCGCGGGCTCACGTTGACCCAGTACGCATATCGCGCGCTCGAGGTCGAAGGACGCGAGCCGGAGGGACTGAGCGACCCGGCGACCTTCGGCAAGGAGGTCGTGGGCACGACGATCGAGCACTGCACGATCACGCACTGCTCGCGTGTGGCCGGCTATTTCCGCGGCGATCGTTTCACGATGCGCAACTGCCTTGTGAGCGACACGAGCACCGAGGGCGTGTACCTGATCGGCTCGGCGGACAGCCTGCTCGAGCGAAACATCTTCGCGCGAAACAACGTCGAAAGAATCACCGGCTACTACCCCTCGGCGGTTAAGATCTTCAACCAGTCGTATCGCGTCACCTGCCGCGACAACCTCGTGCTGGATCAGCCCGACTCGAACGGCATCTGGTACGATGTCGGCAACGTCGACGCGGTGTTCGTCGACAACTGGATCGAGGGCTGCATCGAGGGCTTTTTCTACGAGATCTCCAAAAACGCGGTGGTGGCCGGCAATGTCTTCGTGAACTGCGAGAACGGCGTGCGCGTGCTCAACAGCAGCGGCGTGCGGGTGTACCACAACACGTTCGTGAACACCGGCGCCGCCTTCGATCGCGACGGGCGCAGCGCGGCCAACGACCACTTCGGCTGGCACCCGTCGACCGGCCCGGATGTCACCGAGCGAGTGAACCACGTCTTCATGGGCAACCTGCTCGTGGCCAGCGAGGCCCTACGAATGCCCGACAAGAGCTTCCGCATGGCCGATGCCCCGCTCACCGCGCCGCTCGTGCGTTTCACCCAGCCGCAGAAGCTGGCGGACCGGCTGACGATGCCGCATGTGACGGCCTTCGACGGAAACATCTACGCGCGCAGCGGCACTGCGCTCCCGGGCGCGCTGGTGGTTTGGAGTCCTTCGACGGGCGAGAAGACCCAGCGCGAGCACCCGACGCTTGCAGACTTCCGGAAAGCGCAGCCGGCTCATGAGGCGCGTAGCCAGGAACTGGAGCTCAACGCCGGCTCGGTGCTGCGCAGCCTGGAGCTGAAAAACTTCGATCTCGTGCCGAGCTTCGACGTGAAGGTACCTGCCGAGACGTTGCCCGCCGAGGTGCAGAAGCTGCTCGGTTGGAGCGCGGCGGACGCGACCACGCCGGGAGCGTACCCGCGGGCTGCGACCGCAAAGTGAGCCGCGCCTGTCGCCGCGCGCACGGGGCGGGCATGAAGGCGTAGGCCGCTGTAGGGCCGGACCTTGTGTCCGGCCTGAAGGGCATCTCGCCGTTCGTCGTGAGACTCCGCGAGGCAAGTGTCGTGTTTCGCGCCAGAGCGGTCGCGCGCGCGGCGTCGAAGGCGGGCGCCCGCCTTGCGGGCGTGTTCTCCCCTTGCCGGAGCGGGGGTGCGGCGCAGAGTGGCGAGAATGCCGAACACGACCTTTCTCGGCCGGATCCGCGCCGCGTTCTTCACGGGGCTGATGCTGCTCGCGCCGTTGGCGGTCACGTTGATCGTGTTCGTGTGGCTCGTGTCGCAGGTGGGCGGGACGTTCAGCAGCTATTTCTTCTTCTGGGTGCCGGCGGACTGGCTCGGGAATCCGCGCCTCTCGCTCGTGTGGGACATCCTGTCGACGGCGATGGTGGTCGTGTTCATCACGACGCTCGGCTTCGTCTCTCGATGGGTGCTCGGCCGCTATTTCGGCGAGTTCGCGGAACGCTTCATCCAGGGGATCCCTGGAATTGGCGCGTTCTACAACGCGGTGCGTCAGATCGTGCAGACGTTTGGCGCGGAGAACCGCGCGGCGTTTTCGAAGGTCGTGCTGATCGAGTTCCCGCGCGCGGGCAGCTACGCGATCGGTTTTCTGACGAACAACTCCGGCGGCGAGGCGAGCGAGCGCACCGGGCGGGACTTGGTGTCCGTCTTCGTGCCCACGACGCCGAATCCGACCTCTGGATTCCTCCTGCTCGTGCCGCGCGACGAAGTGCGCGAACTCGCGATGAGCGTGCGCGACGGGATGAAGTTCATCATCTCCGGCGGCGCGGTGTTGCCCGGCGATGTGACACGGGGGCCGATCGCGGTCCAACAGCCGGCGGCCGGCGTGCCGCTGGCGAAGTGAAGCCGTGGCCGGGCAGACGCTCCAGACCACGGGCTTTGTCCTCCAACGGCCGCCCGCCGAGGACCGGCACCAGCAGGTGCTGTTGCTGAGCGCGGAGGCCGGGCAGTTGCTGTGTTTCCAGCGCTTGTCGTCGCGCCAGCCGGCGGTGTCGCTGGATCTCTTCGACGAAGTGGCGGCGACGCTTACGAGCTCAAATCAGGGGCGGACGTGGTTCTTCGGCGAAGTACGCGTGCTGCGCCGGTTCGCCGGGATCGGGCTGAGTTTCGCGGCGCTGAAAGAGGCATCGGCGTTCGCCACGCTGCTCACGCGGAACCAAGTGCACGAGGAGAGCCGCGCGGCGGTGATCACGCTGCTCGGCACGGCGCTGCAGGCGTGGAACGACGGTCGGCGCGCCGACGCGGTGGCGCTCAAGGCGCTGTACTCGTTCGCCCGCAGCGAGGGTTATCCGGTGAAGGAGGATTGGGCCGCGAGTCTGCGTGGCAGCGATCGTGACAATGTGCGGCGCGTGATCAACGAACCGTTGGCCGAACTCGGCGCGACCGACGCGGATTCCGTGGCGCGGCTGCTCGAGAGCCTGCGACGGTATCTGCGCGGCAATGCGGAGTTGGTGATCGGCGAGTGAGCGGGGAGGAGAGCTGCTTTCGCGAGCAGCTCCACACGGGCTCGCAGCCTCCCCGGTTCAGCGGCCGAAGGCGAACTCGGGCATCTTCTTCGCGCTGCGGACGGCGGCCAGGGCGAGACGCTCGGCGGAACGCATCTGTTTCCTGGTGACCGGAGTGCGGTCGTCATAGCCGGCAAGGTGCAGGTAGCCGTGCACGAGGTAGAGCGTGAGCTCTTCGGCGAAGGCATGGTCGTGCTGGGCGGCGTAGTTGCGCGCGGTGTCGACGGAGATGCAGACTTCGCCGGCTTCGCCGTGGTCGGCATCGGCGGCGGGGAAGGTGATCACGTCGGTCGTGGACGGATCGTCCATGAAGTCGCCGTGGAGGCGCGCGAGGGCGGCGTCGGTGAGGAAGGCGACGGAGAGTTCGCCGGGGGCGAGGCGCCAGGTGCCGCGCTGGCAGTCGGTCGAGGGGGCCGCGGCGGCGTCGAGCGCGTGGATGACGGCGGCGACGGCGGGGCGGGTGAAGCGGAGTTTGGGGTGGCCGCTGTAGACCTTAACGGGGCGACTGTTTTTCGCGGGCATTTTCAGTGGGGCTGAGGGGATCGTTCGCGGGCTTCTCCGGCGCCGGGGACTTCGCGGCCGGGGCTTCGGGCGTCGGATACGCGATGCGCGAGTGTAGCATGTTGAGAAGGGTGAACTCGAAGCTGGTCTTGATCTTCGCGATCTCGGCGAAGGTCAGGGGGCACTCGTCGAGCTGACCGTCCTCGATGCGTTCTTGGAAGAGGCGATCGACGAGCTCGGCGAGGCTCTCGCGCGTGGCGGTGCGCAGCGAGCGCGAGGCGGCCTCGACGCAGTCGGCGAAGAAGAGGATGGCATTCTCCCGTGTCTGCGGCTTCGGGCCTTCGTAGCGAAACGGCGCCTCGGGGACATCGGCCGGTGCGCCGCTGTTGTCCGTGCCTCCGGGGCCGGGGGCACGGAGCTCCTTACGGGCGCGCTGGTAGAAGAATTGGATGAGCGTCGTGCCGTGGTGCTGGCGGATGGCATCGACGACGAGCCGTGGGAGCCGGTGGCGCACCGCGAGATCGATGCCCTCGGGGATGTGCGAGCGGATGACCGCGGCGCTCACTTGCGGACTGCAATCGTCGTGCGGATTGGAGCGGTCGCGCTGGTTCTCGGTGAAAAACTCGGGCTTGGTCGTCTTGCCGATGTCGTGGAAGAGCGCACATACGCGGCAGACGAGGGGATTGGCGCCGATCGACTGTGCGGCGTTTTCCGAGAGGTTGGCCACCATGAGGCTGTGGTGGTAGGTGCCGGGTGCGTCGATCTGGAGGCGGCTGAGCAGGGGGTGGTTATAGTCGGTGAGCTCGAGCAGCGTGATGTCGGTCGTGCGGCGGAAGAGCATCTCCAGCAGCGGCAACAGTCCCACGACTGCCATGCCGGTGAGCACGCCCACACCGAGGCCGATGCCCATCTGCCGGAGGACGATCACAACGGCGTCGCGGTTGTCGGTGCCGATGTTCTCGGCGGCGCCGAGCAGG
>DATGXA010000287.1:0-16708 GCA_035299125.1 Opitutaceae bacterium
CCGCCGGAAAAATCGGCGCCAGGCGAGGGCGAGACCGGTCCACACGAGGACGAGCCCTGCTGCGCTCGCGAGAGCGGCTGCGAGTTGACCGGGCCAGCCGAGCGCTTCGCCGGTGTGGAGGAAACGCGACCAGCTGCGCAGACGTCGGCCGGTGGGGAGAGCGGCGAAGGTGTCGGTGCGCAGCACGGAGCCGGTGAACGGATCGAGATGGAGCGTGGTCGCGGCGAAGCGCGGGAACTGGCCGGAGCGGCGCATGGCGACCGTTACGGCCTGCGCGGCTTGAGCCGTAGGGGATCGATCGGCGCGCGGCGTGGTGTCCGAAAACGGGGCACGCGCGGCGGCCGCCGGTGCGCGGCGTTCGGGTGCGGCGAGACGGAACGTGAGCTCGCTCCAGTCAGGTTGGGTGGTCGTCACGGCGGCGAAGAGCGCGTCGAGCGGGAGCGGCTGGGTGCCCGGCGCAGGCGACGCCACGGCGGGGCCCGGAGGTTGTGCGCCGGGACCAGCCGTCTGCGGGGGCGGCTCGGAGCCGGTGGTCGTGTAGAGGAGGTTGTGGGCCCAACGGTAGGAGATCGGCAGCGCGGTGAGTGTGAGGACGATCAGGAACGGCGCGGACCAGAGGCCGAGGGCGTTGTGCCAGTTCCAGTCGCGCGCCTTGCCGGCGAGACGAAGATTCAGAACGGACACGGCCCGCAATCCTCGCCACGACCACGAGCGTGGCCACCAGAGGTAGAGGCCAGTGACTGCGAGCACGAGGAAGGCGGCGTTGGCGGCGCCGGTGATCGCCTTGCCAACGGGTCGGCCTTCGCCGCCGAGTGCGAGCCAACGGTGCCACTCCTCGAGCGTGTGCAGGGTATCGTGCACGCGCGTCGAGGCGGGCGTGCGGATCTCACCCGTGTACGGATTCGCATAGAGGGCTCCCTCGCGGCCGAGCTGGAACGTGACGGCGGCGCGCGGGTCCGCGGCGACGACCAGCGCGGTCGGTTTCGCCGCCGGCCGAGCGAGGCGGACGCATTGCGCGAGTTCGGCGAGCGGCAGGCGCGTGGCGTCGGCGGGGACCGTGACGCGGCGGGCGTCGCGTTCGGCCCAGACGACGAGCTGTTTCTCGAAGGCGAGCGCGGTACCGGTGAAGCATAGGAGCGCGATGACCACACCGGCGATGACCCCGGCGGCGAGATGGAGCCAGAAGAGGGCGCGGCGCATGGGATTTTCGATTCGGTTGCCGATGTTCGATTGGGCGGGCGGCAACCGGGAGCAGCTCCGCCCGAGTTCTGTGTGGTGGGCCTGTTTGCGGTTGGCCGGGCGCCCTGAATGGGCGTCCCGCGGCGTCAGAACGTCGTGGTGACGCTGAGTCGGACCGCGCGCGGGGAACCGGGCGTGATGTTGTTGTTGCTGTGCGCGGCGGAGTGGTAGTCGCGGTCGAGGATGTTCTCGACGTTCATCTGGGCGCGGAGGTGGTCGTTGATGCGGTAGAACGCGGCGACGTCGAACCGCACGAAGCCGGGGAGGCGCACGGTGTTGTCGGTCGAGGTGAAGATCTCGTCGCGATAGATCGCGCCGAGACCGACGCCCCAGTCGCGGGAGAGGTCGTAGCGGTTCCAGAGCGAGATCGTGTGGCGGGGGAGTTGCGCGAGGCGGGCGCCAGCGCGGACGGTGGCGGACTGGGTCGAGAGGATCTCGCCGTCCTGGTAGGCGTAGCCGCCGGCGATGCTCCAGATGCGCGTGATGCGGCCGGTGATACCGAACTCGAGTCCCTTGGTGCGCTGGCCGTCGACCAGGATCGATTTCGTGGAATCGGTCGGATCGGCGATGGCGACGTTCGTGCGGTCGAGGCGGTAGACCGCGGCGCTGACGGAGAGCTCGGGGCGGAGGTCCCACTTCAGACCGAACTCGTAGTTCTTGAACTCCTCGGGATCGAGGTTGCGGTTGGTCAGACTGAGCGAGGCGAGCTGCTCGCCGGCGCGGGGGACGAACGACATGCTGTAGCTCGTGTAGAGCGAGACGTTCTGCGCAGGCTTGAAGACGAGGCCGGCGCGGGGTGAGAGCATGTTGTCGGCGGACTCGAGCTCGGCGCGGGTGCGGTTGTTGTGGAAGTCGACTTCGAAACGGTCGTAGCGGAGGCCGAAGATGCCGAGGAGGTGAGGCGTGAACTCGATCTGGTCCTGGGCGTACAGGGCGACGGTGGTGGCGACGCCGTGGTTGTCGGCATCGGTTGCGCTCTGGCGGAAGCTGACGGGGAGCGTTGTCCGCGGCGACGAGATCGGGACGAAGATCGACGTGGTGGTGGGGCTGATTGTGACGAAATAGCCCGTGTTGCGGCGATTGTCGGTGACCTGACGGCCGAGCTCGAGGCCGGTCAGGATCTGGTGCTTGAGGCCGGCGGCGGCGAGGTCCCAGACGACGTCGGTCTGGTTGAAGAGATTATCGCGCTGCGTGGCGTTGTTGTAGGCTTGGAGCGCGACGTTGGTGCCGGCGGCGTTCACGGCGCCGGGGAAGACGTTCTGGTAGAACTTGTCGTATGATGAGAAGCGCGTGTGGTTGCGCAGCGTGAGGTTGGCCGCGAAGCGGTGCTCGATTGTGGCGAACGCGGTGTGCACCGCGGCGTCGACGGCGCTCTGCGCGGGATCGCCGAAGAACGTGGAGGGATCCACCGCGAGCGGGCGGCCCTGGTAGGATGGCACACCGCGGTCGGCGGCGCGTTCGTCGTGGAAGTACTCGTAACCGAAACGCAATGTCGTGGCGGAGGACACGACGTAGCGGAACGTGGGGTTGACACCGTAGCGGCGGAGCGTGGTGCCGTCGCGGTAGCTGCCGCTGTCCTCGTACAGCCCGGTGACCCGGTAGGAAAACGTGTCGGTGAGCTTGTCGCCGATGTCGACCGTGCCGCGGTAGTGGTCCCAGGAGCCGAGCTGCACGGTGGCCTCGTGGTGGGGACGGCCGTTGGCTTGCCGGGTGACACGGTTGATGAGCCCGCCCGAGCCGCCGCGGCCGAAGATCATCGCGTTGGGCCCCTTGAGGACCTCGACGCGGTCCACGTTGTAGAGGTCGCGGAAATACTGGACGTCGTCGCGCACGCCATCGATGAAGAAGTCGGCGGTGGTGCTGTTGCCGCGGAGGACGGGGGTGTCGCGGTTGCCCTCGCCCTGGGCGATGCCGACGCCGGGCACGTAGCGGGTGACGTCGCCGATGCTCTGCATCGCCTGGTCGTCGATGAGCTCGCGCGTGATGACGGAAATCGATTGCGGGACATCGACGAGGGCGGTGTCGACCTTCGTGGCCGTGATGCTGCGCTGGACCGCGTAGACGCCTTCGTCGCGTTGACCGTTCACTTCGAAGTCGGCGAGACGATAGACTTCGTCGGAGGACGGCAGGTAGCTCGGCGTGGCGAGGTCGTCGGCCTGGAGACAGGCGGCCGCGAGGGAAGCGGCGATCAGCGCGGCGGCTGCGGAGCGGGTGGAGTGTGGGAACGCGTGAGAGGGCATCGGTAGTTGGTTGAGATGAGAAGCGGTCGCAGTAACGTCCGGCGAAAAATGCGACCCGTTCGCAACAAGCAAGTCTCAAAATGCGACAGAGTCGCAATGGGCGGCATGCCGCTAGCGTTGGGTTGACGTAGGGAACCCTTTAGCCGTTGATTCGCGCGATGTTATCCGAACTTCGCGTCGAACTTGGGGAACGCAGTTATCCGATCCGCTTCGGTAGCGGACTTGCCCCGAACGTGGGCGACCAGGTGGTGGCGTGGCGGACAAAAGGACGCAAAGTCGCCGTGGTCATCGATGAGACGGTGGCGAAGCTGCATGGCGCCTGGCTTGCGACCGCATTCCCGGAATGTCCGGTGATGACCGTGCCCGCGGGAGAAGGAAGCAAGACGGTCGCGGTGTTTGGGCAGGTGCTGGAATTTCTCGCGCTGCAGCGGCTTGATCGCGGTGCGGTCGTGGCGGCGGTGGGCGGCGGCGTGATCGGCGATCTCGTCGGCTTCGCGGCGGCGTCGTTTTTGCGCGGAGTCGATTTTCTGCAGGTGCCGACGACGTTGCTCGCGATGGTCGACAGCTCGGTGGGCGGGAAGACCGGGATCAATCTCGCGGCCGGGAAGAATCTCGCCGGAGCGTTTCATCAGCCGCGCGCAGTTTTCATCGATACCGGATTTCTGGCGACACTGCCGGAGCGGGAGTTCGCGGCCGGCGCGGCGGAGATCGTGAAGTACGGTCTGCTCGGAGACGCGCCGTTGTACGCCGAGCTGGCGACGCGACCGTTGGTCTCGGCGGCGGATCTGCGGACGGCGGCGATCGTGCGCCAATGTTGCGCGTTGAAGGCGGCGGTGGTGCAGGAGGACGAGCGCGAGACGAAGGCGTCCGGCGGACGCGCGCTGCTGAATCTGGGGCACACGTTCGGCCACGCGGTGGAGCAGGTGACCGGCTACAAACGCTACCTGCACGGCGAAGCTGTCGGTCTCGGGCTCGCCGCGGCGGCGCGGCTTTCGGAACGCCTCGGGCTGCTCCCGGCCGGCGAAGCCGAGAAGATCGAGCGCGCGGTTGCGGCGCACCGCTTGCCAGTGCGGCTGGAGCCGGCGCTCGAACTCGGCGCGCTCATGGCGGCGATGCAGCGCGACAAGAAGGTGCGCTCCGGCCGGCTGCGTTTTGTCGTGCTCGCCGGAATCGGCAACGCGCAGACGCATGAGGCCGTGCCGGTGGACGCGGTCGAGGCGGTGTGGCGCGAGATCGGCGCGCGCTGAACCGCTCCTTGCCGCTTTCCGGCGCAACCGCCACACTCCGCCCCACGCATGTCCGCCATCGACGAGGAGATTGTCCGCGAATACTTCGAACAGAACGGCTTTTTTGTCCGTCAGGTGCGCAAGTATCAGGTGACGGCGCGCAAGAAGACGGACGACGAGGAGATCGATCTGCTCGTGGTGAATCCCGGCTGGCAGAAGGGCGCGGGAAAACCGGACTTTTTCCTTTTCGGGACCGAGCTGCCGAAGGTGCACCGCGCTGTCGTCGCGGTGAAGGCGTGGCACACGGACCGGTTCACGCCGAACACGCTCAAGAGCAATCCGGAGATTTTCCGCTTCGTGCAGGACGAGGTGCTCAAGGAAGTGGAGCGCTACTTTCCCGACGACGGCGAGCCCGGCGCGCCGAAGGATTTGTTGAAGATCCTCGTGCTGCCGGGGCTGCCGACGGCGGATCCGTTCAAGAGCGAGAGTGTGCGCATGCTGCAGGAGAAGGGAGTCGACGCGATCCTCTCCTTTCGTTCGCTGCTGATCGACCTGATCGACAAGGTCGAGGTGAACAAGAGTTACCGGAAATCGGACACACTGCAGGTGATCCGCATCCTGAAGAACTACGATCTGCTGAAGGACCCGCAGCTCGATCTGTTCAAACGCTGAGCGCCGCGGCGCATCGGCCCGCTTTCATGAGCCAAATCCATCCCACCGCCATCATCGAGGAAGGCGTCGAAATCGGGCGTGATTGCGTGATCCACGCGCACGCGATCGTGCGCCGTGGCACCGTGCTCGGCGAACGCGTGACCGTGCATCCGTTCGCCGTGATCGGCGGCGACCCGCAGGACCTGCGTTTCGATCCGGCGACGGCCTCGGGTGTGCGCATCGGAGGAGGCACGACCATCCGCGAGTACGTGACGGTGAACCGCTCGACCAAAGCGGGCGCGGCGACGGTCGTCGGCGAGCGCTGCTTCCTGATGGCGGCGTGCCATGTCGCGCACGATTGCGTGGTGGGCAACGACGTGGTGATCGCCAACGCAGTGCTGCTCGCCGGCCACGTGCATGTGGGGGACCGGTGCTTCCTCGGCGGGGCGGCGCTCTTCCACCAGTTCGCGCGAGTCGGTGAGGGGGCAATCATCAGCGGCGGCTCGCGTGTGGCGATGGATGTGCCGCCCTTCGCGATGGCGGCGGAGCGCAACGAGGTGATCGGGCTCAACCTCGTCGGCCTGAAGCGGCGCGGTGTGGCCCGCGAGACGATCCGCGAAATCAAAGACGCCTTCCGGGCGGTGTATTTCACAGCGGGGAACATCCGCGTGGTGGCGGCCGAAGCGCTGGGCACGGGAGCATTTCGCAGCGACGAGGCGCGGCGTTTCCTCGAGTTTTTCGCGACCGGAAAACGCGGCTTTGCCCGCGCGCGACGCACGACGGACGCCGAGGCCGAGAACGACGCCGGTTGAGGGGCGGCGGCAACCGGCCGCCCTGCGGCTGGCTGCACGAGCCTGTCGCGGCGGGCCGCTCAGGACGAGAGTCGCCGGATCGTGGCGACGAGGTCCTCGAGCTTCGGCGGTTTGCCGAGCACGGCGTCGACTGAAGATTGATTGTCGCCGGGGGTGGCGGGCGGTTCGCCCCAGCCGGTCATCATCACGATCGGTGTGCCGGGCGAACTGGCTTTGATCTCCTTCGCGACCTGCGAGCCGTCGAGCTCGGGCATGCCGAGGTCGGTGACGACGAGTTCGTACGGTTCGCGTTTGTCGAGGGCGGCGCGGAACATCGAGAGGCCGTGCTGGCCGTCGCCGGCGACGGAGACGTTGTGGCCGAAGCTGCCGAGGCAATCGGCGAGGAGATCGCGGACCTTCGGTTCGTCGTCGATGCAGAGGATGCGCAGCGGCCGGCCGGAAGGCGCCTTGGTGGTGGCGACAGCGGGGGCGGCCGTGGCGACGGGCAGTTTCTCGGGGAAGACGAGGCGCACGGTGGTGCCGCAGTCGGGGGCGCTGTCGATCTCGATGGCGCCGTCGTGGCGTTGCATCATGCCGTAGACCATCGCGAGTCCCAGGCCGGTGCCGCGTTGGGCCTTGGTGGTGAAGAACGGCTCGAGACAGCGTCGGCGCGTCTCGTCGCTCATGCCGATGCCGTCATCGCGCACCTCGAGGACGATGCGGCGGCCGGGACCGGCGGAGTTGTCGCCGACCCACGGTTGGAGCATCGCGCCGAGCTCGATCACGCCGCCGCGCGGCAGCGCATCGACGGCGTTGAAAACCAGGTTCACCAGCGCCTCGCGGATCTCGGCCGGGTCGCCGGTGAGCGGCGGCAGCGCCGGGCTGGGGCGGACGCGCACCTCGATGGCGATGCCTTGTCGCTGGGCGTCGTCGCGCCAACGCGGCCGGGTCATGTCGGTGACTTCGGCGAGGAGTTTGGCAACGTCGATGGGGACGAGCCGCTCCGATGCATGGCGTGGGCGATAGAACTCGCGCATCCGGCCGACGATCTGCGCGACATCGCGCGAGGCGTTCTGGATCAGGCGGAGATAGCGGCGGGTTTCCTCGGTGGGCGAGGGCAGCGTGTAGGTGAGCAACTCCGAGTAGGCGGAGATCGGGCTGAGGGCGTTGTTGATGTCGTGGGCGATGCCGCTGGCCATCTGGCCGAGCGCGCGCAGTCGCTCCTGTTGCACGACGACCTGCTGGGTGCGGCGGAGTTCGTCGTAGGCACGTTGCACGCCTTCGGTGAGGCGCACCTGGTCGTACATGCGGCGCACGAGTTCCTCGCTCGAGAGGACCTTCGCCTGGAGCTGCTCCTTCTCGGTGCGGATCTCGGCGACTTCGGCGAGAATCCGCTCGGTCTTGTGCCGCACCTCCTCGAGCACGAGCACGATCATGCTCACGGCGATGAACAGTTGCAGGACCGCTGCCACGAGATACGCGGCGCTGTGCAGATCGGGATAGCTCTGTGCCACCGGATACACCGCGAGATACAATCCCCAGAGCAAGAAGCCGAGCGCGAGCATGCCGGCGCCGACATACGGGAGCTTGCGACGCATCCGATAGAAGCACACGCCCGCGAACGCGCTTCCCGAGCCGAGCAGGATGAAGACTGGGAGCTGGATCTGCAGGGCGTTCGAGGCCACGCGCGGGATCG
The DNA here is from genome assembly GCA_035299125.1 of Opitutaceae bacterium. Classification (GTDB taxonomy): domain Bacteria; phylum Verrucomicrobiota; class Verrucomicrobiia; order Opitutales; family Opitutaceae; genus CAJCBL01. Next base: position 7,844 of record DATGXA010000287.1, read on the forward strand.
CAAACGTCCACACGACGAGGAACAGCATGAACAACCCGAAGAGCGATTGGCGCACCGTGATCTCCAGAAAACGCAGCGTGCCCCAGAGCAGGAACGCCGCGGAGATCGCCACGCAGCTCTGCCGCACCATCGCGTTGATCGAAGTAAGGTCGTTCGTGGGCCACGTGAGCCCGAGCGTGAGCCACAGCGCGTAGGAGAGCCAGGCGGCCGTCCAGATGGTGAAGTAGTCCCGCTTCGTGTAGCGGTTCAGATAATAGAAAAGTCCCACCAGAACCCAGACCGAGAGCAGCGACACCAACAAGGTTGCATGGAGGTAGGAGTGAGTGAATCCCGTACCCATGCCGGGCTTGTAGCTGAGTCGCGGGCATACAGGGAAACTCAAAACTAGATGACACGGCGCGGAGGCCAGCCGACGGTTGCTGCGGGATGCTCCGTCTGCTCTCATTTTCGCCATTCTTCAAAGACCCATGAAAAACCTCCGCGCTGTCCGTCGCTCGCCAGTTCTCGCCATCACCTGCGGTGATCCGGCCGGTGTCGGACCCGAGATCGTCGCGCGTTGGGCGTTGGCGCGGCCAAGTCGACTCGGCCAGGTCGCGCTGCTGGGGCCGGAGTCGTGGCTGGAGACGTTGCATGGGCGCTGCAACGCGCAGCTGGTCGCCGTGGGCGACGACCGCTTCCGTGCGACGCCGGGCAAACCGACCGTCGCCGGCGCGCGGGTGGCGCTCGCGGCGATGGAGGTCGCGGCGCAGGGGTGCACCGACGGAGATTTCGACGCCGTCGTGACCGGCCCCGTGAGCAAGGAATGGCTCGCGCGCGTCTCGCCCGGCTTCGTGGGGCAGACGGAGTTTTTCGCGGAACGCTGGGGCGGCGAGCCCACGATGATGTTTGCCGGCGGCAAGCTGCGGATGGCATTGGCGACTTGGCACGTGCCGCTCAACACGGTGTCGCGCGAACTCACGCCGGAGCGCCTGAGCCGCGCGGTGCGTCGCGCGGATTGGCTCTGTCGCGCCGAGGGCATCGAGCGGCCGCGGATCGCCGTCTGCGGCATCAATCCACATGCGGGCGAACACGGCCTGCTCGGGGACGAGGAGGACCGCTGGATGAACGGCTGCCTGCGCCGGCTGCGGCGACGGGTGCCGGGGGTGAGCGACGCGCTCCCGGGCGACACCGTTTTCGTGCGTGCGCTCAAGGGCGAGTTCGACGTCACCGTAGCGGCGTACCACGACCAAGGTTTGGCGCCGCTCAAGGCGGTGGATTTCGACCGGAGTGTGAACATCACGCTCGGTCTGCCGTTCATCCGCACGAGCCCGGATCACGGGACGGCCTTCGGGATCGCGGGGCAGGGGCGCGCGGAGGTCGGGAGTTTCGCCGCGGCGATCCGGATGGCAGAACGCCTCGCGCGGGCGCAACGCCGGCTCGGCCGTCCCGAATGAGCGGAATGCCGCCACGCCGCCTAGAAATGGGTTGAAACCCGAAAGGCGACCGGCCAAACAAGCGCCGACACTTCCCGTTATAGACGAACGAAATCCGACTCGTTGATGCAGAAACCTCCTTCCTTCGCCGGCTCAAATCAGGGCGGCAGCAGCAGTAACAGCAGCAGCGGCCCACAGCGGCCGGGCTTTCAACAGCGGGGTCGTAGCATCGATCCCTACGCCCACATCCGGCGGAATCTTCGCATCAAGGCGGCGCAGGTACGTGTCATCGATCCGGACGGCAAACAGCTCGGCGTGATGTCGTCGGACCAAGCCTACAAGATCGCCCAGCAGATCGGTCTCGACCTCGTCGAGGTGGCGCCCAACGCCAACCCGCCCGTCTGCCGCATCCTCGATTTCGGCAAATACATCTACGAGGAGAACAAGAAGACGAAATCCTCGAAAAGTGGCGCGACGAAGATCAAGGAGATCGAGCTCACCGCCCGCATCGACCCGCACGATCTCAACACCAAGCTGCGCCACGCGGAGGAGTTCCTCCACGAGGGAAACAAGGTGAAGATGCGCCTGAAATTCCGCGGCCGGGAAATGGCCCACACCGAGATCGGTTTCGATGTGATGAACAAGGCGCTCGCGGATCTTTCCTCTGTCGGCCATCCGGACTCGGAGCCGAAACTCGCCGGTCGCAACATCATGGTGATGGTCTCGCCGCTGCCGGCGAACAAACGCAAGCTCCGGCTCAATGCCGAACCGCCGATGGCGAAGCCCGCTGCGGCTCCGCAACCGGGACAGCACTCCGCTTGAGGGGATCCTCCCGATGACGCGTGCGCGGCTCGTTCGCTGGGTCGTCGGGAGCGTGTTGGTTTTCAGTCTCGGTCTTGGGGCCATCGCGGCCCGGGCCGAGCGTCTGTACGACACCGAGTACGACTCGATCGAGTCGCTTGCCCGCGCGGCCGGGCTGACCACCGCGTGGCCGGTTCCGCAGAAGAAAGCGGTGCTGGCGGGCGGCTCGTGGCGGCTCACGTTCGAGGCGGATAGCCGCGACTTCGATCTCGACGGTTTGCGGGTCTTCCTCGGCGAACCCGCGGTTCCGAACCGCCGCTCGATCTACATCAGTCGGATCGACCGTGAGCGCTTTCTTCTGCCGATCCTCAATCCGGCCGCCATTTCCGGTCCGGTGCCGCGTCTTCGCACGATTGTGATCGACCCGGGCCACGGCGGGAAGGACGACGGCACGGTGAACGCGAAGCTGAAGCTGCGGGAGAAGGCGATGACGCTCGATGTGGCGCTCCGTCTCGAGAAGCTCCTCAAATCTGCGGGCTATCAGGTGGTGCTCACGCGGCGGAAGGACACCTTCGTCCCGCTGCCGCTGCGGCCCGCCTACTCGAACAAGGTGAAGGGGGATCTCTTCATCAGCATCCATTTCAACGCGATCGACAACAAGGCGATCTCCGGGAGCGAAACCTACATCCTCACGAAGCAGTTTCAGCGCTCCACGAGCAGCGACAAACGTCAGCCCGATGACAATCAACGCTATGCGGGCAACGCAGACGACCCATGGAATGCTGTGCTTGGTTACCGGATGCACCGTGCGGTCGTCGGCTCGCTGCAATCCTTCGATCGCGGGCTCAAGCACGCCCGCTTCGCGGTACTCCGGGACCTCGATTGTCCGGGTTTGTTGATCGAAGCCGGCTACCTCTCGAACGACGCGGAGGCGCGGAGAATCGGCACCGCCGAGTGGCGCCAGAAATTGGCGCTGGCGATCGCCAGCGGCGTGGCAGATTACCGGACCGCGCTGGGCGCGGCTCGGAAATAGCGCAGCGCCGCGCTGGAAGGCGGTCGCGCCAACCCGCTGCCGCCACGCATGCGGTCGGGCCGGCCTTTAGGTCCGGCCCGACCGCGCGAGCCGCGATTCTCGTCGGCGCGGCGGGTGTGCGCCTCAGCCGAAACGACTCGGTCGAGCGTCGAGCGTCGCGGGACGAGGGCCAGACGATTGGTGTGGAGACATCATCGGCTCTGTGCGACCGGGCGTATGCTCGGACTTCCGGCTCCCGTCTCTCGTCCTCTCGCCCTCGACTGCATGATCACGCCTCAGTGTACCAGTCGCGTGCTCATCGCGTAGATGATCAGCGCCAGCAGGATCAGCCCGAGCCCGAAGAACAGGAACCCGAAGGTGCGCGCGATCGGCCGGCGAGCCTCCCAGTCGTCCTTCACCCGGTGTGCTTCGAGCCGGCCCTCGGCGACGAGGCGGTCGTACCAGCGCTTCCGTTCGTGGAGGAGTTCGCTCTTCGAGATGCGGCCGGAGAAGATGACCGTGTCCATCGGGAACTTCTCGAGCCGGAAGTGGGTGTTGAAGAAATGGAACGTGAAGATGAAACCGGCGGCGAGCAGCGCTTCGTCGGAGTGGACGACATGGGCGATGTTGATCATCCAGCCGGGCATGAACTGCGTGAAGAATGCCGGGAACCACATGATCAGCCCTGAGACGCCGATCGCGAACACGCCCCAGAACACGGCGAAATAGTCGAAACGTTCCCAATAGGTCCAGCGATCGAACTGCGGGCGCTCGCCTTTGCCGAAGAACCAGCGGTTGTGGGCCACGAAATCACGCCAGTCCTGCGGCGATGGCACCATCGAATCGGGACCGAACACCGCGGCGATGAGCCGGCGCGGCGCGAGCCGACCGGTGGCCGGGTCGCGTAGCACTCCACGCCGGCGCCAGAGCACGCCGAGGAGCGAGAACAGGTGCAGGCCGAAGTACGCGAAAGTCACGATGGCGCCGAACCGGTGCAGCGAGCGGGCCACTTCGGCACCGCCGAGCAGGTCGAAGATACCCTTCGCCCAATCGGTGTAGTAGAACTTCAACGGCATCCCGGTGACCACGAGCAGCAGGAAACTCGTCACGACCATCAGATGCAGGAACCGCTCGAACGGCGTGAAGCGCGTGAACCACTCGTCATCCTTCTGGATCTCGATCTTGGCTTCGCGGAATTTCTTCGAGTCGTGCAGGTAGAGGTAGATCGAGCGCAGCAGCCAGAAGACGGTGTGCACGCCGAAGAACGCGAACGTGCCGACGAGCAGGGTCGTCATGAAGACGAAGACTTTGTTCAGAGTCGGGTAGTTGGCGCGGTCGAGGGGATTGGCGTGCGGCCGATACTCGGTGAAGGAGGGTGAGATGCCGGCGTGGCAGCGGCTGCAGGTTTCGACGATGTTCTCCTTCGAGAGGCGCGAAGCGGGATCGGAGACACGGAGCACATCGTGGTGGCCGTGGCAGTCGTAGCAGGCGGCGACATCGGGCGCGACGTTGGGCCGGCCGAGCGCCATGGCCTTGCCGTGGTAGGTGTCGCGGTAGTGGGCGAGCCGGTCCTGGTGGCACTTGCCGCAACGTTGATCGCTGCCGGCCTTGAAGTGCGCGTTCACCGGATTCTCGATCTCGTGTGCGGTGTGGCAGTCGGAGCAGACAGGGCCGCGTTTGTCGCCTTCGGCGAGGATGCGGCCATGCACGCTCTTCTTGTAGATCTCCTCGACGCCGAGGTGGCACTTGCCGCAGGTGTCGGCGATGTTGAGGTGGTTGACGCGCGATGTGCGGTCGATGGAACGGCGGATGTCGTGGACGCCGTGGCAGTCGTTGCAGGAAGGGGCGACCACCAAGCCCATCTCGAGCAGCGCGCGGCCGTGGATGCTCTCCATGTAGTGCGCGGCGGCATCGGGCCGGGGCATCTTGTACTCGGCGGCGAGGGTGGCGTTGCTGTGGCATTTCGCGCAGGTGCGCGGCAGGTTGAACTTGAAAACGGGGCTCGTGAGCGAAGCGACCGGCGTGATGTCGTGCGCACCGTGGCAATCGGCGCAGGTGGCGGCCGCGGAGGCGCCGAGTTGGTGACTCACGCCGTGAATGCTCGCGGCGTATTCTTTCGCCATGGGCTCGTGGCACGAGGCGCACTGCGCGGGCTGGAGTTTGTCGGGATGGGGCACGTCCTCGATGTCGGCGTGGCAGTCGACACAGGCGAGTTTCGCGTGGACGGATTTGGCGAAGAGCCCGGTGGCGACGGTGGGCGTCGCGCCGGGTTTGCGCGCGGGTGCTGGGCCGGCGGCGACGGCATCGTGGCAGTCGAAACACTCGGAGTTCTCCGGCTTCGCTCCGGCGCCGGTGAGGAGCGTCGAGAGGAGTTGGGCGATGAGCAGGATGCGGCCGAGGCGGGGGAGTGGTCGAGCGGGGGCTACGCTGGACATGCGGCCGACGCTGTCGTCGGCGGTCGAAAGGGCAAACGCGATGCGGCCGATCGCCTAATTCCGCGGCGAAAAAGCCAAAAAATGGTCGTTTGACGAGGGCTGGGCGCGGCCTACCGTCTCGTTGCACCCTGCAGTGTTCGTGTTGTTCATTACCACGCTCTCGGCCCTATAATTCTCCTTCGGGAGCCGGTACCGGCAGCGAATGTCAGGCCGTCAATCGGAAGGCAGACGTCGTCGGGAGGCGCCCACTTGAACTTAAAATGGACTAGAGCCATTTGAATTCACGGCACAGGCGGGGTGCCTTTTTACCCCAATCCAGCCGGAAAACTCCCTGAAAACCTCGCGAGCCCCTAGACGGGGGCGGCTGCAATCTGGTATAACCACCTCATGGACGCCGAGAACCTGATTCCTGAAATCGCCCGTTTCGCCATTTTCGAGGGCGCTCTGCCGAGCACGCGGCCGGAGGATATCATCCACCTGGCCGGCAAAGTGCGCAGCGCCAACGCCGGCCGCGGGATCGACCTCGGCGTGGAGAAGTTCCTCTGGGTGCACGAGAAGGAGGCGTTGCGGATGTTCGGCCCGAATCCCGCCGGCGCCGCGACCGCGATCCGCTCGCTCATCTTCAATTATCTCCTGCCCGAGCTCGGCGCGATCTCGCCCGAGGCGCTCGCCACGGAGCTGGCCACCATGGAGATCAAACCCGACACGAAGATGGATGTGCCGGCGCTGTTCAAAAAAATCAGCAAGCCGGCCAAGGCCGAGAAGCCCGAGAAACCGGGCAAGGAGAAGAGCCGCTGAGCCGCGCGCCGTGATAAAGTTCGCCACTTTCGGACCCGGGCATATCTCGCCCGGGTTTTGTTTTTCGCGGCGGCACGGCTCGCGGCACTGGTCACTCTCAACGCCGCCTGCGCCCATCGCCGCCCTCGACGATCAGCCGCACCGAGTCGAGCCGCACGCGCGCATCGGCGATCGCGGCGCCGACCCGATCGCGGCGTTCACGCGCGAGCGCAATCTCCTCGAGGCGCACATGGTCGTTCACCCGCTGGAGATCGATGAGCCGTTGCAGCTCGGCCCCTAGCACCGCCTCGGCGCGCTCGCGGGCGGCGCGGCGCAGCTGGGCGGCCGGGAGTTCGGCGTGCGTGGTGGCGGCATCGGTCATCGTCTTCAGCAGATCGACGGAGAAGTGCGGCTGCTCGAGGAAACGCTTCAGCGCGTGCTCGGGCGTGTCGTCGTGGAGCGGGCCGGCGGGACGTACCGGGGTGAGGTCGTTTCCTCGCAGGTCGACGACGATCCGGAGCGGCGTCGGCGGGAGGAACTGGTCGCTGTGCCACCGCGTATCGGCAACCGTCTCGAGCACGAACACCGTTTCTAGCACCAGTCCAGGCTGCTCGGCCGGCACGAGCGCGAATGCGGCGGTGCCGGTGGACGAGTTGAGGAGCAGATCGAGCGTGTCGCGCACGAGCGGATGGTCGCTGGTGACGAACGGGATGTCCTCGCGCGCCAAGGCGCGAGCGCGGTCGAACGTGATCAGCGTGCCCTCCGGCGGCACCCCGGGAAACGCTTCGACGAACGCGTGGCTCGGATCGAGAAACAGGTCGCCGAGCTCGTGGTCGGTGATGCGCACGCCGAAGTGGTCGAGCAGGTCGGGCAACAGGCGGCGTAACAGAAGATCGGAGTCGGCGGCGCGGACCTGCTCGACCAGCTCGTGCGCGGTGTCGCGGTTGAACGACGCGAGCTCGAGCAGCCGGTCGCGGCCCCGGTGGAGGCGCGCCGACAACTCGCGGCGGAACGCCGCCGTCTCGGCGATGAACACCTCCACCGCCTTGCGGTGCGCTTCGGGGCGAACGTCGGCGGACACCGCCAACGCCAGCAGCGGCTCGCGGAAGCGCGCCTCGTAGTCGGCGCCGCCGTGGAGCGGCGCGGCGAACGCATCCAATCCGCGGTGATACCATTCGACGATACACTCGTCGGCGCTTCCGACGAGATAGGGCACGTGCACGTGGATGGTTTGTTTCTGGCCGATGCGGTCGAGGCGGCCGATGCGCTGCTCGACCAACCCGGGATTGAGTGGCAGGTCGAAGAGCACGAGGTGGTGCGCGAACTGGAAGTTGCGTCCTTCGCTACCGATCTCGGAACAGAGGAGAATCCGCGCGCCGTCGGACTCGGCGAACCACGCGGCCTGACGATCGCGCTGCACGAGTGGCAGACCCTCGTGGAAGAGGCCGGTCTTCACGTTGATCCGCTCCTGCAGCGCGGCGGCGATGGCCGCGACCTTGCGTTGCGAGCGGCAGATCAAGAGGACTTTTGCGGTGCGGTGCTGGCGGAGAAAACCGGCGAGCCACTCGAGCCGCGGATCGTCTTTGTAGGAGTGCCGGATGTCGGCTTCGCGGCCGGTTTCCTCGGCCTCGAGTTCGCGGGCCACGCGGGCGAGCAGGGTGGCATCAGCTCCCTCGAGCGGGACGGGGCAGAACTTTCGCTTCGGAAAACCGCTCATCGCGCTGCGCGTGTTGCGGAACATCACGCGCCCGGGGCCGTGCTGGTCGACGAGCGTGCGGAGCAGTCCGTCGCGAGCGCCGGGTGCGCCGGCATCGAGCGCGGCGAGGCGGCTCGCGAGCGTCTCGGGCGCACGGGCGAAGAGGCGGGCGAGCGTGGCGCGGTCGCGCGCGGAGAGCGGTTTCGCCTCAAGCAGGCGCTCCGCGACGGCGGCCACTTCGCCGTAGCGTTCGGCCTCGGCGAGATACGCCTCGAAGCTCGAGTAGCGATCCGGATCGAGGAGCCGCAGCCGAGCGAAATGCCCCTGCTGGCCGAGCTGGTTGGGCGTGGCGGTGAGCAGGATCAGACCGGGCGCCTGACGCGCGAGGCGCTCGACGAGCGCGTATTCGGGACTGGCCGCCTCGGGCGACCACGCGAGGTGGTGCGCCTCGTCGACAACGACCACATCCCAGCCGGCGGCGATGGCCTGGTCGCCGTGCGCCGAGTTGCCGGCGAGGAACGCGGTGCTGCACAACGCGAGCTGTTGGCCGAGAAACGGATTGCCGTCGGGCTCGCTCGCCGCGGCGGCGGCACAGCGTTCTTCGTCGAGGATGCTGAACCAGAGATTGAAGCGGCGGAGCAGCTCGACGAACCATTGGTGTACCAGCGTCTCGGGCACGAGCACGAGCACGCGTTGTGCGCGGCCGACGGCGAGCAGGCGCTGCACGATGAG
>DATGXA010000288.1:0-25949 GCA_035299125.1 Opitutaceae bacterium
CCCCTCGAGTACGTCGGCCAACCATCGGCCCAGCGGCACGGCGGTGGCGACGAGCGTCACGAGGAAGGCGAACAGGTAGGTCCAATCGGCGGCGGTCATGACGCCGCACTGTACCGGAGCGGTGCGCGTAGCCCTAATTAAGGGCGGTGTGGTGGGCGTTAATTCCGCATCAAGGGCGGAGTGCTGTGTGATAGGATAGAAGGTGGCGAAGGGCCGCGCTTCGGAGCGGCGGCGTGTCTCCGGGCTGGTCAGTGGGGCTGGGACCTGCACGCTGGCGCGTCCTACTCGCATGAAAACGTTGATCGGTCTCGCTCTGGTGTGTGTCGGCATCTGGCTGTTTCACGACGGCTGGACGAAACGTGAGTCGTTGAAGGGCAAAACCCAGAGCACGCTCGCCGGGCTGGCGCGGAAGTTCGACGGCGAGACGCGCGTGCCGGAGCACTCGTGGTACATGATCGCCGGCGGCGTGAGCATGCTCGCCGGCATCGGGATGATCTATGCTGGCCGCAAGCGGTGAGCGATAGGTCGGCTCGGGGAGTGTGGCGCCGTTCGCGAGGACGGCGGTGACGGCTCGCCGCGGCGCGGGGCGGGAAGCTGTTCTCGCGAGCAGAGCCACAGTGGGCGCGGGCGCGGCGTCGCGCCGCCGAGAGTTGCCCTCGCGAACAGTTCCACGGCGGGCGGCTTGCTGGCACCTCGCGTGCTGAAACGAATCCACGGCTCGGCGCGCTGGACTAATCCGGGGTGCGTACCTAAGAGGTTCGCGCCCCCGAACCCCGAGTCGCCCTACTCGCATGAAACACATCTTCGCCCGGAAGAGCATCGAACAACTGCATCGTGAAGCCGAGGGGGAGAACCGCCTGCGGCGCGCCCTCGGGCCGGTGCAACTCACCAGCCTCGGCATCGGCTGCATCATCGGCGCGGGCATCTTCGTCGTCACCGGTCAGGCGGCGCACGACAAGGCGGGCCCGGCGATCATGCTGTCGTTCGTCGTCGCGGGGTTGGCCTGCGTGTTCGCGGCGCTGTGCTATGCGGAGTTCGCCTCGATGGTGCCGGTGGCGGGCTCGGCGTACACGTACGCGTACGCGACGCTCGGCGAGCTGGCGGCGTGGATCATCGGCTGGGATCTGATCCTCGAATACACGATCGCCTCGTCGGCTGTGGCTCACGGTTGGTCGCAGTACTTTCAGGAGTTTCTCAGCACGTTCTTGCCGCGCCTCCCGAAGGCCCTGTCGACGACGCCGTTCGACTACGATCCGGGGACCGGCCACTTCGTGGCGACCGGCGGCGTGATCGACCTTCCAGCGGTGCTCATCGTGGCCGTGCTCACGTGGGTGCTGATCCGCGGCATCAAGGAGAGCGCGGGCTTCAACGCCGTGATGGTCGTCATCAAGCTCGCGGTGGTGCTCTTCGTGATCGGGCTCGGCGCGTTCTACGTGGATCCGGCGAACTGGCGGCCGTTCGCGCCGTTTGGTTACACCGGCCTCAGTCTCTTCGGCAAAACGATCCTCGGGCAGACCGGGGCTGGCGGCGAACCGCTCGGGATGCTCGCGGGCTCGGCGATCATCTTCTTCGCCTACATCGGCTTCGACTCCGTCTCGACGCACGCCGAGGAGGCGAAGAACCCCAAGCGCGACATCCCGATCGGCATCATCGCTTCGCTGATCGTCTGCACGGTGCTGTACCTCGCGGTCGCCGCGGTGCTCACCGGCATGGTGCCGTACAACGAGATCAACATCGAGGCGCCCGTGGCCGACGCGTTCCGTCGTGTCGGGTTGCCGTGGGCGCACCTCGTGATCTCGGTCGGCGCGGCGGTGGGCATCACGTCGGTGCTGCTCGTGCTCATGCTCAGTCAACCGCGCGTGATGCTGGCGATGGCGCGCGACGGTTTCGTGCCGGCGCGAATCTTCGGTGCGGTGCACCCGCGGTTCCGCACGCCGTGGATCTCGCAGCTGGTGATGGGCGTGTGCGTGGCGGCGTTCGCCGGTTTCCTGCCGCTGCGCATCCTCGCGGAGTTGGTGAACATCGGCACGTTGCTCGCGTTCTTCGTCGTGTGCACGGCGGTGCTCGTCCTGCGGCGCACGCATCCGCACGCGCACCGGCCGTTCCGCGTGCCGTTGTCGCCGTTGCTGCCGCTGCTCGGCATGGGCACCTCGGCGCTGCTGATGTTCTCGCTGCCGAAGGAGAACTGGTGGCGGCTGCTCGTGTGGCTCGCGATCGGCGTCGCGATCTACGTTTTCTACGGTCGCCGCCACAGCGCGCTGCGCAACGCCACCACCCAGCCGCCGCTGCCCGGCGAGGAGCCGGGCGCGTGAGCGGATTCGGGTATGAAGCCCGGTCTGCAGGAGAGGTCGCCGGCGCGAACTGCGCAAGTGGCGCGGCGTCAAACAACAGTTGACGCCGCGAACTGTCGCGCTCCTCGCGCGGAGCTCCTCAGTAGTAGCTGATGATCAGCTGACGGCTTTGGTCGGAGGCCGAGCGAGTAGCGGCAGCGTTGCCGGTCTGCTCGGCGAAGATGATGGCGCGGCGCGGCTTCTGGTCGCGCTCATAGAACAGCACGTAGACCCGCGCCGTCGGGCGCACGTGCGTACCCACCATGGTGGGTGAGATCGTCGCCTTTTCCGCCAGCCGCAACGCGAGTGTGGTGCGGGAGCTGTCGGGGTAGGTGTCCACCACCACTGGTCCGGTCACGTGATGGGAGTCGTCGATCGCACCGCGCAAGATCACACACCCGTCGTACGGACGGTTCGCGAGATCGGCCCACTCTTCGGGGCTGCAGAAAAGTGAGATGGTGGCGGAAGGCAGGGCCGGATTGCCGGCGAGAGTCGGAGCCTGGGCGGCCGGCGGTGTCGTTGCGCACCCGGCGAGAAGCGTTGTGCCGGCGGCGATGAGGAGCGCGAGCGACCACGCCGCGCCGGAGCTTGTACGAGGATTTCTGGGAAAAAAAAGGGTCATCGGAACTTTGCTACCGGGTGGCGGGATGTCGTGTCGAGCCCGCAGCGCTAAAATGTGCTCCTCCAGTCCGAGCTCGGTTCGGGAATTCGTTGCGCCATGACCTCTCCGCCATGGCCGTTCCCCATTACCCTTGCGGCTCGCGCAGGTCACGGGCACCTCGGCGCTGATGTTCTCGCAGCCGAAGGAGAACTGGTGGCGGCTGCTCGTATGGCTGGTGCTCGGCTTCGCGATCTACGTTCTCTGCGGTCGGCGCCACAGCGCGCTGCGTAACGCCACGACCCAGCCGCCATTGCCGGGCGAATGAGGGGTCTGTAGGCCACGGCGGCGACGTGGCCCGCACGTTTCAGTAATAGCTCATCACGAGATAGTAGTTCTGGTCGCCGCCACTCGTGAGAGGTGCCGTGATGACACCGGTCTGTTCGGCGTAGATGATCGCCCGGCGCGGTTTTCGGTCACGTTCGTAGAACAGCACGTAGATCCGCGCCATGGGCCGGACGTGGGTGGCGGTCGTTGTCGGCACGATCTTCACCTTTCTGGCGAATCGCAGCGCGAGGATGTTGCGCTCATCGTCCGGATACGAATCCACCAGAATCGGGCTGGTCACGCGGTTGTTGTCGTCGATCGGCCCGCGGAGGATCACACAGCCGTCGTAGGATTTTTCGGCGAGTTTGGCCCACTCCTCCGCGCTGTAGAAGCGGGAGATCCTGTCGGCGGGCAGGCGCGGGTCGCCCGCCAGTGATGGAGCGGAGACTCTCGGCGAGCTGGTCGTGCAACCGGCAAACAGGGCCGCGCCGGCAAGGGAAAGAGCAAGTGATCGTGCCACGCCGCCGAGTGTCCGGAAATCGGGGGGATCGAGTCGGATCATTGAAATATGGTGACGGTGGGCATGGCTGCGGTCGAGTCCCGAGTGCGAAGGCGTGTTCCGATGCTTCGGCGCTGCGGTGGGCACGAGCGGCGCGGCGAGCGGTAGCGGGGCTTCCCGCGCGGGTGCGGAGAGGTCGCCGGTTGTTCTGTGGGTCACGGCGGTGATGTGGCCAGAACTCGGACGGGCCAGGTCGTCGGCCTGGCCTACAGCGGCAGACTTCCCTGCGCGCCTTGGGCGGTGGCGATGGCCTGCAGGCCGATGGCCTCCCAGCCCTTCGAAGTGAGCACGCGGCCTTGGGCGGTGCGTTGGAGGTAGCCCTCCTGGATGAGGTACGGCTCGTGGACTTCCTCGAGCGTCTCCGCCTCCTCGCCCACGGCGACTGCGACGGTGCCGAGGCCGACGGGGCCGCCGCGGTACGACTCTGCCATCAGGCGCAGGATACGCTTGTCCATCTCGTCGAGCCCGCGGACGTCGATCTCCAGTAGCTCGAGCGCGGCGGCGGCGACGGGCTGCGTGATCTTCCCCTTCGCCTTCTCCTGCGCGTAGTCGCGCACGAAGTTGACGAGGTTGTTCACGATGCGCGGCGTGCCGCGGGAACGCGCGGCGATCTCCTTCGCGCCGCCGTCGTCGATCGGGACGTTAAGGAGCCGGCAGGTGCGGTTGACGATCGTGAGCAGATCCTCGCGGCCGTAGAAGTCGAGGCGGGTGTTGAGCGTAAAACGGCTGCGCAGCGGGGCGGTGAGCAGGCCGGCGCGGGTGGTGGCGCCGATGAGCGTGAAGCGCGGCAGCGAGAGGCGCACGCTGCGGGCGTTGGGCCCCTGGTCGATCATGATGTCGAGGCGGAAGTCCTCCATCGCGCTGTAGAGGTACTCCTCGACGGTCTTCGGGATGCGGTGGATCTCGTCGATGAAGAGCAGGTCACCCTCCTCGAGGCTGGTGAGCAGGCCGGCGAGGTCGCCCGCCTTCTCTACCACGGGGCCGGAGGTGATGCGCACGGTCTTCCCCATCTCGGCTCCAAGGATCAATGACAACGTGGTCTTGCCCAGTCCGGGCGGCCCGCTGAGCAGGATGTGGTTGAGCGGGTCACCGCGGCGGCGCGCGGCGCCGACCATGACCCTGAGCCGCTCGATCGTCTTCGGCTGGCCGACGAAGTCCGCGAACGAGGCCGGCCGCAAGGCGGCCTCGGCGGCGGTGGTGGGCGCCGTGAGCGCGGCGTTGAGGAAGTTGACGCCTTTGTCGGGCATGGGTGTCGAGTAGACGCGGCGAGTAGACGTGGCGCGCGGGGTGGACGCAAGCGGGCGGCTATTTGTCCGACCAGATCGCGAACTCGCTGCCGCCGGGCTCGGTGAAGTGGAAACGGCGGCCGCCGGGGAAGCTGAAGATGTCGCGCGTGATCGTGGCGCCGAGCTCCTTCGCGCGGTCGCGAAGCTCTTCGAGGTTCTCGGTGTAGATCACGATGAGCGACGAGCCGGCGGCGGTGCTGGAGACTTTGTCGGAGCGGTAGAAGCCGCCGTTGAGCCGGCCGTCCTCGAACGAGCAGTAGTCGGGGCCGTAGTCGGTGAAGCGCCAGCCGAGCAGCGCGGAGAAGAAGGCCTTGGTCTGCGGGAGATCGCGCGAGGGCGTCTCGACGTAGTCGACGGTGTTCGGGATCGAGGGCGGCGGCATGGGTTTCGGGAGTTGAGGGGCGGGGTCGGCGGCGGAGAGGGCGGCGACAACAAAGAAGAAGATCGCGAAAGGATAGAATCGGGCGGTCATGGGATCAATTTATGGCGCGGCCACTGGTTGTAACCGAACCTCGGATCGTTCGCGCGATGACAGAGGATTAGCTCGATCTCCTTTTGGCGGGCTTCGGAGTCCGAGGCGGCGGAGGATTCCCAGAGAATGTCGCGCGTTATGGTGAACGAGCGGCGTTCTTCTCGGGGGAAGTCTTTCGCAATGAGTGCATCCGAGGGGCTGCCGAAGTATGCGATGCTGTCGGTCAGGTCCATGCCGATGTAGATCTTCCCGTTGGGGTACGTGATCTTGTAGACGACCTTCATCGAGATTTGCCGCGCCTACCGCCACTCCACTTCGGCTCCGAGGGCGCGGAGGTTTTCGACGAAACGGGGATGCGCGCGGCGGATGGCGTCGGCGTTCTTCACCACGCTCTGGCCGGGGATCGACGCGGCGACGGCGTAGAGGGCGACGGCGGCGCGGATGATGTACGGCGCCTCGACCACGGCGGGGCGCAGCGGGCGGTTGCCGAAGACGATGATGCGGTGCGGGTCGCTCACGACGACGTGCGCGCCGAACTTCGCGAGCTCGGGCAGCCACGTGAAGCCGCCCTCGTAGATCTTGTTCCAGAACTGCATCGCGCCCTCGGCGCGCACGGCGAGCGCGATGAGCACGGGCAGGAGGTCGACGGGGAAGTACGGCCAGGGCGCGGCCTCGATCTTGGCGAGGAGGTTGGTGGTGTGCGGCTCCTCGATGTGGAGACGCTGCGCGGCGGGGACGAGGGCGGTATTGCCCTCGAAGCGGATCGTGACGCCGAGCTTCGCGAACGAGCGGACGATGAGGTCGAGGTGTTCGGGCTGGGTGTCGGTCACGCGCACCTCGCCGCCGGTGATGGCGCCGAGGGCGAGGAAGGTGACGACCTCGTGGTAGTCGGTGCTGATGGCGATCTCGGCGCCGTGGAGGCGCTCGACGCCGTCGATCTCAAGGCGGCTCGTGCCCACGCCGCGGATGCGCGCGCCCATGGCGACGAGCGCGGCGCAGACATCCTGCACGTGGGGCTCGCTGGCGGCGTTGACGAGGGTGGAGGAGCCGTCGGCGAGGGCGGCGGCCATGGCGAAGTTCTCCGTGGCGGTGACGGACATGTAGTCGGCCCAGTGGCGCGCGCCGCGGAAACGGTTTTCGAGGGAGAACACGGCCTCGTCGCCGAGGGTGAGGCGGGCGCCGAAGGCACGGAGGACGTCGAAGTGCGGATCCAGTTCGCGGATGCCGAGGGAGCAGCCCTTGGTGTTGGACTCGACGACGATGCGTTTGAGGCGGTGGAGCAGCGCCGGGTAGAGCAGGACGGTGGAGCGCATGTCCTGCGGAAGTTCGCCGTTGATGAGCTCCGGGTGGAACCGCGAGTGGTCGAGCGCCATGGTGCCGGCGGCGCGGTCCCACTCGATGCGCGAGCCGTGACGCGTGCAGAACGCGACCATCTTCTCGAGGTCGGTGATCGCGGGGACGTTGGTGAGGCGCACGGGCTCGTCGGTGAGCAGCGTGGCGCAGAAGATCGGAAGCGCGGCGTTCTTGTTGCCCGAGGGCCGGATGGTGCCGGAGAGCGGCTTGCCGCCGTGGACGAGGAGATCGGACATGGTGTCGAGCGGAGGCTAGGGGAGTGGTGGAGGCGGGGAGAGTGAAAAAAGTGTGGGAGTGGTAGGCGGAGTGGAGGGAGCGGAAGAAGGGGACGAATCGGAGGAATGGGGAAGTGTGTCGCAGCTGGCGGGGTGGCGTGCGAAAAGCCCCCGTTGCGGCGTGAGGTTCTTCGATCATGTCAACGAATGGTTGACATGGTCGAAGAGGCCGCGGAACGCAAAGTGCGGGCCAGACGGGGAGAGTCGGGCGTGAAGCCCGACCCTCGATCAAGCCGGCGGCGGCGCGGGTGGGTGGAGGAAGGCGTGGAGCTCGGCGGCGAGGCGCGGGCCGACGCCGTCGACTTCGGCGAGCTGCTCGGGCGTGGCGGCGCGGACGCGATCGATGGAGCCGAAGTGCTCGAGCAACGCGGCGCGGCGCTTGGGGCCCATGCCGTCGAACTCGTCGAGCACGGATTCGCGGATCTTCTGCGAGCGGAGGTCGGCGTTGTACGTATTGGCGAAACGGTGAGCCTCGTCGCGCAGGCGTTGGAGGAGGTTCAGGCCCGGATGATTCAGCGGGAGGTTCAGCGGCTCGCGCTCGTCGGCGAAGATGATGGTCTCATGTTTCTTTGCCAAACCGATGAGCGCGGGCGGCGTTAGGTCGAGCGCGAGAAAGGCTTTCATCGCGGCGCCGATCTGGCCGCGGCCGCCGTCGATCACGATGAGCTCGGGCAGCGGTTTGCCCTCGGCGGCGAGGCGCTGGTAGCGGCGGCCGACGACCTCCTCCATGGCGCGGAAGTCGTCGTTGCCGATGAAGGTGCGGATGCGGAAGCGGCGGTATTCGTTTTTGTCGGGCCGGCCGTCGCGGAAGTGCACCATCGAGGCGACGACGAAGGTGCCGCTGATGTGCGAGATGTCGAAGCACTCCATGCGCGCGGGGAGCACGCGGAGGTGGAGCACCTCGCGGAGCGACTCGAGCGCGACGGCGTCGGTCTGGAAAACATCGGGCGCGCGCTCGAAACGACGGGCCTTGCGGAGCGTCTCCTCGAGGGCGAACACGGCGTCGCGCAGCTCGGCGGCCTTCTCGAACTCCTGCGCGGCGGCGGCGCGTTGCATCTCGGTGCGGAGCTCCTCGAGCCACTCGCGCGACTTGCCGTCGAGAAACGTGACGGCCTGCTCGACGCGCGCGCGGTACTCCTGCGGCGTGACGAGGTTGGCATGGCCGTAGAGCTCGGCGCGCACGTCGTCATAGAGTTGCCAACGGCCGTCGGCCGCGGGCAACGGGCGGGCGTCGCCGAGGAGCACGCCGTACTGTTTGCGCATCTGCGCGAGCGTTTTCCGGAGGAGGGCACTGTGCGGGAAGGGGCCGAAGTACCGCGCGGTGTCGGCTTTCCGGAGGCGGGTGAGGCCGAAGCGCGGGAGCTCGGCGGCGAGATCAACGCGGACGAGGAGGAAACGTTTGTCGTCGACGAAGTCGGTGTTGTATTTGGGCTTCCACTCCTTGATGAGCTTGCCCTCGAGCAGGAGCGCCTCGGGTTCGGAGCGCACCTCGATGGTGTCGAAGTCGTGGATGAGGTCGATGAGCGCGCGGATCTTCGGCTGGGCGGCGGCGGCGCGGGAGCGGACGAAGTAGGAGGAAACGCGTTTCTTCAGGCTCTTGGCCTTGCCCACGTAGATGATCTGGCCGAGGCGGTCTTTCATCAGGTAGACGCCGGGCTTGTCCGGCAGAGCGCGGACCTTGGCCTTGAGATCGGGGGCGGACATGGGACGGAGGCGAAAGGCGTGAGGCGAGAGGTGAAAGGCGAAAGGGGAGCGGATGAAGGCGGCGGCCGGAAGCGCTGCTCTCACGAGCAGCGCCGCGCGAATGGTGCAGCGCCACACGATTAGGAAGCGGCGGGACGGTGTCGACGGCGCGTTGCGCGTGGGCGCGGCGCGAGGCTGGCGTTTTTCGGGGAATGCCCTACGGTCGCGGGACCGCCAAGACTATGGCCAAGAAAACCGCCCCCGCGGCGCGCACCGCGCCGAAACGCTTCGAACTTCTCACGCTCGGCAACGAGCTCCTGCTCGGCCGGACGCCCAACGCCCACCTGGCGTTCATCGGCGACCAGCTCGCCCGGCGCGGCGTCGAACTCGCTGCGGCCGCCGTGGTGCCGGACGACGCGCACGCGATCGCGACCGCCTTTGCGCGCAGTTGGGCGCGCTCGAGCGTGGTGATCACGACCGGCGGGCTCGGGCCGACGAGCGACGACGTGACCCGCGAGGCGATCGCCGAGGCGCTCGGGCAGAAGATGGTTTTCGACAAGGCCGTCGAGAAGACGATCGCGGCGCGGTTCGCGACGCTCGGCCGGAAGATGACGGCGAACAATCTCAAGCAGGCCTGGCGGCCCGAGGGCGCCGAGGTGATCGCCAATCCCTTCGGCACCGCGCCGGGGCTGCTCGTCGAGCAGGACGGCAAGATGCTGATCATGCTGCCCGGCCCGCCGAACGAGCTGGAGCCGATGTGGCGCAACGAGGTGTTGCCGCGGCTCGTCCGGCGGAAACTGCTTGGGCGCACGGAGTCGTTCGTGCAACTGCGCACGGCGGGCGTGGGCGAGTCGGCGCTCGAGACGCGTCTGCAGCCGTTGCTCGCGAAGCATCCGGGCGTGGAGATCGGGTACTGCGCGCACGCGTGGGCGGTCGATGTGCGTTTTGGCTGGGGCGACGGTGCCGCGACCGAGGCCGAGGCGCGGCAGCTCGCCGACGAGGCGCTGGCGTTGCTCGGCGACGACGTGTTCGCGGTTGGCGGCGATTCGCTCGCGGAGGCCGTGGCGGACCTGCTCCGGCAGGAGGAGAAGACGCTCGCGGTGGCGGAATCGGGCAGCGGCGGGCAACTCGCCAGCGTGTTCACCGATCTGCCGGGCGCATCGAAGTTTTTCCAGGGCGGCGTGGTCGTGTACCGCAATGCCGGCAAGGTCATCCTGCTCGACATCCCCGAGGCGCTCCTCAGCCAGCACGGTGCGATCAGCGCCGAGGCGGCGGTCGCGATGGCGTCGGGCGTGTCGGAGAAACTCGTGGCCGACTACGGCCTGAGCATCGCGTGCTGCGCCGGCCCGGGCGCGTGCTGCGACGGCAAGGCGGCGGGCTCGACCTTCGTGGGCCTGCATGCGCCGGACGGCGTGTGGTGCCGGCGTCTCGATTATCCCGGCACGGCGACGGCGGTGCGCGCTCGCTCGATCAACTCCGCGCTCGACTGGTTGCGGCGCGAGCTGCTCAAGGCCCGGCGTGCCCGGCTCGCGGCGACACCGGCCAAGGCGGCGCCCGTGAAGGCGGCGTCGGGCAAGCCCGCGAACGGGAAACCGACGCGCGCGGCGAAGGTGAAGTAACCGCCGGCGGAAACCGGCCGCCAAGAGACGAGGGCGCCGCGCGTGGCGGCGCCTTTGGTTTTTGGGACGGGGACGGCTGCCGTGGCGCCGAGCGCGGGAGCGGCGAGCGTCAGGAATTCAGAATCGGGACACGGAGGGCGCTGAGCCAAGGCGGGAGACCACAGAGACTTCGGCGAACAAACCGCGCACCAAGCTGTTTCCCATTGGGTGAATGCGCCAAGGCGCGGCGAAATGTGGCCAAGCACTTCTCTGTGCTCTTCTGCCGTCGCTTCTCCATCTCTGCGACCTGTCTGGAAGGCGATTCTGGGATCATCGGCGGAGGGCTGCTCTCGCGAGCAGCTCCACAGCCCGGGGCGGAATCCGGCGGCGGTCTCGCCCGCGGCTCGCGGCGGGCCGCGATTTTCAGCTCATCCTTTTCGCCAAACGGGCGATGTAACGGGAGCGATGCCTTCCGCCACGAAATGCGCGCTGCCGGCGACCGCCCCGGACGGGTGGCCAAGGTGCGGGTGCGGGCGGAAGCACCGCGCGGAGTGAAGCCATGAGTGCCCACAGCGACGTCTTGCAGCAGCTCGAGAAGCTCGATTTTCCGGCCCCGCCGACTGTCGTCGCGCGACTGGTCGGCATGCTCGCCAAGGACTCGGTGACCGCCGAGGAGATCGGCGAGACGATGGCGCTCGACGCCTCGATGGCGGCGCGGGTGCTCCATCTGGCGAACTCGGTCGCGCTGGCCGGCTGCACTCCGGTGGACTCGATCCCGGAGGCGGTGCTGCGCGTCGGCGTGGACGGCGTGCGGGACATCGTGTTTTCATTGGCGATGGTCGGCGCGATGCGGCCGGCCCATTTCGACTACCGGCCGTTCTGGCGGCACTCGCTCGCGGTGGCGTTCACGGCGCAGTCGCTGCAAACGCGGGCGTTGAGTCTGGGCCGCCCGTTTCCCGAGACATACGCGGCGGGCTTATTGCACGATGTGGGCATGCTGGTTCTCGACCGGGCGCTCGGCACGGTGTACCGCGATGTGATCGAGGCGGCGCGCACGACTTCGCGGGCATTGGTCGAGGTGGAGCACGAGATGCTCGGCACGGACCACGCGCAGGCGGGTGGCCGCATGCTGGAGGTGTGGCGTTTCCCGGCGATCCTCGTCGACGCGGTGGCGAACCACCACCGGCCGTGGGTCTCGGGGCAGTCGATCACGCATCTCGTGCACCTCGCGGATTTCATCTGCAACCACCAGGGCATCCACCACGGCAGCGGCTTCTTCCCGCATGAGTGCGACCCGCGCGTGTGGGAGGAGTTGGGCGTGGCGCCGGAAAGCCTGCCGGAGATCGCCGCGGGCGCGCAGGCGGAACTGGCGCGCGCCGAAGCGGTCTTGGCGGCGGTGTGAGGGTGTAACATGGCCACAGGCTCGGATTTCGTTAAGCGACTCGACTCCGTCGATTTTCCCGCCGCGCCGGAGGTCGTGGTGCGAGTGTCGCGGCTATTGGCGGAGGAATGGATCACCGCTGAGCAGCTCGCCGAGGTGATGGCACTCGATCCCGGTATCTCGGCGCGGGTGTTGCGGCTGGCCAACTCGGTGTACTTCCGCGGCCGCGGTGTGCGCTCGATCGAGGAGGCGGTGCTGCGCGTGGGCATCGAGGGCGTGCGCGACGTGGTGTTCGCGCTGTCGCTGTTGCGGGCGTTCAAGCCGCTGCATTTCCACTACCATCAGTTCTGGCGGCACGGGCTCGCGGTGGCGCAGACGGTGCAGGTGCTCCAGCATCGCGCGCTGAATCTTCCTGCGCCGATCCCGGAGGCGTACGCGGCGGGATTGTTGCACGACATCGGCATGCTCGTGCTCGATCGCACGCTCGGCGCCGGCTACGGCGCAGTGCTCGCGCGGGCGAGGGAGCAGGCGCGGCCGTTGCATGAGATCGAGCGGGAGACGTTCGGCACGGATCACGCCGATGTCGGCGGTCGGCTGCTGGAGGTCTGGCGCATGCCGACAGTGCTCACGCAGGCGGTGAGCGGGCACCATGATCCGCTTTCCGGCGACAATGCCGCGGGCCAGCTCGTGTACCTGGCGGATTTCGTCTGCAACCTGCATGGCGTGCATCACGGCACCGGCTTCAAACCGGCGAGCGCGGTGCGCGAGGTCTGGGACGAACTCGGAATCAGCGAAGGCGAGCTTCCCGCGATCATCGGCGAAATTGACGCCGTGCTCGACAAGGCCGACGCGGTGCTGGCGGCGGCGACGTAACGATGAGGCGAGAAGCTACCGGACGCGCGGCGGAGGGCTGTGGGGCGCGGCGGTGGTTTTGGGGAGCTGCTCGCGAGAGCGGTTTTTCCCTCGCTGCACGCGGCGTCCCTGGCTCGCTGCTCCCGCGAGCGGCGCCACAGATTCGGAAGAGCACTCGCGGCTGAAGGAGAGCCGCTCTCGCGAGTAGCTCCACATGCGGTTTGCGGTTCCCCATTCTCGGAAACGAACGGTGCGGCGCGGGGATATCCTGCGAGCTTGGCGACGGCGGGTGACGCCGGCAGGATCGCGCCGATGAACCCCGAAATCGTCTGGCCGGCATGGCTCGTCGCGGCGCCGCTCACCGTGTTGTTTTTCTGGCTGATGTTGCGCGCGGGGCGGCGGCTGCGGTTGTTGTGCGACACGCCGACTTCGAAGGCGAAAGGCGTGTTCATCGGTCAGGTGGAGCTGGGCGGGCGGGCGCTGCTGGCGACGCCGGAGTGCAGCTTCCTCGCCGGCGTGGACTGCGTGTGGTTCGAATACGCGGTGGAAGAGGAGTGGTCGCGCTGGGAAACGGAGACGTACACCGACAGCAAGGGGCAGCGGAAGACGCGGCGGGTGCGCAAGACCGGTTGGACCCGCGTCGCTTCCGGTGGTGCGGCGCCTGCGTTTGCCGTGGAGGACGACACCGGTGCGGTGCGGGTGCGGCCGGAGGGGGCGGACATGCACGCGGAGCGCGTTTTCGCGGAGACGGTTGGCCGCGGTGCGGCGTTGTATTTCGGCAAGGGGCCGATGGGCGAGATCAGCGACTCGACGGGGCGGCGGCGTTTCGTGGAGCACGCGATCCGGCAGGGCGCGGAGGTGTTTGTCGCCGGCCGGGCGCGGGAGCGCGACGATGTGGTCGCGCCGGAGATCGCGGCGGATCCCGAGGCGGAGTTGTTCGTGATCAGTTGCCGCGGCGAGGGGCGCGTGCAGCGCGGCTATCGTTGGGGGTTCTGGGGCTGCGGCGTGTTGTTCCTGCTGCCGCTTCCGGTCGCCTGGCTGATCCAGGCGAAGCACGACCCGCGGTTGCCGCTGGCTGGCGCCCTAGCGTTGGCCGCTGCGCTGGCGGGCGTGTGGCTGGTGGGCTGGTGCTGGATGACCTTCAACTCGCTCGTGCAACTGCGGAATCGTGTGGCGCAGGCCGGCTCGTTGATCGACGTGCAGCTCAAACGTCGCGCCGACCTGATCCCGCGGCTCGTCGCGGTGGTGGCAGGGCTGCGCGACCACGAGCGTACCGTGCAAACCGAGCTCGCGGCGCTGCGCGCGCAAAGCCAGGCGACCCCGCTCGGCCAGCCCGGTCCCGACCTCGCCGGTGCGCGGCCGCTGGTGCAGAGCGTGGTGGAGCGTTACCCGGCGCTGAAGAGCGACGCGGCGTTTCTCGGGCTGCAGCGCGAACTCTCCGACACCGAGCTGCGCATCGCGCTCGCGCGCGACTACCGCAACGCGATCGCCACGCACCTGAACACCCGGCTCGAGATCGTGCCCGACCGCTGGATCGCGCCGCTGGCGGGTTTGCGCCGGCAGGAGCTCTGGCAGGCGGAAGGTTTCGAGCGGGCGGCGGTCCAGGTGGGGTTCTGAACCCGGTTCACGGCGGGAAAGTGCACGACCGGAAAAACGAGACTTGTAAAGCGCCAGATTTACCGCGAAACCAGCGAACCTTTTCCCGTTATTCCCATGAAATTCTCCGATGGCGAGTGGCTCCTGCAACCCGGCGTGACGGCGACGTTCGCGACCGAAGCTCACGACATCACCCAAGTTGGCGAAAGCCTCGTGATCGACGCGCCGACGCGCTCGATCAAGCACCGCGGCGACACACTTGGCGGCCCCGTGCTCACCGTGAAACTGAGCTCGCCGATGGAAGGCGTGATCCGCGTCCGGGTCGAGCACTACACGGGCGGTGTCGACACCATGCCCACGATCCCGCTGCAGCCGCAGGCCGCGGCGCCGGTGAAGATCGATGTGGGCGCCGAGCAGGCGACGCTCACCGCGGGCGGCCTCACGGTGCGCGTGAAGCGCCCGGGTTGGGAGATCACCTTCGAGAACAACGGCCGCGTGCTCACCAAAACCGGCTGGCGTGGCATGGGCTACATGCAGGTCGCCGGCAAGGGGCCGCAGATGCTCGAGCGCCTGCAGCTCGGCGTGGGCGAGAACGTCTACGGTCTGGGCGAGCGTTTCACGGCGTTCGTGAAGAACGGCCAGGTCGTCGAAAACGAGAACAAGGACGGCGGCACCGGCTCCGACCAGGCGTACAAGTGCGTGCCGTTCTACATGACCAACCGCGGCTACGGCGTGCTCGTGAACGAGACCGGCCCGGTGTCGTTCGAGGTCGCCTCGGAGCGCGTCGCGCGTGTCCAATTCTCCAAGCCGGGCGAGAGCCTCGAGTACTTCATCATCCTCGGGCCCACTCCGAAGGAAATCCTCGCGCGCCTCACGCAGCTCACCGGCCGCCCCGCGCTGCCGCCGCCGTGGTCGTTCGGCCTCTGGCTCACGACCTCGTTCACCACGAACTACGACGAGAAGACCTGCATGGGCTTCGTCGAGGAGATGAAGCGCCGCGATCTGCCGCTGCACGTCTTCCATTTCGACTGCTTCTGGATGCGTGAGTTCGACTGGTGCAACTTCGAGTGGGACCCGCGCGTGTTCCCGGATCCGGTCGGCATGCTGAAGCGTTTCCACGAGCGCGGCCTGAAGGTCTGCGTGTGGATCAACTCCTACGTCGGCCAGCGTTCGAAGCTCTTCGAGGAGGGCAAGAAGGGCGGCTATTTCATCAAGCGGACCGACGGCAGCGTGTGGCAGACCGATCTCTGGCAGCCGGGCATGGCGATCGTCGACTTCACCAACCCCGAAGCCCGCAAGTGGTTCACGGCACATCTCGAGCGCCTGTGCGACATGGGCGTCGACGCGTTCAAGACCGACTTCGGCGAGCGCATCCCGACCGAGGGTGTGGTGTATCACGACGGCTCCGACCCGGTCGGCATGCACAACCTCTACTCGGTGCTCTACAACGAGTGCGTGTTCGAGGTGCTCGAGCGCAAGCGCGGCCGCGGCGAAGCCACCCTCTTCGCCCGCTCGGCCTACGCCTCCGCGCAACGTTTCCCGCTCCACTGGGGCGGCGACTGCTGGTCGACGTTCGAGGCCATGGCGGAAACGCTCCGCGGCGGCCTCTCGCTCTCGCTTTGCGGTTTCGGCTACTGGAGCCACGACATCGGCGGTTTCGAAGGCTCGGGTCCGGCCGCGGTCTACAAGCGCTGGCTCGCGTTTGGCCTGCTCTCCTCGCACTCCCGCCTGCACGGCTCCACGGGCTACCGCGTGCCGTGGGTGTACGACGAGGAGGCGTGCGACGTCCTCCGGAAGTTCACCAAGCTCAAGTGCCAGCTCATGCCGTATCTGTGGGGCCAGGCCACCGTCGCCCATCAGGAAGGCACGCCGATGCTGCGCGCGATGTTGCTCGAGTTCCCCGATGATCCGGCCAGCGACACGCTCGACCGCCAATACATGCTCGGCGAGTCGTTGCTCGTCGCGCCGGTCTTCAACGCCGAGGGCGACGTCGCCTACTATCTGCCAGAGGGCACGTGGACGCACCTGCTCACCGGCGAGGTCCAGCAGGGCGGCCGCTGGCACAAGGCGAACCACAACTTCCTCAGCATCCCGCTCTTCGTCCGCCCCGGCACCATCCTGCCGCTCGGTGCGACCGACGTGAAACCGGACTACAACTACGCCGAAGGAACGACGTTCCGCGTGTACCAGCTCGCCGACGGCGCCGCGGCCACTCGCGCCGTGCACGGTCCGGACGGCAAGGAACTCGGCCGCGTGACCGCTTCCCGCAAGGGCGCGACGGTGGAAGTCGCCGCCACGGGCGCGCTGCGCGACTGGAAGGTGCAGTTGGTCGGCGTCGCCCAGGCGACCGCCACCGGCGGCACCGTGACCGCAGATGCGGCTGGCGTCGTGATCGCGGCGCAGGCTGCGAAGCTAAGCGTGAAGCTCGGCTGAGCTGCGTTTTTCGCTGAAAGATCTCCGCCGGGGGCGGCCCGTTGCAGGGTTGCCCCCGGCGTTTTGTTTTCGGATATCGGCACGATGTCCAACGACTCCGCCGCACGCCTCGCCAACCTCGAAACCCGCCATGCGTTTCTCGAACGTCACGTCGCGCAGCAGGATCGCGCGATGCTCGAGATGGCCGAGCGGATCGACCGGCTCGAGGCGCGGCTGCGCCACATGGCCGAGCGCGCCGAACAGCAAGGGAGTCCCGGCGGCGATCTGCCGCTCGACGAGAAACCGCCGCACTACTGATCCGCGCTGTGGCCGGCTTCGCCGCGGCCGGTCGCGGTGGCGGAACGCGTGGGCGTTTCGCGCGGACAACCGGATCGTCGGTCCCAGCTACAGGTTGCGGCTCGCCAAGTCCGGGCGCGTTTCCCCACAGTCGCGGGCGAATGAGCCACGCCCACGAGTTCTCGATCGTCATCCCGTTCTTCAACGAAGAGGAGAACGTCCAGGCCGTCCTGGAGGAGGTCCGGCGCGCGCAGCCGCAGGCGGAACTGATCGCGGTCGACGACGGCAGCAGCGACGCGACTTGGGCGAAGATCCAGGCGATGCCGGGCGTGCGCGGCGTACGCAACCCGCGCAACATGGGCCAGAGCGCGGCGATGTTCAACGGCATCATGGCCGCCACTGGCGCGGTCGTCGGCACCATGGACGGCGACGGCCAGACCGATCCCGCCGACTACGCCGCGATGCTCGAGGCGCTGCGGCGCGAAGGCGTCGATGTCGTGATCGGCTATCGCGCCACGCGCGAGGACACGTGGAGCAAGCGCTGGGCTTCGAAGTTCGCCAACCGGATCCGCAAAGCCGTGCTGCACGATGGCGCA
This sequence comes from Opitutaceae bacterium, assembly GCA_035299125.1. GTDB lineage: Bacteria > Verrucomicrobiota > Verrucomicrobiia > Opitutales > Opitutaceae > CAJCBL01. Next base: position 17,616 of record DATGXA010000288.1, read on the forward strand.
CGCGACACCGGCTGCCCGATGAAGATCTTCCGCCGCGAGGCGCGGGCCGCGCTCGTGGCGTTCAACGGCATGCACCGCTTCATGCCGGCGCTGTTCCGCGGCGCGGGCTTTACGGTTTTCGAGATGCCGGTGCGCCATCGCCAACGCGCGAAGGGAGTGTCGAAATACACGAACTGGGGCCGCGCTTGGCGCGGGCTCTACGACCTTTTCGGCGTGCGCTGGCTCCTGAAGCGCCGCCTCGTTTTCCGCGAGCAAGGCTGAGTCGCCTCGGAGGTACAGGCAGTTCTTGCGCCGGTACCCGCGCGCTGTGCACGATGGCGGCATGAAACTGCTGCGCGTTATCCCCGCCCTCGTCCTGCTCGTCCTCGCCGGCGCTTGGCTGGGCGGTTGCTCGACCACGTACCAGCGAGCCGGCGTCCACGTGACGCTGCTCGACGTCGCCGTCGGCGCCGACAACAACGCCGTCCTCAATCTTCAACTGCAGAACGAGAACATCGTGGCGGTCGCCGTGACGCGCACGGAGTTCAAGGTCACCTTCAACGGCGCGCCCTACGGCCTGGCGGTCGGGACCAAGCCCGTCGCGTTGCCCGAGCTCGGCACGGTCCGGCACGAGGCGGTGCTCAAGCTCGCCGATCCCGCGGCCGCGGCGCGCCTCCGCTCCGCTCTCGCCGCCGGCCCGGTCACCTACGGCCTCGACTTCCGCCTGCGCTGCGACGTGGGCGAGGAGGAACTCGTCCTGACGGCCACCGCGCAGGGCCAGACGACCGGCCGTTGACCCGTTTCCGCCCGAGCGGCGGAGAACATTCCCCATGTTTTTTACCTGTCAGGCCGGTTTCGAGGCGCAGCTGGGCGCCGAAGTCGCTGCGGCACGTCTCGGATCGGTCGATGCGACCGGGCCCGGTTGGCTTCGGCTCGGCGCGACCGCCCCGGGCGAGTTGCCGGAACTCTGCTTCGCCCATCGCGTACATCTCGAGCCGGTGGAGATCGTCGGCGAGGGCGTGAACGCGCTCGCCGGCCGGCTCTGCGACTGGTTCATGGGCGCGCTCCGCGGTGAACGAATCGAGGGCTCATGGCCGAATGTCTGGCAGGCGCCGATCGAGATTCCCGGACTCGGCCGCCGCCTTGGCGCGGTCGAAGCGGAGTTCGGCGCGCTCTTGAAGAAACGGCTGTCGCGCGTCGCGAAGCTCGCCCAGCCCGAGCTGCCGCGGGGCACGGGAACCGCACGCGGACTCTTCGTTTTCGCCACGGATTTCGGCCGACTCCACGCCGCGCGCACCGTGTGGCTCGGCGGCCAACGCCGCATGGCCGACGACTCTGCCGCACCCTCGCGTTCGTACCTGAAAACCGAGGAGGCGTATGTCGTACTCGGCCGCGAACCGGCGGAAGGGGAAACGGTCGCCGACCTCGGCGCTGCGCCCGGCGGCTGGAGCTACAGCGCCGCGAAGCGCGGAGCGCGTGTGGTGGCGATCGACAACGGCCCGCTCAAGGGCGGCGCGCTCGACCACCCGTTGATCGAGCATCGGCGCGAGGACGCCTTCCGCTTCCGCCCCGCCGCGGGCGAGCGCTACGACTGGCTTTTCTGCGACATGGTCGAGGACCCGCGTCGCGTGCTCGACCTTGTCGCGCAATGGACGCACGGCCGCTGGTGCCGGCACTTCGTGGTGAATCTGAAATTCGGGCACGCCGATGCGCTCGCGTTGCTCGACCAGGTGAGGCACTCGAGCGAGAGCCCGCTGCGCGATTGCGCGGTGGCGCACGTGCGGCACCTGTTCCACGACCGCGAGGAGTTCACGCTCGTCGGCTCGCTGCGAGACTGAGGCCGGGCCGGATCGGTTGCCGAGCCGCTCTCGCGAGCGGCTCCACAGAGCAGCGAGATCCGCGGGCTCGCTTCAGAGCCGCCGGTCGGCCATCGCGGGGCCGTTCTTGATCCAGCAGGCTTCCGCGAGCAGCGCGGCGAGGCCGAAGCACGCGACGAAGAACCCGCTCATCATCCGGAACTGCACGGCGCGCGCGTGGCGGAACTCGGATCGCGAAAGCTCGCGCACGACCTTTCCGCCGCGGGCGACGAGCGCGGCCCGCCCGTCGCCGAGCAGCTGCGGCTGGGCCGAGTCGTTGAGCGCGCGGCAGACGAAGAAGTTGGCGAACGCGAACACCAGCAGCGCGATCACCGCGAGCTTCATCCAGCGCGGGATGTCGCCGAAGATCTCGGACACGAGATTGCGCCGCGGCACGCGGCGCCATTGCGCGATCACCCCCGGCCAGACGAGGAACAGCAGCGGCACGCCGAAGAGCAGCCAGTAGGAGGCGCGGTCGGCGAAGGTCGCCGCGTAGGCCACCGCGTTCACGACGGTGGCGAGCAACGCGATCCAGAAGGTGAAGCGGAGCGAGCCGGGCACGCGGCGCATCGTGCGGCGCGGCGGCGCCTTGGCGAGCCTGCTCGCGGCTTCGGAGTTGCCCGCGAGGGAGGGTTCGCCCTGTGTTGCCGGGTGCGCTCCTTTTCCCGCAGTTCTTCCGCTCAGCCGTCTCCCGATTCCCAGCCGATCCGTCGTGAACCGGCGCGCCGCGAGCCGGCGCGGCCGGCTCCACGAGGTGATGAACGGCTGGGGCGCGACGATGGTTTTCCGCGGGTCCGCAATGAGGAGCGCAACCGCGAGATTCCGATCTGCGGGCTCGCCGCGGTGAAAGCGCTGTTCCAAGCGCGACCCGCGGCGATCAAACGGTTGTTCTTCGATGCACCCACGGCGCGCCGTGTCGGAGGCATGAGCGGCTACATGGCGCGCGAGCGCCGCGTCTATCGCCAGGTCCCCGCGGAGGAGCTCGAAAAGATCGCGGGCACCGTGCACCACGGCGGCATCGTCGCGGTGGTGGAGCAGGCGCCGTTGCGCGCGCCCGAGCGGGCCGATCTCGCGGGCTGGGCGAAGGCCGGCAAACCGATCATGCTGCTCGACCGGATCGGCAATGCCCACAACCTCGGCGCGATCGTGCGCACGCTGGCGTTCTTCGGCGTGGAGAACCTCGTCGTCGCCGCAGGCGAGACGGCCGCGCGTCCCGGTGAGTCGACCTACCGCGTGGCCGAGGGCGGCATGGAGCACGTGCGGATCTGGTTGTGCGCCGATTTTGCCGCGCTCTGTGCCGATCTGCGCAGCGCCGGTTTCGCCGTCGTCGGCACCGATGTGCGTGGACCGAATCTCGCCTCGCTGGGCCGCCGCGAATTTCTGCCCGACGCCGTGCGCAAACGCGCTGACACCGCCGCGCAGACGCCGATCGCTCTCGTGCTGGGCAACGAGGAGGCTGGCCTCGCGCCCGAGGTGGCGAAAGCCTGCGACCGGCTCGTGCGCATTCCCGGCTCGGGCAAGATGGAGTCGCTCAACGTCTCGGCCGCCGCCGCGGTGCTCGTCGCCGCGCTCACGGTCGGCCGCTGAGCGCCCGCGCGGTCCCGCGCCGCGGCGCGGTTTCACCAGCGCGTCACGCCGTCGCCGCGGATTCGTCACCTGCCGTCGATAGGGTGGCGGGGTGCAATCCCGCGACCGTTTCTCCCGCTGGCCGATTCGTGCCCGCGACCAGCGACCGACTTCTTTGCGAGCCGGCATCGCGCGAGGACTGCTGGTCACCTTGGCGCTCGCCACTTCCGCACTTGCGACCGAGGCGCCGCGACGGGTCACGTTTGCGGAGCTCGCGGCGTGTCCGCTCGTGCCGGACGCCGCGGCGGTCGCCTCGGGCACGGTGCTCAGTGCTCCGATCCGCGCGGCCAACGGCGCGCGGGTCCGCCTCACCGGCTATATGTTGCCGCTCGCCGTCGAGCAGGGCCGCTCGCGCCAGTTTCTCCTGCTGCGCAACCAGAACGCCTGCTGCTTCGGCCAGATGCCCGCCGCCAACGAGTACGTCACGGTCGAGGCGCCCGCGCCGGGCCTGCCGGTGCGCATGGACCTGCCGGTGGCCGTCGTCGGCCGGCTGCGCGTCGCGCCCGTCGTGAGCGGCGGAGCGGTGGTGCAGTTCTACCAGCTCGAGGAAACGGCTCTCGCCGAGTCCGCGCCGTAAACGTCGCCGCTTTCCCATGCCGAACCCGCCCGCCCTGTCGCTCTCGTTTCTCCTGCTCGCCGCCGGCTTGGCGGTCTCCCCGTCCGCCCTCGCGCGCGGGCTCGGCTGGCAGGCCGATGCCCTCGCGGTGCAACTCGCCGGCGTGGAGCGCCTCCCGCCGCCGCCGGAAGGCGTGGCGGAGCTGAAATTCTCCGAGTTCTTCAACTCGCCCGCGGGTCCGCTCGGCCTCGAGCCGACGGCGAAACTCCGCTCACTCGACGGCCGGCGCGTGCGCCTCCTCGGCTTCATGGTGCGACAGGCGAAACCGTCGCCCGGCATCGCGATCCTCGCGCCGTTCGCGCTGGCGACCAATGAGTACGAATACGGGCTCGCGGACGACTTCCCGCCGAACGTCGTCTTCGTCGAAGTGCCGCGGTTCGCGGATCTGGCGGTGCCCTTCACGCCCGGTCCGCTGCTGCTGACCGGCACGCTCGAGCTCGGCCGCCGCGAGGAGGCCGACGGCCGCGTTTCCCTCGTGCGCCTCCGCCTCGATGCCGAGCCGGTCGCGGAAGGCGCGACGGTCGCCGCTGCGCGCTGAAGCTCCGTTTTCCCTCCTGCCTCAACCCTACCCAGACGAACCCAATGACGAACAAGTCCCTCCAGCTCCTCTGCGCAGCCGCGCTCGCCGCCACGGCCGCCGGCGCGCTCCACGCCGCGCCGACCGTGTCCCGCCTCACACCGCCGAGCCTGCGTTTCTCGACCGGTGTTTCCGGTGCGCCGTATATCGCGCGCTTTCTCGCGGGTCAGCGTTTCGATCTGCAGGCGACCGTGCGGCCCGACAGCGGCGCCACGATCACGTCCGCGCAGTTCTACATCGACGGCAAGCTGGTGAACGGCTCGGTCGCGCTCGTGCCGGCCACCGTTTCCGGCCTGCCGGCGAACACCGTCTGCCCCACGCTGCGCGCCTGCAGCAACGCCACGCCCGGTGTGCACGCGCTCAAGGTTGTCGCCACGCAGAGCGACGGCCAAACCGTCGAGGCCGAGGGCGAGTTCGAGGTCGTCGGCGTCACCCAGCAGGGTCGCCGCGCGAAGAACGTCATCGTGATGATCGGCGACGGCATGGGCATCGCGCATCGCTCTGCCGCGCGCATCGCGTACCGCGGCGTGGCCTCGGGCAAGGCGCTCGCGCCGCTTGAGATGGACAGCATGGATTCCGTCGCGCTCGTCCGCACGGCGTCGCTCAACTCCATCATCACCGACTCCTCGCCGGGCGCCGCCTGCTACTCCAGTGGCAACAAGGCCAACAACAACCAACAGGGCTGCTTCCCCGACGACACCACCGCGAAGTTCGACAACCCGCGCGTGGAATTGATCGGCGAATACCTCGCCCGCACGCAGGGCAAGGCGCTCGGCATCGTCACCACCTCGGACGTGTTCGACGCCACGCCGGGCGCGTTCGGCACGCACACGCAGGATCGCGGAGCCGGCACCGGCATCTGCGACCAGTACCTCGACGAGGCGGCCGTGAAGGCGAACCTTCGCGTCCTCATGGGCGGCGGGCGCAAATGGTTCCTGCCTGCGACCACCACCGGCTCGGCCCGCGCCGCCGGTTCCGACTACACCCATCCCGCCGAGCTCGCCAACGGCTGGGGCGTCGCCGCCGGCACCGTGGATGTGAACCGCGACCTGCTCGCGGACTTCCAGGCTGCGGGATTCACCTACGCGCCCGACAAGGCGACGCTCGACGCGGTCGCCGCCTCCTCGACGAAGCTCCTCGGTCTGTTCGCCTACTCGAACATGAACGTCGCCAAGGACAAGATCGACGGCCGTCGCGGCACGATCCCCGCCGGCGGTTCGCAGACGATCGTCGCCGACTACGGCCTCACCGACCAACCGATGCTCGGCGAGATGACCACGGCTGCGCTCAACGTCCTCTCGAAGAATCCCACCGGCTTCGTGCTCATGGTCGAGGCCGCGTCGATCGACAAACAGGCGCACAACATGGATACCGAGCGCTGGCTGCTCGACACGATCGAGTTCGACAAGGCCATCGGGCTCGCGAAGGCGTTCGCCGCCGGAAATCCCGACACGCTCGTCATCGTCACCGCCGACCACGAATGCGCCGGTGTGAACATCATCGGTTCCTCGACCGTCACCAACTCCGTCCTGCAGGCTCGCGCGACCGCGGGTGGCGGCGCGGCGCAGTTGCGCGATGCGACGGTTGGCACCTACGAGGCCGCCGGTTTCCCGTACTACACGCTCGCCGCCGACGGTTACCCGGCCACGACCGACGTCGACTACAAGATGCTCGTCGGCTACGCCGCGAACTCCGACCGCTACGAGGATTGGCTCACGAACCCGCGCCCGCTCAAGGACAGCCAGCAGGCGACCGCGGTTTTCCCCGCGGGCAGCGCGTATTCGACCTATCCCGCCGGGCCGACTGCTCGCGACAGCGCCAGCGGCTACCTCGTCACCGGCCAGGTGCCCGGCTCCTCGGCCGTGCACACCGGCTCCGACATCCCGCTCACGGCCTCCGGTCGCGGCGCGACGCTGTTCAAGGGCGTCGTCGACAACACCGACGTCTTCTTCCTCGCCATGCAGGCCGCGCTCGGCGGCTCCAAGTAACTCCCCGGGAGGATTCCGTCATGCGTTTCCCTCTTCTCGTCCTCACTCTCGCGGCCGCCGCGACTGCCCGCGCCGATCTCGTGTTTTCGTTCGACTTCGATTCTGTCGCCGCCGGCAGCAACGCCGGCGTGCTCGATACCTCCGCGCTCTCGTTCCACAACGCCACCACCGCCTTCCTGCAGGATGCCGACGGGCTCGACATCCCCGGCACCTCACACTGGGTCGTCGACGCCGCCACCGACGCTTGGTCGCCCGTCACCGTCGACAATCCGGTCGCTTGGGGCTTCGGCACCGCGCCCTCCGGCACGAATGCGCTGAACGCCTTCAACGGCGCCGTCTTCCTCAAGTTTGATCAGACCTACACGCTCACGGACTTCAGCGTGACGCTCGACAACAGCACGCTCGGCGACTTAGGCACGTCGTCGATCTGGTTCGTCTCCGCGACTGGCACGCTCGGCCAGCTCGATTTCGATGCCACGGTCCCGGGCGTAACCGTCGCCAGCAGCGCCGACCTCGCCGGCGTGAGCGGCGTGGTTCTGCAGGGCGGCGGTTTCTACGACAACCTCACTGTCTCCGTCTCGGCGATCCCGGAGCCGTCGACGTACGCGCTCTGGGGCGGCCTCGGCTGTCTCGGGTTCGTCGCGTGGCGGCGTTTCGGTCGGCGCCGCGCGCCGTGACTCCGACTGCCATACCGTGACTCCCAGGCAGACGGTCGCTCGGCCGTCTGCCTGGCCCGCATTCCGCCGCCGTGAACACCGCCTCCATGTCATCGCCAACTTCCGCCGCGATCATCGTGCGCGGACTGCGGAAAACCTATCGCTGCGCCCGCGGCGCCGAAGCCGCGGCGGCCCGGCCCGCCATTGCGATCGACAAGTTCACGCTCGCCGCGGGCGAGCAGCTCGCGCTCTGCGGCGAGAGTGGCTGCGGCAAATCGACGTTTCTCCAGCTTGTCGCCGGAATCCTGACACCCGACGCCGGCACGATCTCCGTCGCCGACGAGGCGATGGCGCCCGCGGGCGAACGCGCGCGCGACCGCCTGCGGGCCCGCGCGATCGGCCAGGTCTTCCAGACCTTCAACCTCCTGCGCGGCTTCAGCTGCCTCGAGAACCTCCTGCTGCCGATGCGTTTCGCCGGCGCGGTGGACGAATGGCGCGCTCGCGAACTGCTCGTGCAGATGGGTGTCGGCGACTGCGGCCGCCGTTTCCCCGGCGAGCTTTCGGTCGGCCAGCAGCAACGTGTCGCCATCGCGCGCGCCCTCGTGAACCGGCCCGCGCTCGTGCTCGCCGACGAGCCCACGGCGAATCTCGACGCGCGTCACGCCGCGCTCGCGCTTTCGCTCCTGCACGACGCCTGCGCCGAACATGGCGCGGCGCTCCTGCTTGTGAGCCACGACGAGCGCGCGCTCGCCGGGTTTCCCGCGGTGCGCGATTTCGCGGAGCTCAACCGCCCGCTCGCGGAGACCTGTGCGCGATGAAACAGCCGTCGTCGTTTCTCCTGCTCGTCCGCCGCGGCCTGCGGCAGCATCTCCTCGCCTCCGTGCTCGCGGCGGTGCTGGTCGCGCTCGCCACCGGCGGTTTCGTGACCGTGTGGAACGTGCGCCGTGAGGCGCAGCGCGCGTTCACCGGAAGCGTGGGCGAGTTCGACGCCGTGCTCGGCGCGCGCGGTTCGCCGCTGCAGCTCGTGCTCGCGGCG
>DATGXA010000289.1:0-3641 GCA_035299125.1 Opitutaceae bacterium
ATACTGAAACAACTCCTGGCCGGGCAACTCCTGCAGCCGGCGCACGATCGCCGCGAGCCGCGGGTCGTGCAGATCGATCTCGTGATCCTGGCCGCTCTTGCCGCGGAACTCGAAATGCAGCGTGCCCCGACCGATCCGCACGTGGCGGTTGCGCAGCGTCGTGAGCCCGAACGAGTGGTTCTGCTTCGCGTACTCCTCGTTGCCCACGCGCACGAGCGTCGTCTCGAGCAGCCGGACCATCGCGGCGAGCACCTTCTCCCGATCGAGCCGCGGACGCCGCAGGTCGCGGGCGACGCGCCGTCGGATCCACGGCAACGCCCGCGCAAACGCCGCCATGCGCTCAAATTTCGCGCTGTCCCGCACCGCTGTCCAATCCGGGTGGTAGCGGTATTGTTTCCGCCCGCGCGCGTCGCGCCCGGTCGCCTGGATGTGGCCGTCGGCGCGCGGGCAGATCCAGACGTGCGTCCACGCCGGCGGAATCGCCAGACGTCGGATACGGGCAAGCGTGGCGGCGTCGCGCACGGGTTTCCCGGCCGGATCGAGATAACGCGGCCGCCGCTCCGGGCCCACGCGCGTGAGACCGGGCGCGAGATCCGACACATAGCGCAGACCCGCCTCGCGGGCGGCGTCGAGCGCATCGGGCGACGGCGCAGCAACGTCGTCATCGCCTTGCTGCGGCGCGCCGTGGCGCGAGGTCGGGAGCAGGTTGCGGGACGCTCGGCGGGGGTGCGAGCGACGCGCGTCTTTCGTCGTGGGGGAAGAGGCTGGCACGCGTCGGAAGAGTAGCGCGGCCGGACGCTGTGTCCCATCGGGCGGTTTCAGTCGCAGGGATTCCGGAAACGCAGCGCGCCAGCGCAGGCGCGGTCAAACGCCGGCACCCGTTCAGGTCGAGGCGCCGGCCCCGCGGGTTGCGTGCTGCGCTCGAGCGCGGCGAGGTAGGCCAACGCCTCCGCACGGTTCGTCCCGCACATCTCCTCGCACGGCCGCAGCGAGCCGCAGACCAGCGGTCGCCGCGAATCGCCGAAGAGCCGGCATTGCATCGCCTCATCGAGATGCGGGCAGATCGCGCCGGCCGGTTTGCCCAGCGGCGCGCCGGGCAGCGGCGACGAGATCGAAGGCGCGATGCAGCACGCGCCACAACCCGGGCGGCATTCCATGCGCCGACAATCCCGCCCGCTCCACATGCGGCAAGCTTCGCCTCCGCCGAAAACAAAAAAACCGCCGGCGCGCAGGCCAGCGGTCTTTCGGAACGTTCACGCAGCCTTCGCTCAGCCGCACAGCTCGCCAGGCCGGAAGAAGCGCGCGATCTCCGCCTGCGCCGAGGCTTCGCTGTCCGAGGCGTGGGCGATGTTGATGGTGTTGTCCGTGCCGAAATCGCCGCGGATCGTGCCTTTCGGCGCCTTGCGGGCATCAGTCGGCCCGAGCAACTCGCGGACCTTCGTGATGACCTCTTCGCCAGCGAGCACGAACACGAGCACCGGCGCGGAACGCATGAACGCCTCGAGTCGCGGGAAAAACGGCTGGTCGATCACGTGCGCGTAGTGCTCACGGAGAAGCTCGGGTGTGAGCTGCATCAGTTTGCAGCCCACCAAGGAAAATCCGGCCGCTTCGAAGCGTCCGATGACTGCCCCGACATGCTTCTGCGTCATGCAGTCGGGTTTCAGGATGATAAGGGTCTTTTGCATAAGACCCGGCCGACAGTGGTGAACAACCGAGACAAGAAAAAGCCTAGATTTTGGGCCCCCCGGGTAAACCCAGCCATGAGAACCCCGGGGTAGCCCAAAACCTAGGAAAGTGTGATCACATCCCGGACTCTCTCGCCGGCCTGTCCGGGATCAACGTGTGGGAGGGTAACACATGGTGACGCCATGCTGTATCCGAACCTCCGCCTACACCGTCAGATAGAAAACCCCAGCCCAACTCAGGTGTTCACCCCAATCGCCCCAGTGCAGCCCCGATGGTCGTGTCGGCGAAAACCTGCCCACGCCGCAGCAAGACCGCGGAACGGACGCGCTGGCTCGCCAGCAACAGTTCGCGGCCCATCTCCCCGAACGCGGCGCGCACCACCCACGCCGGCAGCGGCAGCACGGCCGGCCGGCGCAACGCCCGGCCCAGCGCCGCGGCCAATTCGACATTGCGCACCGGCGCCGGTGCGACGGCGTTCACCGGGCCCGCTAGCGACGAGTCGGCCAAGCACGTGTCCACGACCGCGACAAGATCGCAGAGACTGATCCAGCTCAGCCACGCGTGCCCGCCGCCGATCGGTCCGCCGAAGCCCGCGCGAAACACCGGCAGCAATTGCGCCAGCATGCCGCCGCTCGGGTCGAGCACGGCGCCGAGCCGCAGCCGCACGACGCGCACGCCCGCGGTCTCGGCAGGTTGCGTCGCCGCCTCCCAGTCCTTGCAGACGGAGGCCAGAAACCCGCGCCCCGGGGGTGCGCTTTCGTCAAGCCACTGGTCGCCGCCATCGCCGTAGAAACCGACAGCTGAGGCGTTGATCCACACGCGCGGTCGCCAGTCGCCCGCGACGAGCGTCTCGGCCAACAGGCGGGTCGTCGCGACGCGACTTTCGCGAATCCGCTCCTTGCACGCAGCCGTCCAGCGACCGCCCGCGATGTTCTCGCCCGCGAGATTCACGAGCGCGTCGCAATCGCGCAGGCGCGCGAGATCGATCCGGCCGCTCTCGGGCGCCCACTCGGCCTCGCCCTCCCCTCGTGCCGGACGGCGCACGAGCTGGATGACGTCGCAACCGGCCGCCGCCCAACGGCGACGCAACGCGCCACCGACAAAACCCGAGCCACCGGCGAGCACGATGCGCATCACGCCCGCCCTCCGGGTTTCCGACCGACGGTGGCGGCGCGTTGCCCGCGTCTCCATTCCGCCAACGCCGCCAAAGCCCGCTCGCGGCCCCGCTTGGGCTCGATCAGCGGTCGCGGATAACTTTCGCCGAGCCGCACGCCCGCCGCCGCGAGCACCGCGGGGTCCGCCTCCCACGGCCGATGGATCACGTCCGCCGGCAGTCGCGCGAGCTCGGGCACCCAGCGCCGCACGTACTCGCCGTCGGCGTCGAACTTCTCGCCCTGCAACACGGGATTGAAGACGCGGAAATACGGCGCGGCGTCCGCGCCGCAGCCGGCGCTCCATTGCCAGCCGAGCGTGTTGTTCGCCAGATCCGCATCGACCAACGTGTCGGCAAACCACGCCGCGCCCTCGCTCCACGGCTGCATGAGGTGCTTCACAAATACGGAGGCGACGATCATCCGCACGCGGTTGTGCATCCAGCCGGTCCGCCAGAGCTGCCGCAGGCCGGCATCAACGATCGGGTAACCAGTCCGGCCGCGTTGCCAGTCGCGCTGCACGGCGGCGTCGGGCCGCCAGGGAAACGATGCGTATGCTTCGCGCAGCGGCCGCTCCGCCGTCTGCGGGAAATGCCAGAGCAGGTGGTGCGCGAATTCCCGCCAACCGAGCTCGTCGAGAAACACCTGCGCGCCGCGGCTGCGCGGCACCGCGCCCGATTCGGTTGGCGCCGTCTCCACCGCCGCGCGCACCTGCCGCGGCGAAAGTTCGCCGAAGTGCAGCGCCGCCGAGAGCCGCGAGGTGCCATCGCACGCCGGCCGGTCGCGCTGCTCGGCGTAGGCGTC
>DATGXA010000290.1:0-13821 GCA_035299125.1 Opitutaceae bacterium
AGATCGATGAGGGCGGTCGCGGGAAGGCCGATCTCGACGGAGTTGTCGGCGAGGAGGGCGTTCACCTGCTCGGCACCGGGCTCCTGGAAGTAGTGCGCCAAGATCGCGGAGGGATCGAAAACGTGGGTGATCATCGGGACGACTTGGGCGCAGCGACGGCGCCGAGGTAAGCGCGGCCGGCACCGAGCAGGCCGTTGGCGATGGCCTTGCGATCGGGGAGGACGCGCACGCGGATGACCGCGGGCTGGTTGGTGGGCTGCCATTCGAGGCGGCTGCCGGGCACGATACCCATCGCGGTGGCGAGCTTCGCGGGAATCGTGATCTGATGTTTGCCGGTGACCGTGGTGATCATGTTGGAACGTGGGGGACGAGGCGGCGGAAAGAGTGTTGGGCGGATCAGGACAAGCTACCGCCCTTGGCGGAGGCCGTGGTGGACGGCTCAACCGCGAGCGAACCCCGTTGAGGCGAGGGGTGGCGGACCATGAGTGAGTGTCCGCGACTCGGCTCCCGCGGCGGTCAGCCGCAGGAGGCCAGAAGTTGCGGAGGAAAATCGAGCGAAGCCGGGCCCGTGCGACGGAGCGCGGCGGCGGGAAGGTCGATGCGCAGTTCCTGCCCGAGCAGCGCGAGCAGCACGCAGGCGCGGCTCCGACCGGAATCGTATGTGACGATGCGCCCCTCGCTCCCCGCGAGGCACCCGGACAGCACCTGGATCCAATCGCCAGGAGCGAGCACGGGCGCGCAGGGTTGGGCGCCGGAGGCGTGGGTGCGCAGCAGCTCGATGAGCGCTCCGGGCACAGCCGGCGTGTGAGCGCCGAGCCGCACGAGGCCGGTCACATCGGGAGTGCTGGCGACGAAGCGAGAATCGGCTTCGAGGTCGAAGCGCGCGAAAAGATAACCGGGGAAGAGCGCCTCCGTGCGCACGGCGACGGCACCGCCGCGCAGGGGCCGGCGAACGGCCAACCGCGGCGCGAACGCCTCGATCCCGGTGCGGTCGGCCAACTGCCGCGCGGCGAAGTGCTCACGCTTCGGGCAGGCGCGCAGGCAGTACCATTGGAGACGGGAGGCGTTCATGAACGACGGGCAGGTAGGGCCGCGGGCGAACCGAATCCGACAACTCCGGACACCGCCGTGGAACGTGGGCGGTGCGGGCGGGCTTGGCAGCTGGATCGGTGGTGCGTCATGGAAAAACTCAAAATCAAGGAATTCGCGGCTGAGGTGTGCAAAATGCCAGCGCTCGAATGGGGCAAACGGCGAAGCGACCTTTCCGTCGTGCTTGACACTTTTTTTACGACCTGATGCCCGAAAACCCGATCATGGAAATGGGGGAAACGCTTAGGCTTCGTCGGGGTTGCTGGTAGCGGTGCGGTCATGCCGCGGATTCATGGAGGAGGGCGGTTTCGGGGAATACCTGATGGCGCGGCCTGCCCATCCGCCGCCGCGCGCCGAGAGCGGGCGGCCTTCGCAGCGGTGCGCTGGCGCGAGTGAAGCCGGCGCGAACTGCCGGTGGCTCTCCGCGGGGAGGGGCGGAGAACTCCCACCCGAGCTCTGCATCGGCGGCAGCGACGAGTCGAATGTGCGGATTCCGTGCGGGCGAGCGGTCGCCCGGATCGATGCGTGGGTGCCGAAGCGATGTGGATTCGCCCGGCGCAACGCCGGAGTGGAGCGCCGCGGTGATCAGCCGACCGCGATGCCGCTGCGGCTCAGGTTGGCGGTGTACGCAATTCAGCCGCGGCGGCTGGCGCTGCCGCGGTACGATGCTGGCGGTTGTGCCGCCGAGCGGACTTTGGACCGACGAGCGGTGATGCTTGGCCGCCTCAGCTCTGTGTGATGCGCCACGCTTTGAGCGTGTTCTTCATGAGCATCGCCACGGTCATCGGGCCGACACCGCCGGGTACAGGCGTGATCTTCGAGCAGAGCGGCGAAACGGTCGGGAAGTGCACATCGCCCGTGAGCCGGTAGCCGGTTTTTTTGGTCGAATCGGGCACGCGGTTGATCCCGACATCGATCACGACGGCGCCGGGTTTGACCATCGCGGCGGTGACGAACTCGGGTTTGCCGATCGCGGCGATGAGCACGTCGGCCTGGCGGGTGATCGAGGGGAGATCGGCGGTCTGCGAGTGGCAGACGGTGACGGTGGCGTTGGCGAAGGGCTTGCGCTGCATCGCGAGGAGCGCGATGGGCTTGCCGACGATGAGGCTGCGGCCGAGCACGACGACGTGTTTGCCGGAGAGCTTCACGCCGGAGCGCACGATAAGCTCCATGATGCCGGCGGGGGTGCAGGCGACGAAACCGGTATCGTCCTCCTGGGCGACTTTGCCGAGGTTGAGGGTGTGGAAGCCGTCGACGTCCTTCTGGGGGGAGACGCGGCGGAAGACGGTGAGTTCGTCGATATGTTTGGGCAGCGGCGATTGGACGAGGATGCCGTCGACGGAGAGATCGGTGTTGAGCTGGTCGATGAGGGCGAGGAGCTCGGCCTGGGTGGTCGTGATGGGCGGCAACACGACGCGGCTGGTGATCCCGATCTCGGCGGCGGTCTGGTCCTTCTTCTTCACGTAGGACACTGAGGCCGGGTCGTCGCCCACGCGCACAAGCGCGAGACAGGGTTTGCGACCGGGGATGGCCGCAACCTCGGCTTTGAGTTCGGCGACGATCTGGGCCGCGATTTTGTTGCCGTCGATGAGTTCCATGGGTGCGGCGATGAGAAGACGGCGGGGCGCGCCAGCGCAAGGCGGATGGCGTGGCGTGTGCGACGGAAGCGCGCGCCACAGGGTTTTTGCCGGAGACCAAGTCGTAGGGGCCGGACGGCGAAACGTGGGTGGTTCACCCCGGGATGGTCGCAAGCAAACGTCAAAATGGCCGCGGATGGGAAATCCTGCTTCAACTGTGGGATGTTGGAGCCGAGAAGAGGCCAGTTATCCCACGCATGTTGCACGCACGGCATACCAACGCTTTTCACGCCGAGGCTTCGCGCTTCGCGTTGTGGATGCATGTGGTCGGTGTGCTCGCAAGCATCCTCGCGATGCGGCTGGCGCGGGTTTGCCGCCGCGGTTGAGGCCGGGGGAGGGGCGGCGGCGTTGCGGGGACCGCGGAGGGTCCCCAATCGTGGAAACGCCTCAACTTTCTGTGTCTTTTGGGAGAGGCGACAGTGCGCCGTGGTCTAGGGAGAACTCCCGGGGTGGTGGCGTTAAAGAACCCCGGCCGCGAGCCGAGGTTGTGTTAGTCTCACACGCTTGTGAACTTCACCGCATGAGAACTGCTCCCCATCCCTTCGTGGCACGTGAACTCAGGAAGCCGGCTGTCGCGCGGCGAGGCCTGACGACATCCGTCCCCGTGCAGCGCGGATAGGGTCACGAATGCGGGAGTCCGCGGCCGAGCGGCCGCCGGTTCCGGTCCCCGACTTCACGTCGAGCCCGAGCCGATCGGAGCTCCGCGCGACGCCTCCAGCTTTTTTCCCAACGATGCCGCGCGCCTATCCCACCACCGAGCCTTCGACGGTCGAGGTCTTCGACCGGCTGCTGCTCCGGTTTTCTCCTGTGGCGTTCGCGGGAATCGCGGTGGCTTGGCCGGCGAATGCGCGCATGGCGGCGGGCTGGGTCTGCGGCGTCCATACGGCTGCGCTGTGCATCAGTCTGCTGGTCTCGCTGCAGCGGAAACGGTTGCGTCCGACGATGCGGCTCGCGACGTACAGCCTGTGCTTCGTGCTGGCAGGCGCCGCCGAGGCGTTTGCGCTCGGCGTGGTGGGCGCCGGCCTGTTGTTCACGCTTCTCGGGATTCTGCTCGCCACGGTCTCGCGCTGCAGCTGGGTGCGTTGGGTGACGGTCGCCACCGCCGGGTTGCTGTTGGGCGCGGCGACGGTGTTGCACAGCTTCGGCTGGCTCGCGCCGAGAGGCATCGCGGAGTACGTGGCTTCTCCTTGGACCGGGGTCAGCGCGCTGCTGCTGCTGGCGTTTGCGGGCGTCGTGGTGGTGTTCTGGAGCCGACTGAACGACGGTCTGTTCCGCGCCAACGAGGATCGGCGCCTCGCGGAGGAACATTTTCAGATGATCTTCGAGATCGCGGGCGACGCCGCCCTCATCTTCGAGGAGGCACGGCTGGTCGCGGCGAATGCGCAGGCGGAGGTCGCGTTCGGCCATAGTGCCGACGAACTACGCGGGCTCGCCTGGGAGTTGCTCAGCCCCGAGCGCCAGGCCAACGGTCGCAGTTCGGCCGAGGAGGCGCGCCGGATCTTCGCCGCCGCGATCGATGCGCCGCAGCATTTCCGTTGGTTGCACCGCCGCCACGACGGCCGCATTTTCGAGGCCGAGGTCTCGCTCAGCAGCGCGCTGCTCGGGAAACGCCGCCTCCACCTCGCCATCGTGCACGACCTGTCCGACTACCGGATCGTCGAGCGCGAGAACCGCCTGCTCGCGACCGCCCTCAGCCATGCCGGCGAAGCGGTCGCGATCACCGACTCGGCGGGGCAGATCGTCTATGTGAACCGGGCCTTCGAGACCATCACGGGCTATTCACGCCACGAGGTGCACGGGCGCACCCCGCGGCTGCTCAAGAGCGGCCGGCACGACGCCGCCTTCTACCGCGAGCTCTGGACGACGATCACAGCCGGCCAAGTGTGGCGCGGTCGGATCGAAAACCGGCGCAAGGACGGCACCATCTTCACGGAGACCACTTGCATCACGCCGCTGCGCGACGAGCGCGGGGTGATCTCGCACTTCGTCGCGGTGAAACGCGATATCTCGCACGAGCTCGAACTCGAGGACCAGCTCGTGCAGTCCCGCAAGATGGAAGCCGTCGGCCGCCTCGCCGGCGGCATCGCCCACGACTTCAACAACATCCTCCAGGTGATCACCGGCAATGTCGCCATGGCCGCGCTGGATGCCCCTGCCGGACACCCCGTGCACGCTTCGCTCGACGAGATCGCGCGCGCCAGCGACCGGGCGGTCAATCTCGTGCAACAGCTGCTCGCCTTCAGCCGCCGCGAGACGCTCAAGCTGCGCCCGGTCGAGCTTGGCGGCCTGATCGGCGAGGCCAGCCGCATGCTCCGGCGGTTGATCGGCGAGGACATCGCCCTCGCGGTGCAGACGGGCGGGAAACCCCTGCACGTGCTCGCGGATCCGGTACGCGTCGAACAGATCCTCCTCAACCTCTGCGTGAACTCCCGCGATGCCATGCCCGATGGCGGCCGGATCACCATCGAGGCCGAGGCGCTCGAGATCGACGACGCGTTTTGCGCCAACCGCCCCGAGGCCAAGCCGGGCAGCTACATCGCGGTCGCCGTGACCGACGACGGCTGCGGGATCCCGAAGGAGATTCAGCACCGGATTTTCGAGCCGTTCTTCTCCACCAAGGAAGTCGGCCGCGGCACCGGCCTCGGCCTGGCGACGGTCTACGCGATCGTGCGACAGCACGGCGGCTTCATCAACTTGTACTCGGAAGTCGGACTCGGGACGACGTTCCGGTTCTACCTCCCGGCGGCGCCCGCTCCGGAGACCGCCGCTCCGGTCGCCTCGCCGGCCGATGTCGCAGCGCTCCACAGCCGCGGCGAGACCATCCTCATCGCGGAAGACGACGAGCAGGTGCTGGCGATCGCGAAACGTGTCCTGGCGCAGGCCGGCTACCGTGTGCTCACCGCGAAAAGCGGCGACGAGGCGCTGGCGCTGCACGAGGGCCACGACGGGCAGATCCACCTCGCGATTCTCGATGTCGTGATGCCGCACCGCAACGGCCGCCTCACGCACGACGAGCTCCGCCGCCGCGATCCGGCGCTACCGGTCCTTTTCGCCACCGGCTACAGCTACCACCATCTGCAGGATGGCCTGATCGAGCAGGAACAGGTGTTGCGAAAGCCGTTCACGCATCGCGAACTCCTCGTGCGCGTGCGTTCCGCGATCGACGGCAAACCGCAAGGCATGGTCGCGTCCGCGACGTGAGCTGCGATTCGCCCGCGCCTCGTGGGGCGCGGGCTGAGGTTGCCGGGCCCACGGCAATCAGGGGCGAGCAGGGGCGCTTCCGACCTGCGGTCGTGGCAGCGCCAACGGCTGGCCTGCGTAGTCGATCGAGGCGTCCGGCGCGGCGGTGTTTTCGTCACCGCCGCCGCAACCCGGGCGCACCCAGACGACGCGGAAGGTCCGCTTCATCGACATTCCGGGGAAACTGCCCGTGCGTGCGCCGATTGTGAGCGTTTGTGTCCGTTCATCCCAATGCAGCGGGACGGTGGCGCGAGCGCCTTGCTCGTAGGCGTGGGAGACGCCGTCGTCTTCGTAGAGCGTGTAGTCGGCATCGGCTCCCGGGTAGATTCGCAGGTCGATCGGTGCGCTGGTTTGCTCGTCGCTGAACTGCTGGGCTGGACCGAGCGGCAGGATCGAGCCGCCGCGCACGAAGAGCGGGATGCGGTTCAGCGCGGCCTCGGCCGAGACGGTGCGGCCGCCTGCGTGGCGCTCGCCGGTCCAGAAGTCGAACCAGCCGCCCGTGTCCTGCGGCAGATAGACCGCCCACTCCTCGACGCCCGGTGCGAGGACCGGCGCGACGAGCAGGGCGGGGCCGAACATGAATTCACCGGTCTGGTCGAGCGCGGTCGTGTCGTGCGGAAAATCGAGCACGAGCGGGCGCATGAGTGTCGAACCCGCGAAGCTCACGCGCGCAGTTTCGCTGTAGAGATAGGGCAGGAGTCGGTAGCGCAGCGCGAGCCAGCGGCGGCTCTCGGCTTCGACTCGCGCGCCGTAGCGCCAGAATTCGGTGTCGGTCTGATAGCCGTGCACGCGGAGCAAGGGCGTGAAGAGCGAGAACTGCAACCAGCGCAGGAAACGTTCGTGGTAATCGGCATCGGTGAACTGGCCCGCGCCGGGGCGGAAGAAGCCGCCGGTGTCGGTCGTCCACCACGGGAGGCCGGTGACAACGTAGCCGAGGCCCGCGGTGACTTGCCGGCGCAGGGTCTCCCAGTTGTTGCCGATGTCGCCGGACCACGTCGCCGCCGCGTAGCGTTGCTGGCCGGCGAACGCGCACCGGGTGAGGATGAGCGGACGACGCGCCGAGTCGTCGCGCCGCAGGCCTTCATAGACGGTGCGATTCACGAGCAGCGGGTAGATGTTGCGCGTCCGCTCGCCGAGGCCAGCGTGCGTGCGCCGGTCGGCGAGGTCGTCGTTTTCCGGCTCTGTGGCGTCCTGCCACCACGCGTCGATGCCGAGAGGGAGCAGATGCGCACGCACGTTCTCCCAATAGAAAGCGGCGGCGGCGGGGTTGAAGAAATCGACCCACTCGGTGCCGGGGATCAGATAGCCGCGGGCGACAAACTCGCGGCCGACCTCGGACTGCGGGTCGATCCTGGACCACACGGACAGCATGAAGCGCGTGTGCTGCGCGTGCAGTTGCGCGATCATCGCGCTCGGGTCGGGGTAGTCCGCCTCGTCGAACCGCATGGCGTTCCAGCCGTGGCGGCCCCAGTACTGCCAATCCTGCACGATCACATCGAGAGGGAGGCCGCGCGCACGGAACTCGGCGGCGTTGGTCAGCAATTCGGCCTGCGTCTTGAAACGTTCGCGACAGTGGATGTAGCCGAGCGCCCACCGCGGCATGAGCGGCGCCGGTCCGGTGAGCCGGCGATAGGCCGCGGTGATTTCGTCGCCCTGGCCCGCGATGACGACGTAGTCGAGCGCCTCGGCGACCGGAGAGCGGAACTCCGTGACGGCCCGCGCGGGACGGAAACCCAGCACGGGCGCATCGTCCTTCTCGCCCACGACCACCGCCTCGTGTTCGCCGGCTTCAAGATCGGCAAAACAACCCGTAGATGGCGGCAGCCAGAAATTGTTGAAGTCGACGATCGGTTTGCCGTCGATCTCCAGATGCCAGCGGCGCGCCATCTTGCGGCCGACATCAAGGGCGAAGGCGTAGCGACCGGGCGTCGCGACGCGAAAGCGACCGACGAAGGCGCGGTCCTGCCGGGTTTCTTTTTTCGTTCCCTCGGTCGTGGTCACGTCGACCGTCGCGGTGGCTCCGCTGGCGTCGCGCGCGGCGAGCGGCACGAGCTCGTCGGCGGGATTGAGCTCGGTGAGTCCGTAATTGTGCCAGAGCAGCCCGAAGCCGCGGCTCGAGACGACGAACGGGATCGCGATCTGGGTGTTCACCTGCGCAAGCCGGCGCGGCAAATCGCGGATGTTGAGGAAACCGTCCTGGAACTGCCCGGTCCCGAACAGCCGCTCGTCCGCCGGCGAGTCGAAGGACTGGGCGACGGTCCACGTCGGCTCGCCGTGGATGGTCGAGTCTTCGACTCGGCGCGTGCCGGGCAATTCGCGCAGGAACACCCGCCCAGTGGCGTCGCGAAATGTGATCGTGCCAGTCGTCCGATCGACGCTGGCGCGCAGGCGCGCCAGATCCACGTCGATCGCGTCGGCATTCTCCCGCACTTCGAACCTGGGCGTGGGGACATCCTCCGTGAGGATCAGGCTGTCGCTCTCGACACCGGCGCCGCGGACGAAGCGCACGCGCAGCGCATTGTCGAGGAGCGGCCGGAGCACCAGCCGGCCGCCGCCGATTTCCATGCTCCATTCGCTGGGAGTGGCGGGCGCCGCGGGTTGCGCGGGAAGTTGAGTCGCCAATACAAAGGCGAAGGCGGAGAGTAATAGTCGGCAGTGCATGTTAGCGAAGAGCGCTGGTGAGTGTGATTTCCTGCGGCGCGAGGCCGTCGGATTCGGCACGGAGCGCGAGCGGGCCGGCTTGGCCCGCGCGACTGCGGATGATGACGACGGCGCGGCCGTTGTAGGCTTTGCGCTGAGGTGCTTGGAAGGACTCGAAGCTGGTCGCGTCGCCGTTGTCGGTGGCGATGATATCGCCCGGACCTTGCAGGGTGAAACGCACTTGGTTGTTCGCGCGCGGGGCGAGGACGCCGCCGGCGTCCTGGATGTCCACGGTCACGTAGACGAGATCGAG
Source organism: Opitutaceae bacterium (assembly GCA_035299125.1). Lineage (GTDB taxonomy): Bacteria > Verrucomicrobiota > Verrucomicrobiia > Opitutales > Opitutaceae > CAJCBL01. The sequence continues at coordinate 8,920 of DATGXA010000290.1, forward strand.
GCCGTCGGCGCGGAAGCTGGCGCGGTCGGGCGTGAGCGCGATCTTCGCGGGTGCGCCGGCGGTGCGTTGTACGTCCTCGGCCCAGCGCTGGCCGTTCTTGTAGGCGATCACTTTGATCTCACCGGGCGCGTAGCGCACGTCGTCCCAGCGCAGGCGATAGTCCTGCGGACCGCGTTTCTTGCGACCGAGCGACTGGCCGTTGAGGAAGAGCTCGGCTTCGTCGCCCGAGGTGTAGACGTGGACCGGTGTGATTTCGCCGACGCGCTCCGGCCACGTCCAGTGCGGGAGCAGATGCGCCATCGGGTGCTCGGGCCGCCAGCGCGCCTGGTAGAGGTAGAAGCGGTCCTTCGGCAGACCGGCGAGGTCGAGGATGCCGAAATAGGAACTGCGCGACGGCACGGGAATACGGCCGCGCTCGGCGAGCTGTTTGGCCATCTTCTCCCGCGCTTCGGGGTTGGAGAAATTGAGCAGGACGGTGGCGTCGTTCGTGTAGGGCTGCGGTTCGCCGAGGTAGTCGAAACCGGTCCAGACGAACTCGCCCGCGTAGCCCGTGATCGCGTCGGCGGCGCGCCACTCGGGTTCAGTGCCCGAGGCCCACGACTCGGCGGTGTAGTCGTAGGAGCTGACTTGGAAATTTGCACGGGCGTTCGGGTCGAGCTTGTCCTCGCTCAAGGGGAAAAAGTATTCGCCGCGCGAGCTGATCGTGGATGCGGTCTCGGAGCCGTAGAGCGGGATGGCAGGATTCGCCGCGCGAAACGCGGCGTAGGTTTCGATGCGGTAGTTGTAGCCGAGGATATCGGTCGCGAGCTGCACGCCGTTGAAACCCATGTTGCCGCCGTGATTCGCGTTGGTGACCGGACGCGTGCGATCTTCCTCGCGCACGATACCCGCGAGGCGGGTGGCGAGTTTCCAAGCTTCGGTGCTGTCGTCGCCCCACTGCTCGACTACTTCGTTGCCGATGCTCCACATGATCACGCTCGGGTGATTGCGGTCGCGGCGGACGAGGGCGCGCAGGTCGGCTTCGTGCCAGTCGGGGAAGAAGCGGTGATAGTCGTTGCGGCCTTTGCCCTTCGCCCAGCAGTCGAAGGCTTCGTCCTGGACGAGGAAACCGAGGCGGTCGCACGCATCGAGGAGCTCCGGCGCGGGCGGGTTGTGGGACGTGCGGATGGCGTTGCAGCCCATGGAGCGAAGAATCTCAAGCTGGCGCTCGATCGCGCGGACGTTGATTGCGGTGCCGAGCGCGCCGAGGTCGTGGTGCAGGCAGACGCCTTGGATACGGACGACTTCGCCGTTGAGGAGGAAGCCGCGGTCGGCGTCGAACGCGATCGTGCGGATGCCGAAGGGCGTCTCGACACGGTCGACGATCTCGTCGCCGCGCTTGATGGTGGTGACGGCGACGTAGCGGGCGGGCGACGCGGGGCTCCAGAGTTTCGGTGCGCTGACTTTCAGCGTTTGCGTGGTCGACGCTTCGCGGCGCGCCGGCGCGTGCAGTTTGACCGGCTGACCGGTCGTGACGGCGGCGGCGGACTTCTTGCCCGCGGCGTCGAGAGCGAAGATTTCGGAGTCGAGGGTGAGATCGGCGGCGGCGGGCGTGTCGTTCACCGTGCGCACCTCGACCGAGATCAGCGCCGATTCGGCGGTCACTTTCGGCGTGGTGACGAACGTGCCCCACTGCGCCACGTGGATCGGACCGGTTTTGGTGAGCCAGACGTTGCGGTAGAGGCCGGCGCCGGGATACCAACGCGACGACTCGGGGTGGTTTTCGAGCCGTACGACGAGGACGTTTTCGGCGCCGGGCTTGGCGTACGGCGTGAGGTCGAGTTGGAACGACGTGTAGCCGTAGGCCCAACCGCCGACGAACTCGCCATTGAGCCAGACGAGCGGCGACGACATGGCGCCGTCGATCTCGAGCGTCAGCCGGCGGCCGGTGTCGGAGGCGGGCAGCGTGAACTTTTTCCGATACCAGCCCGGGTTGGCGAAGGGGAGCTTGCCGGTCTCGCCCGGCAAATCCTGGCGGAAGGGGCCTTCGATCGCCCAATCGTGCGGGAGATCGAGCGCGCGCCATGCGCTGTCGTCGAAGCCCGGCTGCACGGCGGCGATGTCGCTGCCGAGGCTGCCCGCGGGGCGCGAGGGCTTGGCCGTGCCGGCGCCGAGGAGGGGCGCGCTGCTCGGCAGGATCCAGGCGCGCACGGTGGTGTAATTAAAGCTGGGTTGCACCCACGCCGGGTCGCCGTTGTGGAAACGCCAATCGGTGTTGAGCGACACGCGTTCGCGCGGTGCGGTGGTGTCGGTGGCACGGAGCATGGGTGATGCGAGAACGAGGCTGAGGAGGCCGGCGATCGCGAGGCGGGACGTGCGTTTCATAAGGGCGACGGGTGGAAGGCGATTGTGTGGGGGTGGGCTGGTGCGCGCTCTATCCGAGCGAGTGAGGTTCGACCGCGCTCGATTTCGGCGGCGAGATCGAAGCACGTGAAATGCGACTGGTCGGTTGATATGAAAACCGCGCCAGGTTTCAGCTCGAACACATTCGAGTAACGCGTCGCGTCTCGCCGGTGCGGGCGGGCGCACAGCGCAGCGAGGCACACGCGGACGAGAAGGGGGACGCCGACAGTGGAAGATGACATGGAGAGCGCGGCGGCGTGGGCGCCTGCTTGGCTCATTCAATACCGGATTTCCCGCGACCCGGCCATGGGAGTAAGCGGCAAAGACATTCGCGAGACCCACCCGCTCGACCCGGGCGCGCGAGTGGATGGTGGTGGGCGAAGGCGTCGCGCACCCACGGCAGACGCGAGCGCTTTTCAGCGATCTTCCGGCGCGCATTGGCCCCCATGTCGGGCCGAGCCGATCGGAGGGATCGTCAATCCGCTGAGTCCGTCGCGAAGGGCGACGCGGGCAGGCCAGCGCGGTTGAACAGATTGCCAGCGGCCACGTTGGCCCAGGCGTAGCGCACGGCGGTCGGCGCGGAGACTTCCTCGGCGGTGACTTCGATCGTGTCGCCGACGATCGTGGCGCGAGCGGGATGATACGCTTGGTCGGCGCCGGCAATGGTGAAGCCCGTCAGTTCGCCATCCTTCGCCACGAGTCCGCCGCCGAGATGGTCGAACGTCAGGATGGCGCGTCGGCCGTCGACGCGGAACGAGCGGAAAGCCGGCCCCGAATATTCCAGATTCTCGCCGTACGCGAGCGCACGAGCGGCGAGGGCGAGGCGTTCGCCCACGGGCTTCTTGTCCGCGGGGTGGATGTCGTCGGCGTCGCCCACATCGATCGTGACCGCCATCGCGGAGTTGGGGATTTTGGCGAGCGAGAGCCGTTGCGCCTCGCGGATCTCGGGCGGCATCTCCCGGAAGGGCGCGATTTGCACGTACAAGAACGGGAAATCGCCTTGGCCCCAGGCGCGGCGCCAATCGGCGACGAGGTTGGGGAAAACGCGGCGATAGAATTGGGGCCGGGTGGCGTTGGTTTCACCTTGGTACCAGATCACGCCGCGGATCGCGTAGGGCTGCAGCGGGGCGATCATGCCGTTGTAGAGCACGGTCGGTGTTCCCTGGGCGATCGAGGGATCGATCGGTGGCGGAGGGGCGTTGCGCGACGAGACCGAGATGCGGTACTTCCAGTCGCCCTCCAGCGGGATCGCGAGGGCGGGGTCGTCGGTGCGCTCGAGCCGCAGCGTGTCGCCGCCCCAGATGCCGCCACCGCCTCCTGTATCGAGGACCCGGATGGCGATGACGTTGCGGCCGGGTTTCAGCGTGCCGGCAGGCAATTGGTACTCGCGCGGCTCGCTCCATTTCGTGTGGCAGCCGACGAAGCGATCGTTGATCCAAGTGGCATCGATATCGTCGACCGCCCCGAGGTGGAGCTCGACTTCCCGCCCGACCCACGAGACCGGCACCTCAAACTCGCGCCGAAACCAGACCACGCCGTCGAGATCGGGCAACCCGACGCTCTCCCAAAACACCGGCAGGCGCATCACCGGCCACGCGCTGGTATCGAGCGCCTCCGCGCACCAGGGCGGGTTGGAGGCGGAGCCCGGATCGTTCATCTCGAACCAACGCGCGAGGTTGCGTTCGAACTCGACGCGAGCTCCGGCGGGATCGCGTCGGATCCGGTCCAGACGAGCGCAGACATCGCTCAATTCGGGGATGTGGGTGGTGCCGTCGCGGCTGGTCCACGCCTCGGCGGGCGTGCCGCCCCACGAGCTGTGGATCAATCCGATGGGCGTGCCGCGGGCGAGATGCAGCGCGCGGCCGAAGAAGAAGCCGACCGCGGTGAAATCGGGCGCAGTCTGCGGTGTGCAGACGAGCCATTGGCCCTCGACGCGGGCTTGCGGCTCCAACGCCATGTGTTGCACGACACCGAAGTGCCGGATCTGCGGGAAATCCGCGGCGGCGGCCTCGGCCTGCCAGTCCTTGATCGGTTTCTGCCACTGGCGCAGGCCGAGCTGGCGTTCCATGTTCGACTGGCCGCCGCACACCCAGACTTCGCCGATCAACACATCCGAGATGTCCACCCGGTTCTTGCCTTGGATCGTGAGGAGGTGCGGGCCACCGGCCGGCAACGGCTCGAGCCGCAGGCTCCATTTGCCGCCGCGCGCCTGGGTCGTCACGGTCTGCCCCGCGAGCGTTACGGTGATCTTCTCGCCTTCATCGGCCGTGCCCCATACGGGGATCGGCGCGCCTTGTTGGAGCACCGCGTGGTTACAGAACAGTGACGAGGGCACCACGTCGGCCCGTGTCAGTGCAGCGGCGGCGATGCAGCCTAGAACCAGCGCGCAGAACGGAGTCGTTTTTCGATGCGGCTTCATCGTTCAGGGGCGGGCCGAGTGGGTGGGCCGAAGGAGCGCCAACCGATAGGGGAGCAGGACGTAGTTCGGCTCGCGGACGCCCGGCGGCATACCTTGGTAGA
>DATGXA010000291.1:0-4740 GCA_035299125.1 Opitutaceae bacterium
GCCGCCGCCGACCGAGTGCGCCGGGCGCGAGAAGGCCGGTTGCGCCTTGTCGACTTGGGCGTCGCGGGCGGGCTGCGCGGCGCGCACGGCCTGCGCCTGGCGCTCGGTGGCGACGCGTTGCTGGTTGCGGCGATCGATGCCGCGCTTGGCGAACGACGCGTCGTCGAGCACGACCATGGCGGTCTGGTCATTGACAATCTGGTACGAGGTGCCGAGGTCGCGGATGGCGGCGTCGGCCTCCTTCGGGTCGGTGTCGCCGCGGTCGCGGCCGGTCTCGATCTGCTCGACGAGGCTCATCGCCCAGAGGCGCTCGATCTCGGGATTCTCCGTGTCGGTCTCGGGGAAGTTGAACGTCGTCGCGTAGGTCTTGTCCTCGCCGGTGATGCGGGCGCGAAGCTCGACCTTGGCGGGGCCGGCCTGCTCATAGCGGCCGAAGACGACGAGCTGCTGGCCGCGGTAGAGCTTGCCGGGGTAGTCGCCGGTCGTCTCGGTCACGCGCACGCCGGTGATCTTGAGCTGCGCGTCGTGCATTGCCTCGAAGCAGATCTTGGACTTCGCGAGCAGGATCTGGCCGAGGATGTCGTCGTCGTTGGACACGCCAGCGTAGAAGCCGCCGCTCGTCTCGGCGACGACGCGCATCAGCGGCCAGTTGGCGCTGTTGCCCATGAGGAAGCCGAAGACGCGAATGTCCTTTTGCCGGAGCAGCGCGGCGAACTTCTTCGGCTCGACCACGCCGGTGTTGGTCACGCCGTCGGTGACGAGCACGAGCGAGGTCGCGCGGTCGGCATCCGTTTTTTGGAGGCCGAGTTCGAGGCCGTCGAAGAGGTTTGTGCTGCCGCCGGGCACGAGGTTCTGCACCGTGGCGAGGGCGTTCTGCACGGACTCGGGCGAGGCGGCGGTCCACGGGACGAGTTCGCGGGCGGAGTCGTTGAACGTGACGATGCGGAAGCGGTCCTGCGGCTTCATCTGGCCGAGCGCCTTGCCCACGCCGCGGGCGAGCGTGGCGATCTTGCCCTGCATGCTGCCGGACACATCGAGCACGTAGACGTAGTCGGCGCCGTTGGTGAGCGGCTGGAGGTCGACGCCGGGCGTGACGACCATCATGAACGTGCCGGGCTTGTCAGCGGCGGCGCGGTACGGGATCAGCTCGATGCGGCCGGGCAGGCCGTCTTGTAGCCGATAGTAAAACACGAAGTCGCGTTCGAGCTTGGCGCCGGTGCGCTCGAGCTTCACGCGATAGTGGCCGTCGGCGAGTTTCTCCACGGCGGCCGCGGTCTCGAAACCGGGCACGCGCACATCGGCGATCGGCGCGGCGCTCTTCAGTTCGAGCGTGATCGAGAGGTTGCCATCGACCTGCTTGTTCTGCGTCCAGAACGAGGCGCCGGCGTCGTCCGTCCCTCCGTCCTCCAGCGGGTAGAGGTAGCGGCCGATGCCGGTGTCGATTTCGAGCGGCTGGTAGTAGACGAAGCGGACCCGCGTCTCGGCGCCGGCGCGCACGGGCGACACGCGGAACTCGAAGGTCTGGTAACTGTTCTTGGCGGCGAGGCCGGTATCGTTGCCGGCAGCCTTCTCCTCCTCGTAGACCTGCTTGGCTTGCGCCTTCGGGAGCACCTCGCCGTGCAGCTCCTTCTCGCCCGCCCAGATCGTCATCTCGGATAGGCTGGCGCTCTTCGGCACCGGGAAGGCGTAGATCGCCTCGAGGTCGGTCGCGTTCGGGTTGAAGAACGTCTGCGTGACCTCGGTGCGCGCGAAGCCGTTGTTGATCACGATGTCGACGTGGTGGTCGCGGATCTGGATCGGGGACTGCGTCGCGCCGACGGGCGTCAGGGTGCCAGCCGCGAAGGCGGACGTGGCGATCGCCCACAACCCGGCAGCGGCGAGAAACAGCGAACGAATGGTTTTCATGGTGTGCGTTTGGTGAACGTCGCTCCTTTTGCCCAGCGCGTGCCAAATCCAGCACGCCTACCGGGGACACTTGGCCTTGAACGACTTCCGCAGAATCCACTCGCGACCGCCATTCCCTAGACCGGCGTTTTATGACAGTTGCCTTGCATATTTTGCAGGTCTATCAGTTCCCGCGCATGAGTCTGTTTTCCGGTACTGAGGCCGATTTTGCCGCCGCGATCTCACGGCTGATCTACGCCAATCCCTTCCTCCCGGAGCGCATTGAAGCCGAGCAGGACGCCCTCGCGGCCGATTTCGTGCGCGAAGGCGCCGAATGGAATCTCCAGCCCGGTACCACCGAAAACGCCGCCACAGCCGCCGTGCCGCAGCCGAATCTCGCTCTGATCCGCCGGCGCGTGGACGCCCTCGTCGAGCGCCTCGCCAACGCTTGGCCGAGCGCCGGCGGCGCGGCAGGAGTGCGCCCACCATCTGCGAGCGATGGCGAACGTTTCGCCGATCTCGTGCTCTTCTCGGTGTTCCACCGCTACTGCGCGCGCTTCGACGAAACCATCGCCGGGGCCGAGACCACCGCGGCGTTTCGCGCGCCGTACTACCGCGAGTTCGCCACCGAGGTGGAACGCCTGCTCCGCCGGCCGGGCGTGGCGCTGCTCGACGAGTGCCCGCCGGAGGCGTTGTTCGCGTTCTTCTTCCAAGTGCGCCGCGCGTTCCTGCATATCCACCGCTCGCTCGTCGGCGCGTCGCGGCCGATGGCGCGTCTGCGCGCCGCGATCTGGCAATCGATCTTCACCCACGACATGCGGCGCTACCGGCGCTGCCTCTTCGCGCGCATGGGCGAGATCACGACCCTCGTCACCGGCGAATCCGGCACCGGCAAGGAGCTCGTCGCGCGCGCCCTCGCGCTCTCGCGGCATCTGCCCTTCGACCCGCGCAAGGGACAATTCGCCGGGCATCCGGAGCAACTCTTCTTCCCGCTCAACATCGCCGCGCTCTCGCCGACGCTCGTCGAATCCGAACTCTTCGGACACCGCCGCGGCGCGTTCACCGGCGCGCTCGCCGATCGCGAGGGCTGGCTCGAGGTCTGCCCCGCCGCCGGCACCGTCTTTCTCGACGAGATCGGCGAGGTCGACGCGTCGATCCAGGTGAAACTCCTCCGCGTGCTCCAGTCGCGCACCTTCCAACGTCTCGGCGAGAGCGAGCCGCGGCGTTTCGCCGGCCGCATCGTCGCCGCCACCAACCGCGACCTCGAGGCCGAGATCCGCGCCGGCCGTTTCCGCGAGGATTTCTTCTTCCGGCTCTGCGGCGATCAGATCGCCGCGCCGTCCTTGCGCGAGCAGCTCTCCGATACGCCGGGCGACCTCGCACTGCTGGTCGGCGTCGTTGCGCGCCGGCTTGTCGGCGAGACCGAGGCGCCGGCCGTCGCCGCGGAGGTACTCGCGTGGATCGAGCGCGAACTCGGCGCCAACTACGCGTGGCCGGGCAACTTCCGCGAACTCGAGCAATGCGTCCGCAACATCCTCCTCCGCCGCGAATATCATCCGCGCAGCGTGGCTTCACCCTCCGACGGCGCGCCCGACTGGGAAGTGATCTTCGCGACCGGCTCCTGGACCGCGGAGCAGTTGCTCGCCCACTACTGCCGCAGCGTCTACGCGCGCACGCAGAACATCGAGGAGACCGCCCGCCGCCTCGATCTCGACCGCCGCACCGTGAAAGCGAAGCTCACCGCCGCGGGACAGGCGTGACCGCCCGCGTCTCGCGGGAATATTCGCGCCCCTGCAACTTTCCGCGGGCTGCGGTGTGTTGGGTTCAGCGCCGCACCTGTTCTTCGCCGGCGCGGCCTCAAGATCCACCACCATGAAATCCTCCCTCCGTTCGACTCTCCTCGCCGCGGCCTGCGCCGCGAGCCTCGCCATCACCACCGTCTCCGCCACCGCAGCCGAACCCGGCTTCGTCGATTTCGCCGCCGCACTCTCCGGCGTCACCAGCACCCAGAACGTCGAGGTCAACCTCCCCGAGCCGCTGCTCACGTTCGCCGCCACGATCGCCAAATGCCAGGACGCCGACGCCGCCGCGCTCCTCAAAGATCTCAAGCACGTCCGCGTCAACGTGCTCGGCCTCGACGAGAAAAACCGCGCCGATCTTACCGCCCGTGTGCAGAAGATCCGCGCCGACCTCGTCGAGCAGGGCTGGCACCGCGCCGTCAACGTGCAGGACAATGGCGACGATGTCGCCGTGCTCGTGAAGATCGGTCGCAACTCCGCGATCGAGGGACTCACGGTCACCGTGCTCGGCAAGACCGGCGAAGCGGTCTTCGTGAACATCGTCGGCAACATCGATCCCTCTCGCATCGCCGCGATCGGCGAGCGCTACGGCCTCGATCACCTCAAGAAGATCCATTGCGACTCGATCACCGCCCCCGCCGCTCCTGCAGCGCCGGCCGCACCCGTCGAGAAACCCGCCGCCAGTTGAACCACTTTCCGGCGAGAGGCGGCCGATCCCGGTCCGGAACGGCCGCCGACGAGCGCACGATCACTGGGTCAGTCGTGTCCCGTCGCTCCCGCCGCAGCGGAAAACGTGACCACGGCGACGTCGGCAACGGCGGCGCCGTTTTTCGTTTCCACACCACCACACGAGTCGCCCCGCGCCTGCACCTCCGCGCCGCTCGACACCCGCCATCCGCCACGCACACTCGCCGCGCATGATCACCGCGATCGGCTTCGATGCCGACGACACGCTCTGGCACAGCGAAACGCTCTTCGAGGACTACCATCGCCGGTTTCAGGCGCTGCTCGCTCGTTACCACGATCCCAAGACAGTCGAGCAGGCGCTTTACGCGAC
>DATGXA010000292.1:0-14168 GCA_035299125.1 Opitutaceae bacterium
CGCCGTGCGCCGGCTCGGCGACGGGCCCGCGCTCGGCGAGGCGCTCGCCTTCGCGCTCTCGGCCGAGTGGCAGCGCGCGGAGGACTGCCTCAACGAGGCGGAGGAGCGCATCACCGCCGACGACGAGCCCTGCCTGCGGCACGTCGCCGAAGTGCTCCGACAACTCGCCACGCGCCGTCGCGTCGCCGAGTCCGTCGCCGGGCCCGACTCCGAGCTGCTGCGCCGGATCGGCTCGCGCACGATCGAGGTTTCCCTCGCGGGGCTGGTCGAGCATGCGCGCCGCGTGCCGGGGGATCCGGCTGTGTTGCCATGGCTGCTGCATCTCTCCGGCTGGCCGGCCGGCGCCGACCAGCGGCGCCGCGCCACGGTCGCGGTGCGCGAGTGCTGGGAACGCCTCGTCGCCGCCGCCCTCGCCGCGGGCACCGACTCCGGCAAACACGAGGCCGTGCTCCGGCTCTGCACGGAGACGCTCGCGCCGGCCGTGGAACAGTTTTCCTGGGACGAGCGTGCGCAGGCTGCGTACCGGCAGCGCGTCGTGCGGCAGCTGCGGCAGCTCGCACGCGAGGCGTGGCTGGAGATCGGCGAGTTCGAAGTCACCGCGCAGGCCTGCGTGCTTGCAGCCGAGTTGCTCGACGAGGAGTCGCGGACGCTCGTCGTGCGTGAGCGGCGGCAACTGTTCCAGCAATTCCAGCGCGCGCAGAACGGCGCGCTGCGGCTGGAGTTCGGCGGCACGGTGCTCGAGATCGATTCGCGCCGCATCCAGTTCGATGGTCGCGTGTGGCCCGTGGCTTCGCTGAGCGGCTTGCGTTTCGGCGTGGCGCACGGGCTCGGTGGCGAGGGCCCGCAGGTGGCGTGGTACGCCGGACGCGACGCGGTCGTGCTCGATGCCGTGACGTGGTTCGACCCGGCCAACGGCGGTGCGGAGCGTTTTCGCCAGGTGGTCGAGGCGCTCGACGCCTGCGTGGTGCCGGTCATCGCCGGCCGCATCGTTGAGCGGGTGCACGATGGCCAATCGGTCGTGTTTGGCCCCTCGGCGCTCCGGCCCGACGGCTTTGTTTTCCAACGTCGCCCCGGCCAGCTCGTGCCCGACGCCACTGTGCCGTACCCGCAGCTCGTGCAACGCGTCGAAGCCGGCGAACTCGTGCTCGGCCGCGCCAGCGACGACCCGGCGGAGTCGCATTATCCTCTCGCGACCGTGTGGAACGCCGTCGCCATGCCCGAGTCGCTCGCGCGACTGGCGGAGACGGAATAGTGGGGCGGAGTTTCCCGTCCCGCGCGCCGTCGGCCACGGCGCCGGTTTCGCGTTTGCCCAGGTTTACCGCGAGCGGTTCGCTGCCGCGCATGGTCAAGATCACCGCGGTTTACGAAGGCGACCTCCACACGGTCGCGACTCACGGACCCTCGGGCCAGACGCTCGCGACCGACGCGCCGGTCGACAACCAGGGGCGCGGCGAAACGTTTTCGCCCACCGATCTCGTGGCGACGGCGCTGGGCTCCTGCATGCTCACGATCATGGGCATGGCGGCCCGCAAGCTCGGTCTCGCGCTCGAGGGTGCTCGCGCCGAGGTGACGAAGGAGATGACGCCGCCGCCGCGCCGCATCGCGAAGCTCACCACCGAGATCTGGATTCCGCTCCCGCGCAGCGCCGACCCGCAGGGCCAGCTCGAACGCGCCGCGCTCACGTGCCCCGTGCACCGCAGCCTGCTCGCCGAGATCGAGAAGCCCGTGGTGTTCCACTGGCGGGAGTGAGGCCGCGCGCGGTGGCGTGTCGGGCCGCGAGCGAACGTGAAACCTGCGGCTGGCTCGCGCGTTTTGTGAAGCATGCGTCACCTCGCGCTCCTTTCCTCCGCACTCGTGCTCGCCGCGGCTTCTCTGGCCCAGTTGCCGGCGTACGACTTTACGGCGGCGCGCAGCCAATTGGCCGACCACCTCGATCTCTACGGCCCCGGCGTGTGCGCGGTCGCCGAGCTGCGCGGCGCGCCGCTGTTCTCCTATCAGTCGGGCCTGATCCGCGCCGACACCAAGCTCGCCATCGCCTCGTGCTCGAAATGGCTCTCGGGCGCGATCGTGCTCATCGTCGCCGAACGCGGTTACTTCAACCTCGATGACCGCATCGGCCTTTATCTGCCGGAGTTCGACGCCGTGGGGAAGGGCACGCCGACCATCCGCCAGTGCTTCGCGATGACGTCGGGCCTGTTTCTCGGCGACCCCGACTACGAGATCGACCGCACGCTCACGCTCGCGGAGTCGGTTGCCCAAATCGCCGCGCATACCCCCTGCGTCTTCCCGCCCGGAACGCAGCTCGCCTACGAGGGCGACGGCATGCAGGTCGTCGGACGAATCTGCGAAGTGGTGACGGGCAAGACATGGACGACTCTGGCGAACGAGCTGTTGTTCGGTCCGCTCGGGATGACTTCGGCCAGCTACGATGTGTTCGCCCCCAATCCCGCGATCGCCGGCGGCGTGCGCTGCACGGCCGACGATTATCTGAAGTTCCTGCGGATGGTGCTGCGCAACGGCATCGCGCCCGACGGGACGATCGTGATGAGCAGCCGTTCCGTGGAGGTATTTTTCCGGAACCAAACCTGGGGTCTGCTCGAGTACGCCAGTCCGTGGCCGCCGAGCGACTACAACGTCTATGGCCACCGCGGCGACTACGGCTTGGGTTCGTGGATTCTCGCGCAGCCGACCGTCGATGCGCCGGTCGAGGAAGTATGCAGCCCGGGGGCGTTCGGCAGCTTTCCGTGGGTGGACCGGAAACGCGGATTCTGCGGCGTGATATTCACCCTGAAGCCCCACACCACGCCCGGTTTCTCCGCCACGCAGGACAACAATCTCCACGTGCTCGCGCTCCTGCGCGCCGAGATCGATGCGCAGGGCCTGCCCGCTCCCGCACCCGAGAGCCCGATCACGATCACGCCCGCCGCGGACGGCTACCTGCGGCTCGATTGGAGCGGCGGCGGGTTGCTGGAGACTTCGACCGATCTAGTGAACTGGGACGCGTTTCCGCTGGTGGACTCGCCGTTCGCCGAGAACACCGCGCAGCTCGGCTCGTCGCGTGGTTTTTACCGACTACGGCGGTGAGGGGGATGGGAACGGGCGCCGCGGTTGCGAGCGCAACTGGCGGCAACCGCATGGCGCTTGCGGTGGAATTCGATCTCGTGCCCGGACCATGAGGGCGCAGAAGCGTGTCGCCGGGAACGCGCGAGGGCCGTGGGCGGGCGGAGCGGTCCGCCGGCGAGCGGTGACGCTACCGCAGGCGTGCGGCGGACCGGGGGGCTGCGGTGCCGCTCGGCCGCGGGTGAGCGCGCCCACCGTCCGGCGTCGCCACCTTTCCCGTTGCCTCGCCGGAGGGCGGCCGTTGGGTTTCGCGCATGGCCAAAGCTTCCCAAGCCACTTGGGGCGGTCGCTTCTCCAGCGGTCCCGCCGACTTGATGCTCCGCTTCAGCGAGTCCGTGTCGTTCGATCAGCGGCTCGCGCCGTTCGACATCGCGGGCAGCAAGGCCCACTCGGCCATGCTGGCGCACGTCGGCATCCTCACGGCGGCCGAGCGCGACGCCATCCACAAGGGGCTCGACGTCATCCTCGCCGAGATCGAGGCGGGCAAGTTCGTGTGGGACACGAAGCTCGAGGATGTGCACATGAACATCGAGCAAGCGCTCAAGCAGCGCGTGGCGGCCGCCGCCAAGATCCACACCGCCCGCAGCCGCAACGACCAGGTGGCGACGGACATGCGGCTCTATTTCAAGCACGCCTGCCGCGAGATCGGCCTGCGCCTGCGCGCGCTCCAGCGCGTGCTCGTCGACCTCGGCCACCTGCACCAGGACGTCTACATCCCCGGCTACACGCACCTCCAGCGCGCGCAGCCGGTCTCGCTCGCGCACCACCTGCTCGCCTGGGTCGAGATGATCGGGCGCGACGTGCGCCGCTTCGAGGAAGTGGCCGCGCACGCCAACGTCTGCCCGCTCGGCGCCGGCGCGATCGCCGGCACCACGCTGCCCATCGACCGCGAGTTCGTGGCGAAACAGCTCGGCTTCGTCGACGCCAAAGGCCGCCCGCAGGTCACGCCCAACAGCATGGATACGGTGGCCGACCGCGATCTCTTCCTCGAGTTCGCGTCCGCCGCCGCCATCGCGGGCGTGCATTTCTCGCGCATCGCCGAGGACCTCATCCTCTGGAGCTCGGCCGAGTTCCGCTTCATCGACCTGCCCGACGCCTTCTGCACCGGCTCGAGCCTGATGCCGCAGAAGAAGAACCCCGACGCCGCCGAACTGCTCCGCGGCAAGAGCGGCCGCCTCGTGGGCAACCTCACCACGTTGCTCGTCCTCGTGAAGGGCCTGCCGCTCACCTACAACCGCGACCTGCAGGAGGACAAACCGCCGCTCTTCGACAGCCACGACACGCTCGTGATCTGCGCCGAGGTGCTCGCCGGCACGCTCGCCGGCGCGAAGGTGCGCGCCGACGCCTGCGCCGCCGCAGTGGCCGACCCGCTTCTGCTCGCGACCGATCTCGCCGACTACCTCGTCGACCGCGGGGTGCCGTTCCGCGACGCGCACCACGCCGTGGGCGCGCTCGTGAAATGCGCCGAAGGCCTCGGCGTGCCACTGCCCCAAGTCCCGCAGGAGGAGGCGCAGAAGATCCACCAGGAGTTCGCGAAGGACTGGCCGACGGTGTTCAACCTCGGCCGCGCGATGCTCGCCCGCCGCGGCACCGGCATGCCCTCGCCCAAGCAGGTGAAGCAGCAACTCTCCCGCTGGCGCAAAGCGCTCGCGGAGTGAAGGGGTAGGTGAAGACCGGAACCGGAAGCGACAGAAGGTAACGAAGTGAACGAAGGAACCCAGAGAAGCGAAGTTCGCGGAGGCATCCGTGTGCTCAGCTGGGCGCTTGTGGCTTTGCTCGTCGCCGGGCTGCTCGCTCTGGTTTTCTTCCTGCCGATCATTTTGGCGATCATCTTCCTCATTCTACTCGCTGCCACCACTGGGATCGTAGCCAAGCAGGAGGGAGCGATGAAGGGCGTGGTCTACTTCGTGAAGGAGATTCTCTTCGGCTGGTGAACGATCTGTACGCTGAATCGCCCGCAGGCAGGCTCCTGCCTATGAGTTCTTCCGAATCCAGCTATAGAGTTACCCCCAATTGAAATGCTCTCAGCCGTCCTTTTCTGTCTTTTAGGCGTGATGTGCCTAACCGGGCTCATCGCGATTTACTCTGTCAGAAGAGATCTGAAGCAGGATCAGCCCGATGTGTACGGGCGGCTATTTCGGTCGTCTCTTCAAATAAGCAACGACTTTAGGTTCTCCGTCTTTCTTCTCTCCGGCGCATACGCCAAGTCCGTGGGTGTCCCACTCAAGAAGAAGATGGATGCTCTTCGCCTTTTCACCTTCGCGTACCTGATGGTTTTCGTGGCCACCATTGTCGTGTTTGCACAGAGCTGAGTGCCAGCGCAGAGCGACCCAGAGTCTGCTGCGGCGGCTCCGTCCATCGTGACCTTCGTTTCCTTCTGTCGCCTTCCGATTCTGAATGCCGTCCGCTGACTCCCAGACTCAAGCTCCCGCGCTCACGCCCGACGCTCAGCGGGTGGCTCGGCCGGCGTTGGTGTTCTCATTCTTCAACGCGCTGAACTGGCAGATCGCGCTGGGCACGCCGATGGTGTTGTTGGTCGAGGGGCTCGGCGGCGACGCGTTCCAGGTCGGGCTCTGCTTCGCGTTCGTGTACCTGATGACGCCGATCCAGGTGCTCTCGACCTCGTTGCTTCCGCGATATGGGTTCAAGCGGATGATGCTCTCGGGCTGGGGGCTGCGCGCGCTGTTCCTGCTGCCGTGCATCGCGCTGGCGTATCTCGGGCGCGACGGCCACGCGGCGTCGTGGATGCGGGCGGTGATGATCGGCAGCGTGTTCGGCTTCACGTTCTGCCGCTCGCTCGGCAGCAGCGCGTGGTTGCCGTGGCTCTACAAGCTGCTCCCGGAGAGCGCGCGCGGGCGCTACTTTGCATCGGAGCAGATGATCTCGAGCATCGCGGGTGTGGCGGTGCTGGTGCTGTGCGCGATCCTTTTCAAGACGCTGCCGCGCTTCGAGGCGTTCATGGTCGAGTACGCGGTGGCGTTCGTGGGCGCGGCGCTGAGCTACCTCGCGCTGCAACGCATGGCCGACACCGAGAAACCCGCGGCGATCAGTCTGCGCGAGGTGGTGCGTGCGGCGCCGGGGATCTTCCTGCTGGCGAGCCGCTACCGTGCGTTTCTGTGGGCCGCGTGCTGGTTCGGCTTCGCGACGACGGCGATCCCGCCGTTCTGCATCTACTTCCTGCGCGTGGAGGCGCACATCTCGCCGGGCGACGTGGTGCTGTTCACGACGATGCAGTACACCGGCGTGATGCTCATGGCGTGGCTGGTGCGCGGCGAACTCGACCGGCGCGGCCCGCGGCCGTTCTTCTTCGCGGCGGCGATCGTGTATGCGGCGGTCGCGTTGTTCTGGCTCGCGCTGCTGGTCTTCCGGTTCGACGCGAGCGGGTACCTGCCGTTCGTTTTCCTCGCGATCGGGCTGGGCTACACGCTCTGGGCGGCAACGTACCCGAGCCATCTGCCCTCGATCGTGCCGGAGGACAACCGGCCGCTGGTGCTCGCGATCTACAGCGCGTCGACGGCGTTCTGCAGCGGCCTCGGCTCGGTGCTGTGGGGCCTGGTGCTGAAGACCGGCGGCACCACGCCGGGCATGGACCTCGGCTGGTTCCTCGTGTTCTTCGGCTTCGTGTGCGGCAGCATGGGCGTGCTGGTGTTGTTGCTGCGCCGGTTCGAGTACCCGCCCGGGCGGCGCGAGCCGATCCAGCTCGGCAGCCTGCTCCAGCAACCCCAGCGCGCGTTCGGCTTCTTCATCAATCTGGTCGACACGTCCCTCGCCCGCGAGGACGGCGAGCGGCGGTAAACGGCGCCGCACAGAAGCGGAGAATCTGGAACTTAGGAA
Organism: Opitutaceae bacterium; assembly: GCA_035299125.1. GTDB lineage: Bacteria > Verrucomicrobiota > Verrucomicrobiia > Opitutales > Opitutaceae > CAJCBL01. The sequence continues at coordinate 6,955 of DATGXA010000292.1, forward strand.
ATCAGGAAACGGAAGGGTAGCTGTACAGAGGGCGCCGGGGCCGGAAGAGTCTCGACCGCCCTGTCCTCCGTCCTCGTTGTGGTGGCGTTCTGCTCCATTTTCCGTTCCTGATTTCCTGAGTTCCAGATTCTCTGCCTCACCTTCGTTCTCTTCGTTTCCTTCTGTCGTCCGCCGTCTGTTCTCCGCCATCCTTCCGCCGTCCCCGCATGCCGACCATCCGCATCCTGCCCGACCGCGTGGCCAACCAGATCGCCGCTGGCGAGGTGGTGGAACGTCCGGCCGCGGTCGTGCGCGAGCTGGTCGAGAACAGCCTCGATGCCGGCGCCACGCGGGTGACGGTCGAGTTCGCCCACGGCGGGCGGTCGCTGATGGGCGTCGAGGACAACGGCAAGGGTATGGACCGCGACGACGCGCTGCTCGCCCTCGAGCGCCACGCCACGAGCAAGATCGCCGAGGCGACCGACCTCGACGCGCTGCACACCTTTGGCTTCCGCGGCGAGGCGGTGCCGTCGATCGCCAGCGTTTCCCGTTTCGAGATGCGGACGCGTCCGGCGTCGGCGGAGACGGGCACCGAGATCCTCGTCAACGGCGGCAAGTTCGTGCACGTGCGCGACTGCGGCATGCCGCCCGGCACGCGCATCACGGTGGCGAACCTCTTCCATCCGGTGCCGGCGCGGCGGAAGTTTCTCAAGAGCGACTCGACCGAGGCGGCGCACATCATCCAGTGCGTGCGGTTCTACGCGCTGGCGCATCCGGAGGTGGCGTTCACGCTGAACGAGGACGGGCGCACGATCTTCCAGTCGCCGCCATGCCGCTCGCTGCTGGAGCGCGTCGCCGCGATCTTCGGACGCCAGACCGCCGAGGCGCTGCTGCCGGTCGAGGCGGCGGGCGAGGGGATGCGGCTCACCGGCCTGATCGGCAAACCCGGCGCCAGCCGCGCGACGCGCCACGAGATGATCACGTTCGTGAACCGGCGCCCGGTGGATACGAAGACCTTGGCGTACGCGCTGATCGAGAGCTACCAGCAGCACCTGCCGAAGGGCCGGTACCCGCTGGCGTTCCTTTTCCTGGAGATCGAGCCGGCGGCTGTCGACGTGAACGTGCATCCCGCGAAACGCGAGGTGCGGTTCCGCAGCGAGCCCGGCGTGCGGACGTTTGTCGTGCGGTCGCTGCTCGATGCGCTGCGCAACGCGGCCGGCGATCTCGCCGCTGCGCTGCCGCCCGGTGCGCAGCGCGTGACGCCGCTGGAGCCGCTGCCCAGCGCGGTGCGGCCGCCGACCGCAGCATTGGTTGTCCCGAAGGCGGCGCCGCTGCCCGCGATCGTGTTGCCGCAACCGGCTCCGCTGTCGGCGCCGCTGCCCAGCGAACCGCTCGCGCGACCGGTTCCGGCGATTGCGCCGGTGCTCGCCCCTGCGGCTGATGCGGTCGAATCCGTCCCCGACGCGATCCCCGGCGAAGGCCGGCCTGGCGCGCTCGCTGGGTGGCGTCACCTCGGCACGGCGCACGGCGACTGCGAGGTCTTCGAGACGCCGGCGGGCGTCGTCCTGCTCGACCGGCGCGCGGCGCTGGAGCGCGTGTTGTTCGAGCAACTGCAACGCGAGTTTCGCGACGGTCACACGCTCAGCCAACGGCTGTTGTTCGCCGTGCCGGTGGAGCTCGACCCGATCGCGGCGGCGATGCTCACCGACCAGCTCGCGTTTCTCGAACAGCACGGACTCGACGTGAGCGCGTTCGGGCGAAACTTCTTCCGCATCGAAGCGGCGCCGGCGTGGCTCGACCCGGCGGAGGCGGAGCCGTTTCTGCGCGACATCCTCGCGCGGCTGCGCGAAGGCCAGCTCGATCCGCGGCGGCCGGCGGTGGCGCGGGAGGAGTTGGCGCGGCTCGCGGCGGCGCGGGCGGTGCGCGGGGCGGCGCGCACGGATACCGGCACCGAGCTCGCGGCGCGGTTGCTCGCGTGCGACCAGCCGTTGCTCACGCCCGGCGGACGGCCGACGTTGATCGAGATCGGTCGCGGGGAATTAACCCGGCGGTTTCAAAAAGACCGTTGCTAGGGTGGGGCATCGGGACAGGCTTCCGGCCCGCTGTTTGCTTCATTGCGCAAGAAATGCGCCGATAGGACTGGCGCGATCCGCTCCCATTTCCGTATGGCATCCACCAATCGCAAGCCAACCCGCGGCGCCAAAGCCGTGGCCCCCGTCACGCCTGCCGCTCCCGTCGCCCCCGCGCCTGCCGCCAAACCGGCCGCCGGCGAGGTCGAAGCGCTCAAAAACGCTATCCTGAACCACCTGAAGTTCACCCAGGCGCGCGATCAGGGCAGCGCCTCGACGCGTGATTGGTGGATCTGCACCTGCCTCGCCGTGCGCGACCGGCTGCTCGAGCGCATGATCCGCACCCAAGCGGTGCACAACAACGCCAACATGCGCCGCATGTACTACCTCTCGCTGGAGTACCTGATGGGGCGGTTGCTGCAGAACAACCTCTACGCCGCCGGCATCCACGCCGATACCCGCGCCGCGCTCGGCGCGCTCGGCCTCGATCCCGACAAGGTCCTCGACGAGGAGCACGACATGGGGCTGGGCAACGGCGGCCTCGGGCGCCTCGCGGCGTGTTTCCTCGACTCGCTCGCCACGCTCGACCTGCCCGCGATCGGGTACGGCATCCATTACGAGTTCGGCCTGTTCCGCCAGGAATTCGTGAACGGCCACCAGATCGAGCATCCGGACAACTGGATGGTCTACGGCGCGCCGTGGGAGATCGAGCGGCCAGAGTACACGGAGTCGGTGCAGCTCTATGGCCATGTCGAGACGCGTTTCGACAACCTGGGCCGCCCGCACCAGCGCTGGGTCAACACCCGCACCGTGCTCGGCGTGCCCCACGACATCCCGATCGCCGGCTACGGCACCAACACCGTCAACTTCCTCCGCCTCTGGGCCTCGCGCGCCAGCCAGGACTTCGATTTGGCGGCCTTCAACAAGGGGGGCTACGTCGAGGCGGTGCGCGACAAGGCCATCGGTGAAACCGTCTCGAAGGTTCTCTACCCGAACGACAAGACCGAGAGCGGCAAGGAGCTGCGCCTCGTGCAGCAGTACTTCTTCGTCGCCTGCTCGCTGCGCGACATCATCCGCCGCTACCGCAAGGCGAACAAGGGCTGGGACAACTTCTCCGCCAAGGTCGCCATCCAGCTCAATGATACGCACCCGGCCATCGCCGTGCTCGAGCTCATGCGCATCCTGCTCGACGAGGAGGGCATGGCCTTCGACCAGGCGTGGGGTATCGTCTCGCGCACCTTCGCCTACACCAACCACACGCTGCTCCCCGAGGCGCTCGAGCGCTGGAGCGTGCCGTTGTTGCGCAAGGTCGTGCCGCGCCATCTCCAGATCGCCTTCGACATCAACCAGCGCCACATGGAGACCGTCGAGGCGCGCTGGCCGGGCGACAACGACAAGAAACGCGTCTGCTCCATCATCGAGGAGGGCAACGTCCAGAGCGTGCGCATGGCGCACCTGAGCGTGATCGCCTCGCACTCGGTGAACGGCGTCGCAGCACTGCACACCGAGCTCCTCAAGAAGGACCTCTTCCCGGAGTTCGACGAACTCTTCCCCGGTCGCTTCAACAACAAGACCAACGGCATCACGCCCCGCCGCTGGCTGCGCGCCTGCAACCCGCGTCTCTCCGCGCTCATCGACTCCAAGATCGGCGGCGGCTGGACCCGCGATCTCGACGAACTCCACCAGCTCGAGAAATGGGCCGACGACCCGAAGTTCCAGGCCGACTTCATGGCCGCCAAGCGCGCCAACAAGGAGGATCTCGCGAAGGTCATCCGCCGGCTCTGCGACGTCGAGGTCTCGCCCGACGCGCTCTTCGACGTGCAGGTGAAACGCCTCCACGAATACAAGCGCCAGCATCTGAACCTGCTGCACATCCTCGCGCTCTACCGCCGGCTTCTCCAGAACCCGCAGCTTGAGATCGCGCCGCGCGTTTTCGTCTTCGGCGCCAAGGCCGCGCCGGGCTACGACCTCGCCAAGGGCATCATCAAGGCCGCGAACTCGATGGCGAAATTCATCAACGCCGACGAGCGCATCAACGGGAAGCTCAAGGTCGTCTTCCTCCCGAACTACGGCGTGACGCTCGCCGAGAAGATCATCCCCGCCGCCGATCTCTCCGAGCAGATCTCCACCGCCGGCAAGGAAGCCTCGGGCACGGGCAACATGAAGCTCGCCCTCAACGGCGCCTGCACCATCGGCACGCTCGACGGCGCCAACGTGGAGATCCGCGAGGAGGTGGGCGACGACAACATCTTCATCTTCGGCCTCACCGTCGACCAGGTGAACGCGCTCCACGCCCGCGGCTACAACCCGTGGGAATACTTCCACCACAACGAGGAGCTGCGCGCCGTGCTCGACTGGCTCGGCTCCGGCTACTTCACGCCGGAGGATCCGCACTGCCTCGCCGGCCTGCGCCACAGCCTGCTCGACGGCGGCGATCCGTTCATGGTGCTCGCCGATTTCGAGTCGTACTGCGCCGCGCACTCGCGGGTCGACGCCGCGTTCCGCGACAAGGCGCGCTGGGCGAAGATGGCGATCCTGAACACAGCCCGTGTCGGCAAGTTCTCCAGCGATCGCACGATCTCCGACTACAATCGCGACATCTGGCACCTCGCCCCCGCGCCGGTGCCCTGAGTCGACGAATCGGTCGAGCGACGAGCGTCGAGGGACGAGTGCCGGGCAATCGGGCGCCGCAGGTCGGCGTCCGGTGCGCTGGGTGATCGATTCGTCCCGCGTCTCCCACTTGATCGCGGAACGGTGTGGCCCCCACGGCTCGTCCCATGGCGCCGGCGGACGGCTGGTAGCGCGGCGCTTCAGCCCGCGCTGGCCGATGCCGCTCGTTCGCGACACCCGGCCCGTGTCCACCGCATCGCGGCGGACATTGAACCTGTGGCGCCGTAGCGGAGTGCGTTAGGGTTTCGCGCTGCCCCCGGACAAAACCTCGCAACTTCCGCTGCGTTTCGGAATGTGCGATGTGGTCCTCCCCACGACGGAGATCGCTCGCGGTGGCGGCGACCGATGCGTGGCGTCGGTCGCGCCCCGGGCCGTGGTTCGGTGGGCGGAATGCCCGCGGCGCGCTCCCGCCCGGCGTGTTCCCGGATATTTTGCGTCCGGCTCGACGAGCCGACGCGCGCATGAAGATGCTGCCGACCAGTTGCGAAACTCACGCCGGCGCTTGGCGCCAACACGAACGCGGCCTGCGCGCTCTCTGGGCGCGCAGTTCCCGCCGCCACCAACTCGTCGACGATCCCGCCGCGGCCGACATGATCGTGATCGGCAACATCCGGCGCGAACGCGCCTACCGTTCGCTGCGCCTGCATCCGCTCGTGCGCCGTTTCCCGGAAAAATGTTTCGGCATGTCCGAAGACTGGCTGCTCCACCCGCTCCTGCGTGGTCTCTACGTGAACGCGCACCGCGGGCTGCCGTTTCGCGGGCGGTTTCGCACCGGCAGCTACGCGCTCTACCACCCGGATTTCAAGAATCCGCTGATCGAAGGCTATGTCGGTCACGCCTATCTCGCCCCCAAACGCCATCTCGCCTCCTTCTGCGGCCGCGACTGCCACCCGGTGCGCGCCGCGCTTTTCGCCCAACGTTGGCAGCGGCCCGATGTGTTCATCTACGACACCTCGGATTTCAACGCCTTCACCCACAACGCCGCCGGCAAGGCGCCGTGGTACGAGGAGTATCTCCACACCATGGAGGCGTCAAAGTTTGCGCTGTGCCCCCGCGGCACGGGCGCGGCGAGCATCCGGCTCTTCGAGGCGATGCGGCTGGGCGTGGCTCCCGTGATCCTCTCCGACGCATGGATCTTTCCGCGCGGGCCCGATTGGGCCTCGTTCGCACTGCGGGTGCCTGAGCGCGAAGTCGGGCGCATCGAGGCGCTGCTCTGCGAACGCGAGCCCGACTACGCCGAGCTCGGCCGGAGGGCGCAGGCGGCGTTCCGGCGGTTCTTCTCGGAGGATTCGTACTTCGACTACGTTGTCGACCAGCTCGCCGCCATTGCCCGTGAGCAGAAGGTGCCGGAGGCGGTGTTCTGGAAGCTGCGCCACGTGCATGCCGCGTGCCTCTCGCTGCACCGGCGGCTCCGCCGCCGCAGCCTTTAGTTCGCCTTACGGGTCGCGTCGACCGGCTACTGATGGCGCCGCCGCGGCGGCGGGCCAGTTGAGGGACCTCGTTACCGGGCTAGGTTCCCCTGTCCCCACGGCCCCCACGGGCCGCCCGCTCCAACCCGCGATTGCCATGAATCCGTCTGAGCCCACCCCGGGCGCCGAGGCTGCACCGGCGTCGGAAAACTGGAGAAACGACGAAGGCGCGCTGCTCGCGATGCTCGAGGAGATCGAACGCCGCCACGGCTACATTCCCCAACAGATCGGCGACGAGGTCTCGCGCCTGCTCGAGGTGAGGCTTGAGCGGTTGAAGCGCGCGCAGGCGAAGCTCGAGTCGGGCGTGCGCCGCGATGTGCAGCAGCACGTGGCGCGTTGGCGCGGCGAGGAGGGCAACCTCATCATGATCCTCCACGAGATCCAGAACCAGTACGGCTACGTGCCGCGCGAGGTGGCGATGGAGCTCGCACGCGAGCTCGGCGTGAAGTTGGCCCGCATCTACGAAGTCATCACGTTCTACCACTACTTCAAACTGCAGCCGCCCGGTCGGCATAACGTCACCATCTGCAACGGCACCGCCTGTTACCTGAAGGGCGCCGCCGGCCTGCTCGCCGAGCTTCGCGCGCAGCTCGGCGTGGGCGAGGGGCAGACCACGCCGGATCGAGAGTTCCACGTCGATGTGGTGCGCTGCATCGGCTGCTGCGGCATGTCGCCGGCGGTGGTCTGCGACGGGAGGACCCACGGCCGCGTGAAACCCACGGAGATCGCCGGCATCCTCGATGAGGCGCGCCACCGCGCGAAGAAGGAGGCCGCCGTATGAACACGCTCACGTTGCCCGAGCTCGAAGCGCTCGCGCTCCTCCCCCCGCCACCGCCCGCCGACTACATCCGGGTGCAGCTCGACACCGGCGGGATCGCCGCCGGCGCGGAAGCGACCTACGAGGCGTTCCGCACCGCGCTCGCCGCGGCGCAGCTGCCGATCGCGTTGCGGCGCGTCGGCTCCCATGGCCGCTCGTGGGCGGACCCGGTCGTCGAGGTCTGCGCCGGCGGCTTGCCACCGATCCTCT
>DATGXA010000293.1:0-12225 GCA_035299125.1 Opitutaceae bacterium
GGGATCGTGCAGATCCAGTCGGGGGAGTGGTGGGGCGTGTCGATGATGGACCACAACTCCGTCGGCCGGCTCACCTGTCTCTCGCCCGTCACGTGGCGCGACGGCTGGCCGTTGTTCGGTCTGCCGGGCAATCTCACCCGCTCGCCGCTCACCTGGCTGAAACCCGCCACCGGTTTCGCCTCCGCGCCGCGAGCGCCCTTCGAGCGCAGCGATGATTTCGCCGGATCGCAGCTCAAGCCGGTGTGGCAATGGAACCACGTGCCCGACTCCACGAAGTGGTCGCTCACGGAAAAACCCGGTGCTCTTCGCCTGCACGCGCTGCCCGCGACAGATTTCTGGACCGCGCGCAATTCGCTCACGCAGCGCGCGCTCGGCCCCGAGTCGTCCGCCACCGTGGCGCTCGACCTCTCCGGGCTGCGCCCGGGCGACACCGCCGGGCTTGCGCTGCTCAATCTGCCCTACGCCTGGCTCGGCGCGCGTCGGGGAGGAACGGGCACGGAGCTCGTGTGGTTCGACCAGACGCGCTGCGCGACCCAGTCCACGCCGCTCGTCGGCACGCGCCTCTGGCTGCGCGCCCGCTGCGCCTTCGACACCGACGAGGGCACGTTCAGCTACAGTCTCGACGGCGTCACGTTTCAGCCGTTCGGCGAGCCGCTACTCATGCCGTACCAGCTGAAGACGTTCCAGGGCGTACGTTTTGCCCTGTTCAACTTCAACGCGACCGGCGTCGCCGGCGGACACGTGGACTTCGACGACTTCGCCATCGACGAGCCTCGCGCCAACGGCCGCGGCCGGCCAATCCCGCTCGGTCGCACGATCACGTTCACATCGCTCGCGGACGGCCGCGCGCTGCGCGCGTGGAACGGCCTGCTGCGCGCCGGCGGCGGCGATGGGCCGCTCTGGGGCGGTACGCGTTTTCGCGTGCTCGACCGCGGCCAGGGCCGTGTCGCGCTCCAGGCCGACGACGGCTCCGGCTTCGTGACGGTCACCGGCGCCGGCGAGACCGGCGATGTGAAGTTGGTCAAATGCGACACCGGCGCCGCCGCCACTTTCCAATGGACGCAGACCGAGGCCGGCGACGTGCTCCTCCTCTCGCTCGTCACGCACCGCTACGTGGCCGTCGAGAGCTGGGCCAATGGGCTCACCTCCGCGACCGCCCGGGGTATCGCCCCCGACCGCAAGAACGGCGCGAGCTTCGCGTGGGCCGACGCTCCAGCGCCCTGACAGCGCCGCCAGCCGCAACCCGCTACCATGAAGACGACATCCCCGACCAAAGTGTTCGCGCTCACTCTCGCGCTCGCGGCCTCGACAGTGTGCGTTGCCGCACCGGCTTCCGCTCCGCTCTACCTCGATCCCTCGCGATCGCAGGCGGAGCGGATCGACGACCTCATCGCGCGCATGACGCTCGAGGAGAAGCAGTCGATGATGGTCAACTCCACGCCCGGCGTACCGCGGCTCGGGATCCCGAAATACGATTGGTGGAGCGAGGCGTTGCACGGCGTGGCGAACGCCGGCCACGCCACGGTCTTTCCGCAAGCCATCGGCCTCGCGGCGATGTGGAATGAGTCCTTCCATGGCGAGATCGCGCAGGTGATCGGCGTCGAGGGTCGCGCGAAGTTCAACGGCTACACCGGCACGTCGCTCGAGGGCGCGATCTTTCGCGGCCTCACATTCTGGTCGCCGAACGTGAACATCTTTCGCGATCCGCGCTGGGGGCGCGGGCAGGAGACCTACGGCGAGGATCCGTTTCTCACCGCGCGACTCGGCGTGGCGTTCGTGCACGGCCTGCAGGGCGATCATCCCGACTACCTCGTCGCGGCGGCGTGCGCGAAACACTTCGCGGTACACAGCGGCCCCGAGTCGTTGCGTCACGAGTTCGATGCGACGGTCGCGGCGGCCGATCTCCACGAGACGTACCTTCCTGCCTTCGAGGCGCTCGTGCGCGAGGGGCGGGTCGAGGTCGTGATGACGGCCTACAACGCGCTCAATGGTGTCCCGTGCTCGGTACATCCGCTCCTCTACGATCTGCTCGGCCGCTGGGGTTTCGCCGGTCACGTGACCTCGGACTGCGGCTCGGTCGAGGACTTGAGCCGCAGCTACAAATGGGCCGTCGACGACGCCGCCGCGCAGGCGCTGACCCTGCGGGCCGGCATGAACGTGCGTTGCGGCTGGGCGCCACCCGCGCTGGACGAAGCCGTGCGCCGGGGCCTCCTCACGGAAGCCGAGATCGACCGCCGCCTCCACGACCTGCTGCGCACGCTGTTCCGCCTGGGTTTCTTCGATCCGAAGGAGCGCGTGCCGTTCACCCGAATTTCCCCCGATCAGAATGACACGCCCGCCCACGGCGCGCTCGCGCTGCGGGCTGCGCGCGAAAGCCTCGTGCTGCTCAAGAACGACGGGCTGTTGCCGCTCGATCCGCGCCGCCTGAAGCGCGTGGCCGTGATCGGCCCCAACGCGACCTCGGTCCCGGCTTTGAACGGCAACTACAATGGCGAGCCCTCCGCCCCGGTGACAGTGTTGGCCGGCCTCAAGGCCGCGCTCGAGCCCGCCGGCGTGCGCGTCGACTACGCCCACGGCTGCGATTACTCCACGCGGCCCGCCGAGTGGCGCCTGATTCCGCACCCCTGGTTCCGCGGCGAGTTTTTTGCCAACGGCGATCTCGCGGGCGAGCCGGTGGCGAAGCGGACGGAGCGGCCGCTGTGTTACGCCTGCAACGCCTCCCGCGCCGCTGGCGCGCTGCCCGCCGGTCTGCCGGACACCGGCCTCTCAGCGCGCTGGAGCGGCGAGCTGCAGACCACGATGGCCGGCGAGTATCGTTTCCGCGTGCGCGCCCGCGGCGGCTTCCGGCTGCGGATCGACGGCGGGACCGTCATCGACTCGTGGTCGCCGGCTGCCGCCGAAGCGGCCGAGGAGCGCGCTGTCACGAGTTCGTGCGTGCTGCCGGATAACGCGTCGATTCCGCTCGAGCTGGAATATGCGCAGGGCACCGGTCCGGTACAGGTGGCGCTCGAGTGGATCACCCCGCCGGTCGATGACCAAGCGGCGGCGCTCGCCGTCGCCCGCGAGGCGGATGTGATCGTGTTTGTGGGTGGCATCTCGGCGCAGCTCGAGGGCGAGGAGATGGATGTCGATTTCGACGGCTATTCGGGCGGTGACCGCCAGCGCATCGAGCTCCCCGAGTTGCAGCAGCGTTTGCTCGAGCAGCTGCACGCCACCGGCAAGCCGATCGTGTTCGTCAATCTCTCGGGCAGCGCGGTCGCGATGCCGTGGGCGAGCGAGAAACTGCCGGCGCTCCTGCAGGCGTGGTATCCCGGTCAAGCCGGGGGCACCGCGGTCGCCGATGTGTTGATCGGCAACTACAATCCCGCCGGGCGGCTGCCGGTCACGTTCTACCGGTCGACCGAGGATTTGCCGGAGTTCACCGATTACGCCTTGGCCGGCCGCACCTATCGCTACTTCGGCGGCAAGGCGCTGTTTCCCTTCGGCCACGGGCTCAGCTACACGAAGTTCAGCTACGGCGCGCTGCGCGCGGTGCCGCAGGCCGATGGCAGTTTGAGCGTTGAGGTCGCGGTGACGAATACCGGCGACCGGGCGGGCGACGAGGTCGTGCAACTCTACGCCGTGCCCCCAGCTGGCGCGCGGCCCGGAGAAATCCAGTCGCTCTGCGGTTTCCGGCGTGTGCCGCTGCAGAAGGGCGAAACTCGGAAGCTGTCGCTCTCCGTGCCCGCGAGCGCGTTGCGCCGTTGGGACAACAATGCCGGCGCGTACGCTATCCCGCATGGCGCGTGGACCATCCGCGTCGGCGCGTCGTCGGCCGATATCCGGGGCGAACTCGCAGTGGGGCTTTGATCATGCCGCGCGGGCTTCACCTCTTCGCTGCTCTTCATCCATGAAATCCATCCTCCCGCTTGCGTGCGGTGTGGCGGCGCTCGGCGTCCTCCCGGCTCTCTCCGCCCGCAACCCGATCATCCAGACGATCTACACCGCCGACCCGGCGCCGCTGGTCGTCGGCGACACGCTCTATCTCTACACCGGCCACGACGAGGACAACTCGACGTGGTTCACGATGAAGGACTGGCACGTGTTCTCGACCAAGGATCTGGTCAACTGGACCCACCACGGCGCGCCGCTCTCGATCCGCACCTTCGACTGGGTCAAGGACAGCGCGTGGGCGGGCCAGGCGATCGAGCGCGACGGGAAGTTCTACTGGTACGTCCCCATGGACCAGAAGTCCGGCGGCATGGCCATCGGTGTCGCGGTCGGCGACGGGCCGCTCGGGCCTTTCCGCGATGCGCTCGGGAAACCGCTGGTGTTCGACAAAGTCGGCGACATCGATCCGACGGTCTTCGTCGACCATGACGGGCAGGCCTACCTCGCCTGGGGCAACCCGACCTACAAATACGTGCGGCTGAATCGCGACATGGTTTCGTACGACACGAGCGTGGGCGACCATGGCCTATCCCGCGGGCCGATGACCGTCGCCGCCTTCGGCAAACGCTCCGACACGAAACGCGACACCGCCTACGAGGAGGGGCCGTGGATCCATCGTCGCGACGGCCGCTATTATCTTTTTTATGCCGGCGGCCCCGTCCCCGAGCATCTCGCGTATGCGACGGGCCCGAGCCCCGCCGGTCCATGGACCTACGGCGGCGTGATCATGCCGACGCAGGGTGGGGCGTTCACCAACCACCCTGGCGTGGTCGATTATCGGGGACGCACGTTTCTCTTCTACCATAACGGCGCGCTGCCCGGCGGTGGCGGTTTCACTCGCTCGGTCTGCATCGACGAACTCCGCTTCAATGCCGACGGCTCGATCACGCCGTTCGACATGACCGTGCAAGGCCCGGCGCCGGTCGGCACGCTCGACCCGCGCCAGCGGACCGAGGCCGAGACGATCGCCTGGGAGTCCGGCATCGAGGTCGAGCCCAGCAGCCAGGGTGGGATGGCCGTCTGCGACATCGACGACGGCGATCACATCGAGGTGCACCATGTCGACTTCGGCGCGGTCGCCCCGAAGACGTTTCGCGTCAGTGCGGCTGCGACGACTGGCGGCGGTCGGATCGAAGTCCGACTCGACAGCAAGAACGGGCCGCTGATCGCCGCGGTTACCGTCGACGCGACAGGCGGAGAACAAATGTGGCGCACACTCGCGGTCCCGAGCGCCGAAGCGACCGGTATCCACGATCTCTTCCTCGTGTTCACGACGGAGGGCGGCAAAGGCCGGTTCCGTTTCGATTGGTGGCAGTTCGAGTGAGCCCTTTCTACCCATGATGTCGTTTTTCTCCTCCACCTCCGCCTGCCGCTTGTTCGTCACCGCGGCGGGAGCCTGGGCTCTCGTCGCGCGCGCCGCTGAGCCGATCATCCAGACGAACTTCACCGCCGATCCGGCGCCACTGGTGCACGACGGGGTGGTCTATCTCTACACGAGCCATGACGAGGACGACGCCCCGCCCGGTCAGGGGCGTTTCCTGATGAAGGACTGGAAGTGCTACACTTCGACCGACCTGGTCAACTGGACCGACCACGGCACGATCGCCTCGTTGGCGACGTTCCCCTGGGCGGTCCAGTCGAACGACGCGTGGGCACCGCAGGTGGTCGAGCGCGCCGGCAAGTTCTACCTCTACGTGCCGATCAGCGTCGAAGGCTGGCCGAAGAGCGTCATCGCCGTGGCGGTGGCCGACAATCCGCTCGGGCCATTCCAAGACGCGCTCGGCCGTCCGCTGGTCGACAAGGCCGAGGGGTACATCGACCCGACCGTGTTCGTCGACGGCGATGGGCAGGCTTATCTCTACTTCGGCAATCCGCACCTTTGGTACGTGAAACTCAACGACGACATGGTCTCGTGCGCCGGGCCGATCGTGCAGGAGCCCACCAAGCCCGAGAACTATCAGGAGGGCCCGTGGTTCTACAAACGCGCCGGCCGCTACTATCTGGCCTACGCCTCCACGTGCTGCCCCGAGGGGATCGGGTACGCCATGAGCGACCGGCCGACCGGCCCGTGGACGTATCAAGGCTACATCGTGCGCCCCGACCGGCGCTCCTCGGGCAATCATCCGGGGATCATCGACTACAAGGGCGGCTCCTATGTCTTCGGTTTCAGCTTCAAACTGAACTTCGCGCTCACCGCGCAGCACCACGAACGTCGCTCGGTCTGCGTGGCCAAACTCGACTACAACCCCGATGGCACCATCTGCGAGCTGCCGTGGTGGGAGGAAGCTCCGGCCGTTGCCCAGCTCGGCACGCTCGACCCGTTCCGTCGTGTCGAAGGCGAGACCATCTGTTGGAGCGAAGCGATCAAGACCGCTGCCGACGGGCGGCAGGGTCTCTGCGCGTATCCGACGCGTGAGCGCGCCTTCCTCAAAGTGCAGGGCGCCGATCTGGCGGGTGGTGCGAGGTCTTTCCGCGCCGCGGTCGCCGCCACGGCGACAGGCGCGCAAATCGAGATCCGCCTGGATCAGGCATCCGGCCCGCTGATTGGCACCTGTGCGATCCCCGACACCGGTGGCGCGGAGAAATGGGCGACGGTCGCGTGCCCATTGGTGAAAGCCGCCGGCGTCCACGATGTCTTCCTCGTCTTCACTGGGGTTGCGGCCGGCTCCCCGCGCCTCGACTGGTGGCAGGTCGAGTAACCGATGCGCCCATTCTTTCGTATGCTCCCGCATTCCCTCATCCGCCGTCTTTCGCTCTGCGCGCTCTTCGTCTGTTCCGGCCTTCTCGCTTCGGTGGCGGCTCAACCGGACGCCACGGCTGCGCCGATCCTGACGCCGCCCGCGCCCGCGACTCCGCGTGTCAATGGCCCCGGCCTCTTTGGCGTGCGCCCCGGGGCGCCGTTTCTGTACGCCATTCCCGCCACCGGGGAGCGGCCGATGGTGTTTGCCGTCGACGGTCTGCCAGCGGGGCTGCGGGTGGATGCCGCCACCGGCATGATCACCGGCTCGGTGGCATCAACCGGCGAATACGCCGTGACGCTGCGCGCGAAGAACGCGCTCGGCGAGGCGGCGCGGAAGTTTCGCATCGTTGTCGGCGACCGCATCGCGCTCACACCGCCGATGGGGTGGAGCAGCTGGAACTGCTGGGGCGACGCCGTGAGCCAGGAGCTCGTGCTCAGTTCCGCGCGCGCCATGGCGGCGAAGGGCCTGCGCGACCACGGCTGGACCTACATCAACATCGACGACGGTTGGCAGGCGCCGCGCGGCGGCGAGCTGAACGCGATCCAGGGAAACAAGAAGTTCCCCGACATGAAAGCGCTCGCCGACGAGATCCACGCGCTCGGGCTGAAGTTCGGCATCTACTCCAGCCCGTGGACCGGCACCTACGCCGGCTACGTCGGCGGCTCCTCGGACAATGCCGATGGCACCTATCCTTGGGTCGTCGCTGGCGATGTCGACGAGTTCTACCACCTCAACAAGGACCCGAAGGAGCCCGACGCGAAGCCCACCTGGGTCAACTGGCACTTCGGCAAACACTCGTTCGCCGCGGCCGACGCTCGTCAATGGGCGACGTGGGGCGTGGACTACCTCAAGTACGACTGGTTCCCGAACGACGTGGCGCACGTGCAGGAGATGACCGAGGCGCTGCGCGCGACCGGGCGCGATATCGTCTACAGCCTCTCGAACACCGGCATCTACGACAACGCGCCCGACTACGTACGTCTCAGCAACCTCTGGCGCACCACCGGCGACATCGTCGACACCTGGGACAGCGTCAGCCGCAACGGTTTCTCCCAGGACCGCTGGGCCGCGTACACCGGACCCGGCCACTGGGCTGATCCCGACATGCTCGTGCTCGGCAAAGTGGGCTGGGGTCCGAACCTGCACCCGACGCGCCTCACGCCCGACGAGCAGTACTCGCACATGAGCCTCTGGTGCCTGCTCTCGGCGCCGTTGCTGCTCGGCTGCGATCTTGCGCAGATCGACGACTTCACGCTCGGCCTGCTCACCAACGACGAGGTGCTTGCGATCAACCAGGACGCGCTCGGCAAACAAGCCACCCAGTTCGGCAACAGTGACGGCAAGGTCATCTACGCGAAGACGCTCGAGGACGGCTCCTACGCCGTGGGCCTCTTCAACCGCAGCGAGGCGGAGGTCTCGATCACGTTGAAGTGGGGCCCCTGGGGCAACCTGCCGACTGCGCGGGTGGGCATGGTTTTCCGTGTCCGCGATCTGTGGCGACAACAGGATCTGGGCGAGTTCAAGGACAGCTTCGAGGCCAAGGTCGCGCCGCACGGCGTCGTGCTCGTTCGCCTCGTCGCGGTGCCGTGATCGCCGGGCTCACTCTGCACACTCTTCCCATACCAACTCTGAAATCATCCCCGACCATGCATCACACGTTCCGCAAATGGGCCAGAACCGCCGTGCTGGCCCCTCTCTTCGCGTTCGCCACTTCAGCCTTCGCGCAGGATGGCACGATCTACCCGCTCGAAACGCCGGCCGAGCCGGACGCCATCCCGCTCGGCACCGGCGGTGTCGCCGATCAGCCCGCGCCAGAGAGTTGGTTTCGCCAATGGGGCGAGCCGATGGCGCGCAACGTTTCCACTGCCACGCTCACGCCCTTCCTGCCCGATCCCGCGAAGGCGACCGGTGCCGCGGTCATCGTGGCGCCCGGCGGCGGTTTCCGTTGGCTCTCGATGAACAACGAAGGGTGGAAGGTCGCCAAGGCGCTCGCGGACCGGGGCGTCGCCGCGTTTGTGCTCAAGTACCGCCTCGTCCCGACGCCCCCGACGATCGAGGGCCTGAAGGAGTCGATGAATCGCACCTTCGCCGCGGTGACTCCGAAGCCCGGCGATCCGGCCGCCGAGGCGCCGCGCCCGCCGCGCCCCGACCTCACCAACCAGCAGGCCGACGCCGAGGCCGCTTACGCCCTGATCGTGAAAAACGCGAAGGACTGGGGTGTGGATACGAAGCGCCTCGGCATGATCGGGTTCTCCGCCGGCGCGGGCCTCACGATGCACTGCACGCTCCACTCCGAGAAGATGCGCCTCGCTTTCATCGGGCCGATCTACGGCGGCATGGGCCCGGTCGAGGTACCGAAGGATGCCCCGCCGATGTTCACCGCCATCGCGACCGATGATTTCCTCTTCAAAGGCCAGTTCGGCGTGGTGAAGTCGTGGTTCGAGGCGGGCCGGCCGGTTGAATTCCACCTCTACCAAAACGGTGGTCACGGCTTCGGCCTCGGCTACCCGGGCAACACTGCCAACGGCTGGTTCCCTGTGTTCCTCCATTGGCTCGACGTGAACGGTTTCCTCGCGGCGAAGGCGGAGAAATGAGCCACCACCGAACTGAAGGCGCCCGGTTGTTCGCCGGCGTTGCGATCACCCCTCTGTCCCAACTTTCACCATGAGAACACCCTCGATCCGCCCATTCGCGCTGCTGGTGGCGGCCGCGCTTTTCGTCCTTTCCGTCGCGCATGCCGTAGCAGCCGAGAAACTCACCTTCGTGATCGTCCACGGCGCCACGGCCGGCGGTTGGGAGTGGAAACGCGCAGGCCAATGCCTCACCGAAGACGGCCACACCGTCTATCGCGCCACGCTCACAGGTCTTGGCGAGCGCATGCACCTCAATGGTCCGCACATCGATCTGTAGACCCACATCGACGACGTGGTAAACCTGATCCTCTTTGAGGACCTGCACGACATCGTGCTCACCGGACACAGCTATGGCGGGATGGTTATCACCGGAGTGATGGACCGAGTCCCCGAGCGCATCCGCCATGTCGTCTTCCTCGACGCGGCGGTGCCCGCCGATGGCCAATCGATCTGGGATCTGTTCGGCGGGGCGCGCCCGCCCGGCTCCAACATCGTCGACGGCATGATGCAGGTGCCGTGGGTGAAACCCGGCGACAAGCCGCCGCACAGCGTCGCGCAGTCGACCAGATGTTTCAGCCAGCCGGTTTCCTACAAGAGCCCCGCGGCGCTGGTTTTGCCCGTGACGTACGTGGCGTTCGTGCCGAAGGACAAATCCGCCGAGGAGCGTGCGAAGACCGATCGCAGCTGGCAGAACGCCGTCGCGCGCGGTTGGACGATCCGCACGTTTCCCGGGCACCATGTCGCCCATCAGGAGGATCCTCGCGGCGTTGCGACGTTGATCGAGGAGTCGGTGGGCGACGTGAACAAACCGGTTGGCGCGGAAAAGGAATGAAACCCGCGCCGGTTTCGACCACCAACATCTTCATGCACCCCTCCCGATTCCACCTCCTGCCGTTCTGCCTTCTCGCGGCCGTCTCCGCTCCGGCCCAGGAGTCGCCCGAACAGGTTTCTCCGGATCGTGCCAAGGCCAACTTCGCCCGGCCCGTCGTGCTCGCCGCCGACGACGTGCGCGCGTTCCCCGAGGCGCCCGAAGGCTACAAGACCCCGCGCGCCGACATCACCCACGGCCGGATCGAGAAGTTTGAATACAACTCGACCGTCACCGGCACGCGCCGCAAAGCCAACGTCTACCTGCCCCCGGGCTACTCGCCGGAGAGGAAGTACCCCGTGCTCTACCTGCTGCACGGCATCGGCGGCGATCCCTTCGAGTGGACCGGCTACGTGAAGGCCGACATCATTCTCGACAACCTGATCGCCGACGGGAAGGCCGTGCCCATGATCGTGGTCCTACCCAACGGGCGCGCGATGGCCGACGACCGCGCGATCGGCAACCCCTTCGAGCCGGAGAAGGCGGCCAGCTTCGCCAAGTTCGAAGGCGATCTGCTCGGCTGCCTGATCCCGGCGATAGAGGCGAAGTACCCCGTGCTTGCGGACCGCGGCCATCGGGCAATCGCCGGTCTTTCGATGGGCGGCGGGCAGACGTTCAACTTCGGGCTCGGAAATCTAGATACGTTCGCGTGGATCGGCGCCTTCTCCGCCGCACCCAACACCAAGCCGCCCGCCGAGCTCCTGCCCGATCCCGCCGCCGCCGCGAAGCAGCTCAAGCTGCTCTACATCTCCTGTGGCAACAAGGACGGCCTGATCAACTTCTCCCAAGGCGTGCATCGCTACGCCAAGGAGCGCGGCGTGCCGCACCTCTGGAACGTCGACGATCACGGCCACGACGGCGAGACTTGGGGCAGCAACCTCTATCATTTCGCGCAGCGGCTTTTCCGCTGATCGGCGCGCGCGCCCTCGCGATGTTCCGGCGCCACCGCCTCCTTCGAGATCGCCCCGCCGCCGACCACATTGGCGTCCGACTTCCCGTCGGCGGGGGCGAGGCGGGCAGGAATCGCCGCGCCGACGGTGCACGCTGCCTTCGCTGAAGACCAACCGCCACCGGTCGCGATCCGGCAACGAACGAGCCCCGCGGCGCCGACTGACCCGGCACGCATCCCGACCGCAGGAACGGCCCGGTGTTCGCGTGGCGCGAGACCGCCGCAAACTGAGTTCTGCCCGATCCGTTTCTTCCCCATGAACCTGTATTGCGCCGCCTTTTCCGCCGTTGCTTTGCTCGCGGCCTCGACCGTCGCGGCCCAGGCATTGACCGCCGAACCCGCCGCTCCGGCGCGGCGAGTCTTCCGCTACACCAACCCGATCACCCGCGATCCGGCGCTCTCGTTGCGCGACCATTGCATCATCAAGGTCGACGGGAAATGGTACTGCACGGGTACGTCGAACCCCGTCTGGACCGGGCCCAATCCGGGCGTGCGACTCCTCGTCTCCGACGACCTGCTCCACTGGTCGCACCACTCATGGCTCATCGACGCCGCCCAGCTGCCACCGGACTGTCCCTACAACGGTCGTTTCTGGGCGCCCGAGATCCATCGCATCAAGGGCCGCTTCTGGATGACCGTGAACAGCGGCAAGGTCACCGCCGAGGACCCGAAAGGCATGTCGACCCACAGCGTCTGGCTCTTCGTCGCGGATGCGGCCACCGGTCCCTACGCGCTGGTGAAGGGGCCGCTCACGCCGCAGTACAACAACGACGCCACGCTCTTCGAGGACGACGACGGCCGGACCTATCTCTACACGAGCGGCAACGGCCTGTGGCAGGCGGAGATCGATCTCGCGACCGGCCGCCTCGCCGCGCCGATCGAGAAGTTCCTCGACAAGAAACAGCCCGGTTGGCCCGAGTGGATGATCGGCGGCATCGAAGGACCGTTCGTCGTCAAACGCGACGGCACCTACTTCATGTTCTTCTCCACTTGGACGCGCGGGTACGAGGTGGGCCTGCTCAAGTCGCGGCATCCGCTGGGCCCGTGGGAGTTGGTCTCGCCCGAGCCGATCTTCGGCACGCGCAAGAAAGGCTACCGCCCCGA
>DATGXA010000294.1:0-5176 GCA_035299125.1 Opitutaceae bacterium
ATGGAACGCCGGAATCGGCGGGCTGCGGCGGAGTCAGGTGGCGGGCGCGGGCGTGGCGAGCAACGTTTCGAGGTGCTGCCGCGCGATGCCGAAGCGGGATTTCAGCGCGGCAAACTCGGTCCGGGCGCGGACGGCGGCGGCTTCGTCGGGACGCGCGCGGCGGACGGCGGCGAGCATGGTGTTTTTCGGCGTGTGGGTGGCGTCGATGAACTCGAAGACCTTCACCTCGTAGCCGTGCGCTTCGAGCAGGAGCGCGCGGAGCGAATCGGTGACCATGTCGGCGAGACGGGCGGCGAAGATGCCGTGGCGGGCGAGGGCGGCGAGTTCGGCCGGGGCATGGAGCTGCGGGCGGATTTCCTTGTGGCAGCAGGGCGCGGCGACGATGAGCGCGGCGCCGGCGCGGATGCCGCGGAAGAGCGCTTCGTCGGTGGCGGTGTCGCAGGCGTGAAGGGCGATGAGCACATCGGCGGCGGGCACGACGGCATCGACGATACGGCCGGCTTCGAATCGCAGGCCGTCGCAGCCGGAGCCGGTGGCGGCGGCGTTGCAGAGCTCGACGAGTTCCGGGCGCGCCTCGATGCCGACGATCTCCGCGCGGCGTCCGAGCGAGCGGGTGAGCGCGTGCCATGCGGCGAAGGTCAGGTACCCTTTGCCGGAGCCCATATCGAAAACGCGGATGCTGTCGCGCGCGGCGAGCCCGGCTTGTTCGCAGAGCGGCAGGAGCAGTTCGACGTAGCGGTTGATCTGGCGGAATTTCGCGGTGGCATCGGCGAGGATGCGGCCGTCGGCGCCGGCGAGGCCGAGTGCGTGCAGCCAGGGCGCATCGGCGGGCGCGATCTCGCGTTGCTTCGCGCGGTCGTGCGGCGCGGGCGCGGCGGCGATCGCCGGGGCGCGGCCGCGGGTGAGGCGCGGTTCGCCTTTTTTGTTCAGCTCGAACTGCCAGAGCGTCGACTCGGTGAAGAGGTGGGCGGAGCCGAGCGCGGGCCCGACATGTTTCTCGAACGCCTCGACGATCGCCGCGGCATCGGCGGGTTTGGTGAGATCGCGCTGACGTTCGCGGAAATGCAGCTGGAGGCGCGTGCCGCGTGCGGTCACGACGCGTTCGGCGGTGATCTTCAGGAGCAGCTGGCCGGCGCGCGGCTTGCCGAGCACGAGGCGCACGAATGAGCCATCCGCGAGGGCGGAGCGGAGTTGCTGGAGGAATTCGGCGCGCGGATCGGAAGCGGACATGGGGCGAGCGGAACGCATCGCCGCCCCGCTGGCAACGGCGCTCGCGCGCCTGTGCGACGGGAGCGAGCGGGCGGGGCGCGGGCGTTGGGCACGGCCGGAGTGATCGTGCGGCGGAGCGAACTGCGCACTTGTCAACGCTGCGGCCGGCCGGCAACTTCGCCGCGTTCTTCTCGGACTGCGGGCATAGTATATCGGCTATTATGCGAGCTTCCCAAGCTTGAGAGGAGGGTTCGATTCCCTCTGCCCGCACCAACTTTCCGAGGCGGCGATGTGGAGCGGCGGAACGCGTTTCGCCCGTCGCGATTTCCGAAACGTGCAGCTCGGGCTCCTGCCAGAACGGTGTCAGGAGGTACGGCTACGCTCACGGGCCTATGGATCTCCATGAAGCCATCCGCGCGCGCCGCACAGTGCGCGATTTTCAGAAACGACCGATCGCTCCGGCCACGCTGGAGCGGATCATCGATGCCGGTCTCCACGCGCCGACCAACGACCACCTCCGGTCCTGGGAGTTTGTCGTGATCGACGAGCCGGCGCGGCGCCTGGAGGTGTTGGCGAAGGTCCGCAAGAGTTGGACACCGGCGGCGGTGGATCGCTGGCTCGACAGCTGGCACAGCAGTGATGCGCTGCAGCGCGCGATGTACCTCGATGGCGTGCCGAAACAGCACCGGATGCTGCTCGAGGCCGGCGCACTCGTGCTCCCGTGTTTCCGGCAGGTGTCGCCGTTGCTCGAGCCCGAGAGCCAGTCCGCGCTCAACGGCTTCGCGTCGATTTGGTGCTGCATCGAAAACATGCTGCTCGCGGCGGCGGCGGAGGGTG
The DNA here is from genome assembly GCA_035299125.1 of Opitutaceae bacterium. Lineage (GTDB taxonomy): Bacteria > Verrucomicrobiota > Verrucomicrobiia > Opitutales > Opitutaceae > CAJCBL01. The sequence continues at coordinate 2,047 of DATGXA010000294.1, forward strand.
TGTTCGGCGTCACCCGGATTCCGTTTGCCACGGAAAGCACGCACTTGAAACGGCTGCTCGGTGTGCCGGGCGACTACGAGATCGCGTGCTACCTCGCGCTTGGATACCCGGCGCCCGGAGCCACCGCGCCGCGTCAGCATCTGCCGACGGCCAAGGCGCGCCTCCACCGCGAGCGGTGGTGAGTCGTACTCCTCCCGATCCGCCCAGACGAATCAACGGTGCGCGGGGATCCCGTTCGTCTCCGGCAATAGGTCAACCAATAGTTGACATGCTGCATTGCCCGAGGCGGCGGTGTGGTCGCGCGTAAAAACGGCGGACGGTATGCACGGAACGGAGTCGCGGCGGCGGTGGTCGGCTGCGGTGCTTCGTATCTGGACTTCGCGAGCGAGCAACGGTGCGCCGCCGAGGCCGCGGTCGGCGCCAGACGAACGCGACCGGCGCGCGTTCCACGGGGGGATGCTCGTTGTACGGGTGGCCACCGTTTGCGTCGGACGGCGGCTAACGGGCGCCGCGAGCGACGCTCCAGTGCGACCGAGATGCGCCCTCCGACGGAGGTCGCGCACGATTCGCCAGCCGGTTTCAGGCCCCGGCCGTGTGGAGCGCTTCGGCGCCGGTGTAGCGGGCGGACTGCTCGTCGGCGTGATAGGAGGAACGCACGAGCGGGCCGGACTCGATCACGCCGAAGCCGATCGAGAGACCGAACTGTTTCCACTCCGCGAATTCCTCCGGTGTGACCCAGCGGTCGATCGCGAGGTGCTGCGGCGTGGGTTGCAGGTATTGGCCGATCGTGAGCACGTCGAGGCCCACGGAGCGGAGGTCGCGCAACGTCTGCGCGATCTCCTCCTTGCGCTCGCCGACGCCGAGCATGAGGCCGCTCTTCGTGGTGAAGCCGCGGGACTTCGCATGGCGGAGAATGGAGAGACTGCGGTCGTAGCGCGCCTGCACGCGGACGGGTTTCTGGAGGCGCTCCACCGTCTCGACGTTGTGGTTCAGGATGTCGGGCTTGGCCTCGAGGATGATGTCGAGGTGCTCCGTACGGCCCTTGAGATCGGGGATGAGCACCTCGACTGCGCAGGTGGGGTTGCGGTGCTTCACGGCGCGGATCGTGTTGGCCCAGGCGGTGGCGCCGCCGTCGGGCAGGTCGTCGCGGGCTACGGAGGTGATCACGCAATGGCGCAACCGCATCGTGGAGACGGCTTCGGCGACGCGCGCCGGCTCGCCGAGATCGGGCGCGGCGGGGCGGCCGGTCTGGATCGCGCAGAAGTTGCACGAGCGCGTGCAGATGTTGCCGAGGATCATCACGGTGGCGGTGCCGCGGGACCAGCATTCGCCGATGTTGGGGCACTGCGCGCTTTGGCAGACGGTGTGCAGGTGGCTGCCCTCGACGAGGCGGCGCACGGCGCCGTACTCGGGACCGGAGGGAAGTTTGGCGCGAAGCCAATCGGGCTTACGTGTGACCATCGAAGGGGCGAAGTTCCGGGAATCGCGGCCGAGCGCAATCCGGATGTTCGGTGGTGCCGACGGTATGAGGCTCGCCCGGAGCGTGGCCGCGGGCGATGAGAGATTCTGAATCCGAGGGAAACGCCAGCGCGCCGCTCAGTCCTCTCCGGCGAGGAAACGCGGCCAACGGCTCCAGAACTCGGCGGCGAGATCGGCTCGTACCTGCTCGAGGCTTGGGCAACGCAGGCCGAGTTCGGTGGCGAGCGAGGTGACGGTGCCGTCGGTGATGCCGCAGGGCACGATGCCGCCGAAGTGGTCGAGGTTTGTGGTGACGTTCAGTGCGAAGCCGTGGTGGGCGACCCAGCGTTTCACGGCCACGCCGATGGCGGCGATCTTGCGCGTGCCGAGCCAGATGCCGGTTTTGCCGGCGCGGCGGCCGGCGACGAGGCCGTGGCGTGCGACGGTATCGATCAACACCTGCTCGAGGAACCGCAGGTAGGCGTGGAGATCACGGCGCGGCTCGAGACTGACGATCGGGTATCCGACGATCTGGCCTGGGCCGTGGTAGGTGATGTCGCCGCCGCGATTAGTCGGGACGACCTCGATGCCCTGCGCGGCGAGCTGCGGCGGAGTCCAGACGAGGTTCTGCTCGGCGCCGCGGCGCATGCCCATCGTGAAAACCGGTTCGTGTTCGGTGAAGACGAGGGTGTCGGGCGCGGAGCCGGCGAGGCGTGCGGCAACGAGTTCGTCCTGCCGTTGCCAGGCGTCGCGGTAGCTGGTGCGTCCCCAGTCGACGGTTGTGCCGGAGGCGGTGGGCGGAAGTGGCGTCACGGCGGGATTCCGCGCGCGGCGAGCGGAGGGCGTCAACGCGTTTTGCCGAAGGCTCTGCGTGGCGCGCAGCGTTTCGGCGTTATTGATCTTCGCCTGTGAGCGCGGATTGCCAGAGATCGAGCTTGGCCGGGAGCAGCAGCCGCTGGAGGTAGCCGCCGTCGAGTCGTGCCTCGATCAGCTGCAGCGGGTTTTCGCCGTGCACGAGGGCGTTGGCGATGTGCACGAGCGAGAGCGGCGAGAGATTGTTTTCCCGGGTGCGGTGCGGTGTGTGATGGAGCGCGACCGCCTCGACGACGCCGGAGGGCAGGCCCCAGAGCTGCAACAGGAGCGCACCGGCGGTCCCGTGGTGATGGCCGAAACGCCGCTCCTCTTCCTGCCAGACCTGCCGCAGCGGCTCCTCGGGACGACGGCGAAACTCCGCGTAGGCTTCGCCGTGGGCGAGCGCCATCACGATTTTGCCGACATCGTGGAGCAACGCGGCGGTGAAGGCTGCGCGGTTCACGTTGGCGTTGGCGCGCACGTGCCACGCGATCCGGCGGGTCATCACGGCGGTGGCGACGCAGTGGTTCCAGAGTTCGCCGACCGGCAGGTCCTTCACGCCGGCGCTTGGCATCGCGTTGAAGAGGTGCGCGGAGGTCACGATGCCGCGGACCGTGTCGAGACCGAGCATCGAGATCGCTTCGCCGATGAACGTGACGGAACCGCGCGCGCCGAAGTACGCGGAGTTGGCGATCTGCAGAATCTTCGCGGCGATGGCGGGGTTGCGCTCGACGGCCTCCTCGAGCTGCGAGACCGAGATGTCGTCGTCGGCGAGCAACCCGAGCAGCTCGCTGCGCATCGCGGGGGATTCCGGGAGCGC
>DATGXA010000295.1:0-15293 GCA_035299125.1 Opitutaceae bacterium
GCCGACGATGCTCCCGCCGCACCCGCCGAGCCTGCGCCCGATTACGCCGCACTACTTCGCCAGCTCCTCCAAGCGGTGCGCTGGCGCCCCGCCGTTTCGTTGGACGATCTGGCCGCCGAAGTTGTCGCCGAACATCGGGCACAACCGCTCGACACAGAACCGAATCCGCCGTTCTGGGGGAAACTCGAGGAGCCTGCCGCCACCGGTCGCTTGAAATACGGCCGACTCACCGTCACAGGCTGGCTCGCGCACAAGGAACGCGCCGTCACCGCGCTCACCGCCGTGCTCGACCCGCAGGCGCCGACTCCCCTCCTGCATGGCCAGCCCCGGCGCGACGTGTCCGGGCTTTTCGCCGATCTCCGCGGCACGGAGAACTCGCAGTTTCTCGGCAACGTCGACCTGCCCGCCGGCCTGCCGTTGCCCGCGGCCCTCCGGATCTTCGCCACGCTCGACAACGGTCACACAGAGCTCGTCTTCACGCGACGTTTCCGCCCGACCGTCGTCGCCGGTGCCGAGCCGCCGCTGCCCGCGTTTTCGCCGACGCTCTTCTTCCGCTGCGCGCTCGCGCTACGTCGCGCCGCAAAAGCACAACTGCTGCCCACCGCCGGTTTCCTCTCCGCCGCGCGTACCGCCTGGGCCGCCTATCGCGACGAAGCCCCGCGGCCGATGGGGGGTCGGGCTTCACGCCCGACATTCCGACCTCCGTCCGCTAGCCCAGCTTCACGGACCGCACGCCCGCTCCGCGTCCTTCTCGCCACCCACAACCTGAATCTCGAGGGCGCGCCGCTCTTTTTTCTCGAATACGCCCGTTACCTCGCCGCCCAGCCCGACTTCACCGTCCACCTCATCTCGCCCGTCGAAGGCCCGCTGCGCGAACGTTTCTCCGCCGCCGGCATCGCGGTCGCGATCGCCGATCTTCAACCCGCGCTCACTGCCGCCACCGCCGCCGGGTTCCACAGCGCACTCGCGCAAATCGCGCCGCGCTTTGCCGCGGAGCAGTACGACCTCGTCATCGCCAACACCATGGTCGCGTTCTGGGGCGTGCATCTCGCGCGCGAGCTCGGCGTGCCCTCGCTGCTCTACATCCACGAGAGCGTGCCGGCCCGACGCTTCTTCGCGCCACTGCTGCCGCCCGCGTTGATCGCCGAGGTCGAAGCGGCGTTCGGTCTGGCCGATCGCGTGGCCTTCATCGCAGCCGCCTCCATGCCGGTGCACGCGCGCCACGAGCGCAGAGGAAGCTTTGCATACACCCCGAGCTGGATCGATGTCGCACGTTTGGAGGACTATCGCGCCGCCAACTCGCGCGCCGCGCTGCGCGCCCGACTCGGCCTGCCCGCCGGTGCCCTCGTCGTCGCCAACATCGGCTCCGTCTGCGAACGCAAGGGACAGCACATCTACGTGCGCGCGATCGAACTGCTGGAGCGCGAATTCGCCCGCTCCGCCACCGCGCTCCCGCCGCGCCGCTACCTCATGGTCGGCGGACGCGAGGGGATCTACCTCGACTCGTTGCGCCACGACATCGCGCTGCGGCGCCTCGGCTGCATCGAGATCGTGCCCGAGGTAGACGATCCGTTCGCCTACTACGGCGCGGCCGACGTGTTCGTCTGCTCCAGCTTTGAGGAGGCGTTTCCGCGCGTGCTGCTCGAGGCCTCCATCTTCGAGCTGCCCATCGCATCGACCGACGTGAACGGCGTGCCCGAGATGCTCGGCGCCGACGACGCCTGGCTCTGCCCGCCCGGCGATCCCGCCCGCCTCGCCGCCGCGATGCGCGGCGCCATCGAGTCGGTCCTCGCCCACGACCGCTCTCGCCCCGCACGAGCCAAGTCCTCGATCGTCTCGCGTTTCGACGCTCGCACCAATCTCCCGCAACACCTCGCGCTTACACAGTCGGTCGTCGCCCGTTCCCGATGAACCCTTCCGCCGAGCCAGCACTCCCGCCCCGTGGCGAATTCTCAGAACCGGGTTACCTGCGGTTGCATGCCGATGTCGCCGCCGCGATCGACGCCGGCGTCGTGGGCTCCGCTTGGCAACACTTCGTACTGCACGGCCGTCGCGAGGGCCGCGCGTGGGTGCGGCAGGCGGACCCGCTGATCGGCGTGAACCGCGAGATCGCGCCGGGCGACGACATGTTCCTCGGCAACGCCGACCACTACTTCGATGTTGGCGCGTCGGCTCTACGCTGCATCGAAAACGCGGTGACGACGGCCGGTCGCGTTCCGGCATCGATCCGGACGATCCTCGATCTGCCCTGCGGCTTCGGGCGCGTGACTCGTTTCCTCCGCAAGGCGTTTCCCTCCGCTCGCCTCACCGCCTGCGACCTGCAGGCCGACGGCGTCACGTTCTGCGCCCGCACGTTTGGCGCCGAGCCGGTGGTTTCCGCCAACGCCGTCGGCGACATCCCGCTGCGCGGTCCCTTCGACCTGATCTGGTGCGGGTCACTGCTCACCCACCTTCGCGAGCAGAGGTGCCTCGAGTTTCTGCGCTTCTTCCGCGGCCTGCTCGCGGTCGACGGAATTCTCGTCGTCACCATGCACGGCCGCGCCACCGCGACCGAGCTCGCCAACGGCCGCAGCCGTGCCGATCTCGATCAGTCACGCCTCGCGCAACTTCTCGCCGACTGCGGGGCGCGCGGTTTCGCCTACGTGGACTACGCCGGTCAATCCGACTACGGCTTCAGCCTCGCGCGGCGCGATTATCTCACCGGTCACCTGCTCTCCGCCGCCGAGCTGCGGTTGGTCGATTATCAGGAGAAGGGCTGGGACTCGCGCCAGGACGTGCTGTGTCTCCGCCGCGGTTGAGTCGCAGGTTGCCTGCCCGGAGATGAAGAAGCCATTCGTTCGCCGGCTCCGATACCTGCTCACGGTAAGTGGCTTGATCGTGTCCCTGACGATGCTTCTGCCCGGCTGCGCTCACCTGCTGCCGCCGATGATGCGAGCACTCAACCCGGACATCACCTACCAGATCGATGGACCGGCGCACACTCTCTACCTCACCCTCGATGACGGTCCCTCAATGGCGACGGCCGAGATTTTGGAGGTGCTGAAGAAATACGGCGTCAAGGCGACGTTCTTCGTCATCTCCGACCACATCGATCCCTCTTCGATGCAACGAATCATTCGCGAGGGTCATGCGTTGGGCCACCACATGAAAACGACGAGGAAACTCGCGTTGATGGACGCGGACGAATTCGAAGCCGAATTCCGCGAAGCCGAGAAACGAATCGCCGAGTATGGCCGCATCGTCGCCTTCCGACCTCCCGCCGGCGCGATCGAGCGAGAGAAAGCCGGTTTCGTCAAAGCTGCCGGGTACCCGGTCGTCGCGGGCACGGTCTACCCGTTGGACCACATGTTCGAAAACGAGAGCCGCATCCTGTGGCTGGCTCGTCGCCTGATCGTGGACGGAGGGATCATCATTCTCCACGACACCAACTCCCGCGGCCCACGAACGGCTCGTGTTCTCGATCGCTTGATCCCGCGGCTCCAGCAGGAAGGCTACCGCTTCGAACTCATTCCAACGCCCGCTTCCGGCGCCGCGGACTGATCGGCGCGCCGCCGCGCTTGCCCCGCTCCGGCCGCGCGTCTTGATAGTCGTCCTTTGCGCCGGATGGCATGAACGAGAACCACGCCTACATCTTCGACGTCGAGCAGCCCACCTCGTGGGTCTTCGACGGCACCCCCACTTGGATCGCCGGCTGGTTTCTTTCGAAAACCGGCGCCGTGTTCTCCGACATCCGCGCCGTGATCGCGGGGCGACCGTACCTCGGCGTCTTCGGTCTGCCGCACGAGCACATGGAGAAATGCCACCGCGGTCGCTTCGGTCTGCCGCACGCCGGCTTCATCCTCCAGGTCACGCCGCCGCTCGGCGCCACCGAACTCCGCCTCGAGCTGCTCGACGCCGGCCACAACTGGGTCGAGATCTGGCGCACGCCCATCGTGGTCCGCCATGGCCCCGCGCAACCACCGCCGCTCGATGTCGAGATGCTGCCGGCCATCTGGCGCGAGCTGCTCCAAGCCCGCCGCGCCGCGCCGACCGCCGATCTCGCGCCGGTCGCCGATCGCCTGATCGAAGCCGCCGCCGCCGTCTCACTCGACACTCTCCCCAACCCGCCGTTCTACGGCGCGCTCGAGAATCCGCTGCGTGTCGCCGGCACGCAGTTCGGCAAGATCCGCATCGAAGGCTGGCTCATTCACAAGGACCAACGGATCACGCGCCTCGTCGGCAGCACGCACCCAAACGTCGAGAACACCATCCAGCACGAGTACCGCGAGCGCCCCGAGGCCGGCGACATGTTCCCTGGCCATCCGTACGCGCGGTACTCGCAGTACTTCGGCATGCTCGACCTCGAGGAGGACGCGCCGAATCCGATCTGCGTCAAAATCTTCGCCGAGCTCGAGGACGGCACGCGCCACCTCGTCTGGGTGCGCCGCGTGTACCAGAAAACCTGTGAACAACAGGAGCGGCCGCTGCCGGAGTTCTCCGACAAGCTGCTCCTTGAAACGGGTCGCGCGCTGCATGCCGCCGCGCGCCGCCGCGGCGTGCCGATCGGTCCGCTCAAACCGCTCTGGGCCGCCGCCAAGCTCACCCGCGAATACTTCCACCGCGACGCCCCCGTCGGCCTCGCCGACCGCGTCCAACCAACGACCGATCCCTATGCCGCCTGGCAACACGCCAACCGCCTCGCGCCGCGCCTGCTCGCGAAGATGCGCGAGTCCGCCGCCGCGCTTCAGGCTACAGGTCCGCGTTTCCTGCTGCTCGTCGACGGCTCCGGCTGCCGTGGCGAGGAGCTGAAACAACTCCTCTCGTCGCTCTCGGCCCAGCTCTATCCCAACTGGGAAGCTCGCCTCATCCTCGGCGGCGCGCCACAACCCGAGCTCGCCGCCGCGCTCGCGGCCGAGCCGCGCTGCGCCGCGCTCACGCACACCGGCGGCCCCGATCGACTCCGCGCGCTGAATGCCGCCGCGCACGAATCCACCGCGACTCACCTCGCGCTCCTCCCCGGCGACTCCCGACTCTCGCCTGACGCGCTGCTCCACGCCGCCGAAGCCATTGCCAAGCAACCCGCGCTGGAGCTGATCTACACCGACGAGGACCGGATGGACGCCGCCGGGCGGCGCTCCGCCCCTGCGTTCAAGCCCGACTGGAGTCCCGCGCTCGCCCTCTCCGGACTCTTCCCCGGACAACTCAGCCTCGTGCGTCGCGAGCGCTTCATCGCGCTCGGCTCCTTCCGTGCCGTTTTTCCGGATATACCCTGGTTCGACCTCTTGCTGCGCCTCGGCGACACGCTCACGCCCGCGCAGGTCGCCCACCTGCCGTTCGTCTGCCACCACGCCCGCGCCGAACGTGCGGAGACGACCGATCTCGCCGCGCCCGCCGTCGAGCAGTCCCGTCGCGCCCTTGAGGAGGCGATGCAGCGCCGCGGGCTCACCGCCGCGCCGTTCCTGCCCGAGGCCGCGCACCACCGCCGGCTCAACCTCCACCAACTCCGCTGGGACACGAAGCTGCTCGCGGCGAACCCCGTCACGATCGTCATCCCCACGCGCGACAAGCTCCACCTGTTGCAGGAGTGCATCGAGCTGCTCGAGGAGACCGTCGACTGGCGCTTCGTGAAACTCGTCATCGTCGACGACCACTCGCGCGACGCCGATGCCACCCGCTACCTCGCGCAGATCGTCCAGCGCACCGACCTCAAGTGCACCGTCGTCCGCCCGACCGATCCGCACGCGCCGTTCAACTACTCGCATCTGGTCAACCTGGCGCTGCCGCACATCGACACGCCGCTGGTCCTCCACCTCAACAACGACGTGAACGCCCTCGAACCCGGCTGGCTCGAGGAGATGGTCGGATGGTTTTCGCAGCCCGATGTCGGAGTCGTGGGCGCGAAGCTCGTCTATCCGGAAAAGACGCTCAACCACACCGGCATCGTCATCGGCCCGCACGAGGGCCTCGCCGACACACCGCTGGTGAAAGCCAACGAGCGCGAGACACCGGTCATCTGGCACTCCGTCGCCCGCGAAGTCTCCGCCGTGACCGGCGCGTGCCTGATGACACGCACCACGCTGTACCGCCAGCTCGGCGGTTTCGACGAGAAGGACTTCAGCGTCTCCTACAACGACGTGGACTACTGCCTGCGCGCCGTCGCCGCCGGTTGGCGCTGCGTCTACACACCGCAGGCCAAGCTCATGCACTGGGGCAGCGCCACGCGCGGCGTGACGTTCGACGAGGCCGAGCACATCGCCTTCGTCCGCCGCTACCCGTCGCCGCGCGACGCGTATTTCAGCCGCCACCTGCAACTCGACGGGCAACTTCGCCCGCGTTGTCGCGGCGCCGTGTGCGGCCACACCGAGCGCGCCGGCCGGCTGCACGTGCTGCTGATCACGCACAACCTCAACCTCGAGGGAGCGCCGCTCTTTCTGCTCGAGTACGCCACGCACCTCGTGCGCGAGGCGGGGTTCGCGATCACGGTCATCTCCAACGAGGAGGGGCCGATCCGCCACCGCTACGAGGACCTCGGCGCGAAGATCATCCTCGTCGACCGCCACCAGTTCTACTCGGCGGAAAACGAGGCACAGTTCCATGAGCGCATCGCGGCGCTGCGCGCCACGTTGCCGTTCGAGCAGATCGACCTCGTCGTCTGCAACACCCTCGTCGGCTTCTGGGGCATCCATCTCGCGAAGCAGGCGGGCAAGCCGTCGCTCTACTATATCCACGAGAGCACTTCGACCTACCGTTTCTACGAGCGCATGCTCCTGCGCCCGATGCACCGCGTGGCCGAGCAGGCGCTCTCCCTCGCGGACCGCACGCTTTTCCTCTGCGACGCCACGCGCGCCTACTACGAGGACCACAACCACCGCGACACCTTCCGGATTGTGCGCAGCTGGATCGATCTCGCCGGCATGGAGGCATTCAAGGCAGCGCACTCCCGCAGCGCGCTGCGCCGGAAGCACGGTTTCCGCGACGACGAGGTGATCGTCGCCAACATCGGCACGGTCTGCGAACGCAAGGGCCAGCACATCTTCATCCGCGCCGTCGACCACTTCAACCGGCACCACCGCGGCGACCAGAAGGTGCGCTTCGTCCTCGTGGGCGCGCGCAAGGGCATCTACCTCGACTGGCTCACCGCCGACATCAAGCAACTCGGCCTGGAGAACCTCACGCTCATCCCCGAGACGCGCGAGGCCTACGACTTTTTCCTGCTCGCCGACCTCTTCGTCTGCACCAGCTACGAGGAGTCGTTCCCGCGCGTGGTGATGGAGGCGATGGCGTTCCGCACGCCGATCGTCACGACCGACGTCCACGGCATCCCCGAGATGGTCCGCCAGCGCGCGGAGGCGTACCTCGTGAAACCCGGCGAGGTCGAAGGCCTCTCGCGCATGATGCGCACCTGCCTCGCCAAGGAGCGCAGCGGCAAATCGCTCACGCCCACCGCGTACTCGAAGGTCCTGCGCGCCTACGACCACCGCAAGGTCCTCCCGCAGCACGTCGCCCTCGCGCGCGAAGTCGTGCTGACTCACGAGTAGTCCCGCGCCCATCTCGCTCCGATGTCCGCGCCCGCCCCCACCCCTACTTCGGCCCGCTGGGAAAACTGGCTCGCCACCCTGCTGCTCCTCGCCGCCGCGGTCTGGTCCGGCTGGGCCGTCACCCGCGCGTGGCACAACGGCAACCTCCCCGGCTGCGAATTCCGCCAGGCGCAGACCGCCGTGTCCGCCTATTGGATCCAGCACGACCGCGACTTCTCCCTCGCCTATCCCACGCCGGTACTCGGCAAGCCGTGGTCGATCCCGATGGAGTTCCCCCTCTATCAGTGGACGGTGGTCGCGGTGAGCGACCTGACCGGCGCGCCGCTCGTGCAGTCCGCGCGCGCCGTCTCGCTCGCCTGCCTGGTGTTCACGCTGCCGGCCGCGTGGATCCTGCTGCGGCGCTTCGGCCTGCCACCCGCCCGCCGCGCGCTGCTGGTGGCGCTCGTTCTCACCTGTCCGCTGCTGCTCTTCTACGCGCGCGCTTTTCTCATCGAGACGATGGCGCTGATGGCCGCCCTGTGGTTTGTCGCCGCCTTCGGCGAAACGATGCACACGCGCCGATTCCGCTGGTTGTGCGTCGCCAACCTCGCCGGCGCAATCGCCGGCCCGGTGAAGGTCACCACGTTCATCCTCTATCTCGTGCCCGCGGCGATCTGGGGCGCGTGGTTGCTGCTGCGGGCGTGGCGCGAGCGCGCCGGCTCGTGGCAACCGGTCCGCTCCACACTCGCGTGGGGGCTGGGGTGCGTCGCGCTGCCGTTCGTCGCCACCTTCGCGTGGACGGATTTTGCCGACGAGGTGAAGGCTCACAGCCTCGGCGGCGCCTTCCTCGGCTCGGCGAACATGACCGGCTTCAACTTCGGCCTGGGCGAAATCTTCGGCCTGCGTTTCTCCAGCGAAGCATGGCAACAGATGTTCCACTACTGGAACCGGGGCATCCTCGCCGCTCCCGTGGCGCTCGCCGCGGCGGCCGTGGCGGCGCTCTTCGGCGGGCGCTGGCGCTGGCCCGCGCTCGGCAGCATCGCGCTGTTCTTCCTCGCGCAGTTCATCTTCCCGCTGCTCTACGCCTGGCACGAGTATTACTTCGTGGCGAACGCCGCCCTGCTCGTCCTCGGCGCCGGCTTCGCGCTCTGTGGGCTGCTCGAGGCACCGCGCGCGCGTGTGGTCGGCTGGGGGCTCGCCGGCGCGCTGCTCCTCGCACAAGGCCAGCTCTTCGTCACGAGCTACCTCCGCCCGCACCTTTCGTATCTGAGCTACGGTGGCACCGGCCTCACGGAACTGCTGCGCCAGATGGTCGATCCCGAGGAGGTACTCGTGATCGCCGGCGAGGACTGGGATTCATCGACCCCGTTCTTCGCGCGCCGTCGCGCGCTGATGATCCGCCGCAATCTCGAGAGCGACTGGGACTATCTCGACCGCGCTTTCCGCGGCCTGCAGGGCGAGCAGATCGGCGCGTTGCTCCTGACCGGCGAACAACGGCGGAACGCGAAGCTCCTGCAGATGGCCGCCGGCCAGCTCGGGATCGATCCCCGCCCGGCGTTGGAGCACGGCGGCACCGCTGTCTATCTCCATCGCGATCTCATCGCCGAGCATGCCACCGATCCCTTCCGGCAGGCGCCGTTCAGCGGTGTCACGTGGCACGAACGGCTCGAGCCCGCCCAGCCGCCCGCCTCGCTCGCCGACCGCGAGATCGACACCGCCAAGCTCACGGGGCGCAACCGCCTGCTCTTCCGAGGCATGACGCCCCAGCCGTTCAAGTTCTTCTCCCAGTTCGGCTCCGGCCGCGTGCCGATGGGAGGAAAACGCGTCGTCACCGCGCACCCGCTCACCCGCCTCTGGTTCCACAAGCCCGCCGGAGCGACACGCTTCACATTCAGCTTCGGCCTCGCCGAGGGCGCCTATGCCAATCCGGCGGAAGGCACCGACGGAGTCGAGTTCCGCGTATCCGAAATCGGGACCGACGGCACGCTGCGCCAGCTCTATACGCGCACACTCGAACCCGCGGACGCTCCCGCCGACCGCGGGGAGATCCGCGCCACCATCCCGCTCGAACCGGGTGCCACCAGCGACCTCCTGCTCGAAACTGGCCCCGGTCCGGGCAACAATTTCTCGTACGACTGGGCCTTCCTCGGCGACGTCGAGATTCGCTGAGCCCCGGCGCACCACGCCCCATCCTTCGGCCCGAGCATGACCTCCTCGACCTCCGAACGTCGGCTGAATCTCTGGCTCCTGGTGCTGTTCTGCGCGGCGCTCGCGCTGCACCTCCATTTCGCCACCACCAACTGGCACAGTCGGTTCATGGCGGGCCACGAATTCCGCCAGACCCAGACGGCGCTCATCGCCCACTACATCGACCAGGAGGACAACTTCTCGATCGACTACTCCGTGCCGCTGCTCGGCAAACCGTGGGTCCTGCCACTCGAGTTTCCGCTCTACGAGTGGGGTGTCGTCGCCCTGAGCCGATCGACGGGTTGGCCGCAGTTCGAAGCGGCGCGCGCGATCTCGCTCACGAGCTTCTACCTGACGCTGCCGGCGCTCTACCTCGTGTTCGGGCAGCTCGGTCTCTCCCGCGCGCAACGCCTCTTCGCGCTCGCCTGCACGCTGGCCTGCCCCGTCTACATCTTCTACGCGCGCGCCGTGCTCATCGACCCGATGGCGTTGCTGTTTTCCGTCTGGTTTCTCGCGACTTTCACTCGCGCCTTGCGCGAGGGCACCTGGCGCTGGGCGCTCCCGTGCGCACTCTGCGGCACCGCTGCCGGGCTCGTGAAAAGTCTGGTATGGTTCGTCTGGGTCGTGCCGGCCGCGCTCTACGCCGTCTGGCGGCTCCGGGAGGACTGGCGCAGCGGCGGACTCCGCTCCGCCCTGCGCACCGTCGGCTGGGGGCTCGGCACGGTCGCGGCACCCTTCGGCATCGCCATGTGGTGGGCACACTACACCGATGCGATCAAGGCCGTGCACCCGTCCGCGTACATCTTCACTTCGGCCAATCTCGCCCGCGACAATTACGGCACGTTCAGCCTCGGCTCGCGTTTCGCCGCCGAGACTTGGCGAAACCTCCTCACCTGCTGGCAACAGTCGCTGCTTCCACCGTGGGCGCTGGCGTTGATCGTCGTGCCCGGCGCGGTCTTCCTGCCGCGTTGGCGCGCGCGCATCGCGGGCGCCGGCGCGCTGTTTCTCGTCGCCCAGCTGCTGATCCCCTTGGCCTATGCGTATCAGGACTATTATTTCTACGCCGCCAACGCATTCGCCGCGGCAGCGGTGGCGTTCGTCTTCCTCGGGCTGCTTGAAACGAAACTCCCGCACTGGCTCGCCGCGTTGCTGCTGCTTGCGCCGCTCGGCGCACTGTTTGGCAACTATCACGCGGGCTATTCCCGTCTGCAGTCCGTGGTGAGCGACGGCGGCTCGCCGCTCACCCAAGCGCTCCGCCATCTGCTCTATCCGGAGGAAGTGATCGTCGTTTCCGGCCAGGACTGGGCCCCCATCGTTCCCTATTTTTCCCAGCGGCGCGCGCTCATGATCCGCCACGGGCTGGAGCGGGATGCCGCCTACCTCGAGCGCGCCTTCACGGACCTGTGCGACGAACAGGTCGGCGCCCTTCTGCTCACCGGCGCGGAACGCGCAAACGACCTCCTGCTTGCCACCGCCGAACGCATTCTCGGCATCGACCCGCGCCCGGTGCTCGAATACGGCGACACCGCGGTCTACCTCCACCGCGACGTCGTCGCCGCTCGCACGGCCGACACGTTGCGCAGCGCCGGCTACGCCGATTTGCTCTGGCACGAACCACGGGAGCCGCGAGCCGCCCGCCAACCTTTGGCGGGAACCGATCGCCCCGTCACCGCGCTCACCGGGCGAGACCGGCTTCTCTTCGCGCGCATGCATCCGCGACCCTATCGTTTCTACGCGCAGTTCGAACCCGGCCGGTTTCCTCGCGGCGACAATCATATCCTGACGGCGCACCCTGTGACACGCCTTTGGTTCCATGTCCCGCCTGAGGCCACGCACATCACCGTCGATTTCGGTTTGTCGGAGGGCGCATACTCCGATCCCACCAAGGCGACCGATGGCATCGAGCTCCGCGTCTCCCGCATCCAGCCCGATGGCAGCCTCCGCCCGCTCTACTCCCGCATCCTGAACCCGCGCGACAATGCCGCCGACCGCGGCGAAATCCACGCCGACATCGCGCTCCTCCCAGGGGCCGCCGGCGACCTCGTGCTGGAAACGCTTCCGGGGGCACACGACAACCTCTCCTTCGACTGGGCATTCATCGGCGACGTCGTGATCGAGTAGTCGCGACAACCAGCAACGATGCGCCCGGTTGCAACGCATTGTCCGCCCGAGAAGTTCCGGAAAACCCGCCCGCTCCTTGTCGTCACTTTTCGCCATCGCCACGGCGCGCGCGTCACATTCCTTGCTGAACCTCCATCCATTCCCCCATGCCTTCCTCTGCTTTCTCCCGTCTGACGCTCGCCGCCGCGGCAGCGCTGGTCTTGCCGGTGCTCCAAGCCTCCGCCGCCACGCCCGGCGGCTGGTTCGTCTGGCCGGTCGTCGAACCTGCCGCCGGCTCCGCGCTCGACACCTCCGCGCTCAACTCCACGCCCATCGGCGCCACCAGCCGCATCACGGTGAAGGACGGCGCCTACGTCACCGCCGACGGCCGGCCGATCCGTTTTTTCGGCGTGAACATCAGCTCCGATGACGCGTTCCCGACGGAAGCCGATGCCGAGTTGCTGGCTCGCCGCCTTGCCAAGGCCGGCGTCAACATCGCCCGCCTCCACCATCTCGATAACCCGTGGGGTGTCGGCACCGGCGGCAGCATATGGCCGAACAACGGCCGCCACCGCGAGCTCGACGCCGCGCAACTCGACCGGCTCCACCGCCTGATCGCGATCCTCGCGAAGCACGGCATCTATTCGAACCTCAACCTCAAGGTCTCGAAGACGCTCGCCGCAGCCGACGGCTTCCCGGAATCGGTCGCACAGCTCCCGGATTTCAACAAGCGCGTCGACTTCTTCGATCGCCGCATGATCGAGCTGCAGAAGGACTACGCGCGCCGCGTCCTCACCACGAAGAATCCGTACACCGGCTTCGCCCCCGTCGACGATCCAGCCGTCGCGATCATCGAGATCAACAACGAGAACTCGGTGCTCGGCTATTTCACGCGCGACATCGGCCAAGGCCTCGACCGCCTTCCGGAGCCGTTCCGCAGCACCCTCGTCGCCCGCTGGAACGAATGGCTCGCGCAGCGCTACGCGGACACCGCTACTCTCACCGCCGCGTGGAACAGCGAGGCGACGAGCGCCTCCGCCAACGTGCTCGATCCCGCGACCGCGAAGTGGCTGCCGAAGATCCAGGCGGGCAGCGCCGCCACCGTCGAGCCGGGCACCGACGGCACCAGCTTCGCCGTTGCCGTCGCCAAGACCGGCGGCGCCGACTGGCACGTACAGGTCTCGACCTACGGCCTGCGCGTCGAGGACAACACCGTCTACACCGTCGCGTGCGAAGTCCGCGCCGCCGCCCCGGCCAAGCTCGGCGTCGGTCTCTCCAACGACGACCACGCACGCCCTGGCGAGCCCTGGCGTAGCCTCGGCCTGCTGCGCAGCGTCGACGTCGGTACAGATTGGACACCGGTCCGCCTCGCATTCCCCGCGCATTCGGTCGCAGGCAATCCGGCGATGCTCAGCTTCAACGTCGCCGCGCAGACCGGCCGTTTCGAGTTCCGCCACATCCGCCTCGTCACCGGCGCCGCCGAGGGCGGCCTGCGCCCCGGCCAGTCGATCGAGGCGCGTAGCGTCCCGCTTCCTGGCGAACCGACCACGCGCCAATGGGCCGACTGGATCGCGTTCCTCGCCTCGATCGATCGCGCGTTCGCCGAGGAGATGCGACAGTTCATCCGCAACGATCTCTACGCGATCGCGCCGCTCGTGGGCTCGCAGATCAACTTCACCGGTCTGCCCGCGCTCGACCGCGAGCAATCCATGGAGTTCGCCGACACCCACATGTACTGGGAGCACCCGATCTTCCCCGGGACCGGCTGGGACCGTGCCAATTGGACCATCGCCAACTCTCCGCAGCTCGCGACGTTCGGCCCGCGCTATTTCGGCGAGCTCGGCATGCTCGCCTACTTCCGCGTCGCCGGAAAGCCCTTCGCCGTAAGCGAGTACGACCACGCCGCGCCGAGCGAGTACGTCTGCGAGATGTACCCCGAGTTCGCCGTGCTCGCGTGCCGGCAGAACTGGGACGCGCTCTACGCCTTCGACCTCGGCAGCTATGGTTCGCGCAACCCCGACGGCCGGATCACCGGCTATTTCGACCAGATCAACCATCCCGCGAAATGGTCGCTCGCACCCTTTGCCACCCGCGTCTTCCGCTCCGGCCTGATCGCCCCCGCCACCGCCGTCGCCGAGCTGCGCCCCGGCAACCCCGTCTGGGCCGAGGCGATGCACTTCGACATGCTCTGGGCGAAGCTCAATCCCGACCAGCCGTTCGACTTCCTCGATTG
Organism: Opitutaceae bacterium; assembly: GCA_035299125.1. Taxonomy (GTDB): domain Bacteria; phylum Verrucomicrobiota; class Verrucomicrobiia; order Opitutales; family Opitutaceae; genus CAJCBL01. The sequence continues at coordinate 14,017 of DATGXA010000295.1, forward strand.
CCGCCTGCAGGTGAACGACCGGCCGACAGCCGGCGCCACGACGCTGGTCTACTCCCGAGAGGGAAATGATTCACTTCAGCCAGCGCTCGTGATCAAAGCTCCGCAGGGCCAGGTCCTCGTGGCCGCGGCCGACCGCGCCGCCGTCGCCACCGGTTTCCTCGGCGGCGCAACAGTGGTCGCAGGCCCGATGCGCGTCACCTGCCCGCGCTTCGGCCGCGACTTCGCCACCGCGGCCGCCGTCTCGCTCGACGAGAACCCGCTGGCCGCCTCCGCGCGCGTCCTCGTGACGATCGTCGCCCGCGCCGAAAACACCGGCATGAAGTGGAATGCCGCCCACAACTCCGTCGGCACCGATTGGGGCCGCGGCCCGACGATCGCCGAGCGCGTGCCCGCCACGATCAGCCTCGCCACCGGCGGCCCGCGCACCGTCTACACGCTGAAGCCCGACGGCACCCGCGCGCGCAAGGTGAAGACCACGTACAAGGACGGCCTCCTCACCTTCACCGTCGCGCCGAAGGACAACACGCTCCACTACGAACTCGTGGCGAAGTAGGCCGGCGCGCTCCTCCGCTTTTCGCCTCAGGCGCCGCTCACCCCGGCGCCTTTTTCGTGCAACCGCCTCACGAGCCCGCCGCCGCAGAAACCACGACTATCTCGACCGTGCGCCCCGGCGGCTCCGGCCAGTCGCCTGTGTGGCTGGTGGACACCGACACGCGGCCCTCGCGCCGGGCAACTCGGAAGGTCGTCAGGCGGTACTCGCCGCGCTGAAAGCCGTAACCGTCGCCGTCATCTTCGTACAACGTGCCCGCGGCCTCGCCCGCGGAGTCGAAGCAGACGAGCAGCGTGAGCCGGTCCAACGGCCGCTCGTCCACATGCTGCATCACCGGGCCGGTCGGCACCGCCGCGCCGGGCCGCAGGTAGAGCTCGGGCAGATCGGGATCGTCCGCCTCGCCGGGCAGCCGCACCCGCTCCCAGCCGGCCGGAATCGTCGCCGCTTCGTCGCGGTTCGGCGTCAGTCGGCAGGAGACCAGGAGATCGCCGCCAAGCAGGAACGCCCGGTCCTCGGCCCGCAGCTTCAAGTCCCGCAGATCGGCGAAGAACACCGGCCGCACCACGGGCATCCCGTTCACCGACGCCTCGCGGAACAGCGTGTAGAGGTAGGGCATCAACCGATAACGGCGCTCGATGGCGGTGCGACAGGTTCGCTCGATCCGAAATTGGATTTGCAGCACCAGACAAATAAGAGGTACTTAACCAGGCAAGGTTCCCTGATATAT
>DATGXA010000296.1:0-2070 GCA_035299125.1 Opitutaceae bacterium
GGTGCTCTCGGGCTGCGGCGAGGACGCGATGGTCGTCGCCGGTTCGCGGGGCGTCACCTCGATCGCGGCGCGATCCGCGCCGGCCGCCGTGGCGTCGAGCAGGACGAGGCCGGCGAAATCCTCGGGCAACTGCCCGCGAAACACCAGCCGGCGAAACTCGCCCGGGCCGAGCGGCTCCGCGGCCGGTACGGTCGCCGCCGAAAGAAACACGACCGAGGCCGCGCGCCGGCCGGCGCGGATCACCAGCGGGAGCTGGTTCGGCGCCGGTGTAGCGAGGGGCGTCTCGCCGGGGTTGGTGACGAGCACGACGAGTTCGAACTCCGCACCGGCCGCGATCGGCGCCGTGGGCGGCTGCAACGTAAGCTCGGCGTGGGAGGCGACGAGCGCGGAGAGCGAGACGGCTGCGAGGAAGGCGTGGCGGAACATGGAGCCGACGCTGTCCGCCCGCGCCGGCGCGACAAGCCCGGACCGTGTCACCGCGGCGCTGGTACCGCGCGCCACTCGCCGGGGGCGAGCTCGCCGAGTGAGAATTCGCCGAAGCGGCTGCGATGCAGCCGGCGCACTTCGTAGCCGAAATGCGCGAACATGCGTTTCACCTGATGGAAACGACCCTCGGTGAGCGTGAGCTCGACTTCGGTGCCGCCGCGCAGCACGAGCCGGGCGGGCGCGCAGGGTTTCTCCTCCTCGGCGAGCAGGAGCGTGCCGGCGGCGAACGTCTCGATCAGCGCCGAATCGGGCGCGCGGTCGAGAGTGGCCTCGTAGACCTTGTCGACATGGTGCTTGGGCGAGGTGAGGCGGTGAACCAGCGCCGTGTCGTCGGTGAGCAGGAGGAGGCCGGTGGTGTCGCGATCGAGCCGGCCGACGGACGTCACGGCGGGGTTGCGCGCGAGCCAGCGCGGCGGAAGCAGATCGTAGATGCGCCGGCCTTCGCGGGTGTCGTGCGAACAGACGCAATCCGCGGGTTTGTGGAAGAGCACAAAGAGACCGTCGGGGAACTCGAGCGGTTCGCCGTCGAGGCGCACGGCGGCGGGGCGGGCCTTCGCGCCGGGATCATCGGCGAGCTTGCCGTCGACGGTCACGCGGCCGGCGTCGATCAAGTCGCGCACTTCGCGGCGCGAGCCGTAGCCGAGCGAGGCGAGGATCTGGTCGAGGCGGCGGAGCATCGCGCGAGCGTGCGGCGGCGGCGGTGCGGGGCAAGCGCGGGGAGGGCGCGCCGGCGTTGTTCGCCGCTCAGTAATCGCTCATCAGCTGCCACATGATCCACGTGAGCGCAGCGGTGAAAACGACGGCGCCGCTGGCGGCGAACAGGATGACCACCGGATTGCGCGGCAGCAGCAGGAGAGGCGTGAGAAAGAGCGCGTTGCCGAGCAGGAGACACAGCCAGTAATCGCGGGCGCGGCGTGAGAGCCGCCGACGCAGGTCCATCGGTTTCTCGCTCGGGACGGTGTGCCGGAGGTTTTCCGCCAGAATCCCGTGCACGGTGATCGGCCGCGTGATCGCTTCCTGCGGGCGATTCACCTCGGTGAACTCCTTGCTGCCCAGGCGAAGCTTCGGCCGCGGCTCCTCGGGCGCTGTCGGAGGCCGTTCCGGGTCGGGCGAGTCGATGACGCGGAGCTTGCGGGGCGTGTCGGACATGGGCTGAAACGGTGGTGCGCGCGATGGTGAACGGGGCAGCATGCGCCGGCGCAGCGACGTCGCAACTCCGGTGCGGCCACAAACGCGTTGCGCCGGCGCGGCGACTGCATCCGATGTGCGCGCATGGAAGCGCCCGCGATCGCCCTGCTCGACAACGGCTCGTTGCGCCCCGCGGCGTCGCTTGCGTTGCGCGCGGTCGCGGCGGCGCTCGCGGAGCGGACCGGTCGCGCGATCGCGCCGGTGTCGCTGCTGCACTCGGGGAAAATTCCGGCGGCGGAGCTCGGTGGCGTGCCGGCGGAGACGTTGTCGCCGTGGGTGCGCCGCTGCGCGGAAGCGGGCGCGCGGGAACTGGTGGTGGTGCCGTATTTCCTCGGGCCGAGCCGGGCGTTGACGGAGTATTTGCCCGAACGTGTCGCGAAGCTACGCGAGCCATGG
>DATGXA010000297.1:0-4533 GCA_035299125.1 Opitutaceae bacterium
ATGCGCCAGGTGTTTCCCGGTGCGCAGCTGCATTCGCCCTACGGCGCGACTGAGGCGTTGCCGGTGAGCAGCGTGTCGGCCGAGGAAATCATTGGCCCGGCAGAGGTGGCGGTGGCCGCTGGGGAGAGGCGAGAGGCGAGAGGCGAAAGGCCGGAAGGCGGAGCTTGCGCGGAAGCACCACTTTCGCGGGCGGCGCCTCAGGTGCTTGCCGGCGCCGCGGCGGAAACGTTGCGCGGACGCGGCACGTGCGTGGGGCGCACCGTCGGCGAGATGACGGCGCGCGTGATCGCGCTCGTCGACGGGCCGATCGCCACGCTCGCGGAGGTGCGCGAGCTGCCGCGCGGCGAGATCGGCGAGATCATCGTGCGCGGACCTGTGGTGACGAAGGCCTACGATCTCCTGCCGGAGCCGACGGCGCGCGCGAAGATCTACGAGAGCGGTTTCGCCGCCCCGGAAAACGCGGTACCGACCACTCCGCAATCCGCATTCCACATCCCGCAATCCGCGCCGGCCGGCGCAGCGGTGTGGCATCGGATGGGCGACGCGGGCTACCTCGACGCGGAGGGGCGGCTCTGGTTCTGCGGCCGGATCGCGGAGCGCGTGGAGACGCCGCATGGCGCGCTCTACCCGGATTGCGTGGAGCCGATCTTCAACGTCCATCCGCTCGTGCGGCGCACGGCGTTGATCGGTTTCGGTCCGCGCGGAAAGCAGGTCGCCGCGCTTGCGGTCGAGTGCTGGCCGGAGCGGCGTCCGCGGGGCGACCACGCGAAACGCGCGCTGGGGCGCGAGCTGCGGGCGCTCGGCGAGGCGTTTCCGCACACGGCGCTCGTGCGCATCTTCTATTTCGTCGACCGCTTCCCGGTCGACGTGCGGCACAACGCCAAGATCCACCGCCTGCAGCTGGCGCGCGCGCTCGCCGGTCAGCGCGGGCTGGAATTCGACAAACGCTGAGCGAGGACGGAGCCGGGATACGGCGGACGGGGGACGAGCGTCGAGCGACGAGAGCCGGAAATCCGAGGTGCCGCCAGTTTCGTCGGCGGACTCACGCGCGGGAAGATTTGGCGGGCGGCTCTCGCGTTACGTCCGCCCGCCGTCCGCCTTATTGCACGGCGGTGATCGTGTGCTCGACGGTGCGCGCGCCCTGCGGGAGCGCGACGCGTTCGCCGGTCTTGCGGCCCATGAGTGAGCGGCCGAGCGGCGAGGAGGGCGTGACGACCATGATCTCGTCGCCGTTGACCTGTACTTCGAGTCCACCGTGGGCGGGCCCGAGGAAATAGACGCTCTGCGCGCCGCGCGCCTCCAGCCGAACGACGGCTCCGACCGCCGCCGGTTCGTCCGGTGAGAACGCGCGCACGGTGAGGTTGCGGAAAGCGTTGATCGCGGTGGCGACCTCGTCGGCGAGTTTCGCCTGTCCGGCGGCGAGGTAGGCGGCGAGTTGCCCGCGCATATCGTACCGGTCTTCGGCCCTGCTCTCGTCGTTTGTCGCCTCCTTGTGTGCGTCCTCGGCGGCTTCGTTCTGCATCGCAAACTCGGCGGCCAATGCGGCGACGATGGCGTTCAACAGGGCGACTTTGTCCATGGTTGGGCGGGCTCTTCGGATTTGGGGTGACCGCACGAATGGGGGCGAACGGTCTGAATAAGCCGCCAAGCAAAGTCGGCGGTCCGCCCTCGCCAAGCCTCGATTTTGCCCGCTCAGCGGAAATTCCCACGGGCGGCCTCTGCGACCGCGATGCGGGGATTTCCCGCTGGCGCGTGGCCGCACCAGCCGCGCTGCGTGCCACTTGGAAGTTGCGGGAATCGGGCTTCCGACAACCTTCGGCCTCCCGTCGGCCTACCCGCCGCGTATGAACACTCCGGAACGTCATCCGTTTCTCCAGGGCTTGAGCAAGCACCGCGGCGCGCCGCCGACGGTGCTCGTCATCTTCGGCGCCTCGGGCGATCTCACCGCTCGCAAGCTCCTGCCCGCCCTCTACAACCTCGCCGCCGACAATCTCCTGCCGGCCGAATTTCACCTGATCGGCTTCGGTCGCTCGCCGTTGCCCGACGACGAGTTTCGCCGCACCGCGGCGGAGGCCGTGCGCGAATTCTCGCGCCGCTCGCCCGCGCCGGAGATCTGGGAGCGCATCGCCAGCCGCACGCGTTTCCTCGCGGGCGGCTACGACGAGCCGGCGGCGTTTGTGCGGCTGCGTGAGGCGATCGAGGCGCTTGAGCGCGGCGCGGGGCGGGCGTTGCAGGTGCTGTTCTACGTGTCGACGCCGCCGACGGTCTTCCGCCCGATCCTGGAAAACCTCGGCGCGAGCGGGCTCGCCGCGCGCGGTGTGGGCACGGCGCTCGCGACGAAGGTCGTCATCGAGAAGCCCTTCGGCCGCGACCTCGCGACCGCGCGGGAGCTGAACCGCACGATCGCCGGCGTGCTCGAGGAGCACCAGGTCTTCCGCATCGACCACTACCTCGGCAAGGAGACCGTGCAGGACCTGCTCGTGCAGCGGTTCGCCAACGCGATCTTCGAGCCGCTGTGGAACCGCAACTACGTTGATTGCGTGCAGATCACGGTGGCGGAGGAGGTCGGTGTCGGCACGCGCGGCGGTTACTACGAACAGAGCGGCGCGCTGCGCGACATGATCCAGAACCACACCATGCAGCTGCTCGCGCTCACCGCGATGGAGCCGCCGGTGTCGCTCGATGCCGAGGCCGTGCGCGACGAGAAGGTGAAGGTGCTGAAGGCGATCCGGCCGCTGCGGCTCGGCCGCGACGGCGATGCCGCGCGTGCGCAGTACGCCGCCGGACTCGCCGGCGGGCAGAAGGTGCCCGGCTACCTCGAGGAGCACGGGATCCGGCCGGAATCGGCGACGGAGACGTACGCCGGCGTGCGGTTGTTCATCGACAGCTGGCGCTGGGCGGGCGTGCCGTTCTACCTGCGCTCGGGCAAACGCATGGCCCGCCGCGTGACCGAGATCGCGCTGCATTTCCGGCGTCCGCCGGGCGCGCTTTTCGCCGGCAGCGACCACTACGCCGTGGCGCACAACACGCTCGCGTTCCAGATCCAGCCCGACGAGGGCATGACGGTGCTGCTCAACGGCAAGGTGCCCGGTCTCGAGACCCGCATCCAGCCGGTGAAGATGCGCTACGCGTACCACACGACCTTCGGCTCCAACACCCCCGAAGCCTACGAGCGGCTCGTGCTCGATGCGATGATCGGCGACGGCACGCTCTTCATCCGCGGCGACGAGGCCGAGGCCTCCTGGCGCCTCTACACGCCGTTGCTCGAGTCCTGGGCCGCCGCCGGGCGCGAGGGCATGGACAGCTACGTAGCCGGTTCCTGGGGGCCGGCGAGCGCGGACGCGTTGCTCGCCGGAAGCGGTCACGAGTGGAGGAAACCGTGAGCGCCGGCGCCTCCAGTCCGGCACCGGCTGCGCTCGCGAATGCCGTCTTCGCCGCTTTGCCCGGCATCGAGGTGCCGGTGGCCGACATGCGCCGCGCGCTCGAGCAGATCTGGGAGAGCGATGTGCCCGCGGGACAGGGCGCGCCCTCGGAGTTTCGCGCCTCGCAGCTCAACCTCGTCATCCACTTCGGCTTGCCGACCACGCCCGACGAGGCGGTGGCGCAGTTCGGCCTCGCGCTGCGTTTCGCGCAGGACCACCCGTGCCGCGTGATCGCGCTCGTGCCGCTCGCCGAGACGGCGCCCGAAGCGCCGATGCAGGCGAAGCTCTATTCGCAGTGCTTCGTCGGCAGCTCGCGCCGCGAGATGAGCTGCACCGAGGCACTGATCCTCGCGTACCCGCAGGAAACGCGGGCGTTTGTCTCCGATCGCGTGTCGACGTTGCTCGAGCCGGATCTGCCGGTCTACTACTGGGCGCACCATTTCTCGGCCTGCCGCAAAATCGCCGACTACCAGTATCTGCTCCGCACCGCGCGGCGATTTGTCTTCGACAGCGCCCTCGTGCCCGAGGAGGCGCTCACGTTTCCTTGGCCGCGGCCGGAGACGGTGCGCGACCTCGCCGCCACGCGCTTGCTGCACGTGCGCCAACTGCTCGGCCAGCATCTCGCCGGCATCGAGCCCGCCCGCTTGGCCGAGGGGCTCGAGCGGGTGCTTGTGCGCGCCACGCCCGGGGTGCGCCACGAAGCGCGGGCGTTGCTTGCCTGGGCGCGCGACGCGCTCGTGCGCTGCGGCGCGGCGGCCACGACCGGCGCGGTGCAGGAGCGGCTCGAGGCCGGCGGCCCCGAGGTGATCGCGCTCGAGTTCCAGTATCGCAACGGCCGGTATTTCAAATGGCGGGCGGATTTCCGGATGGCCGCGGCCGGTTTCGACGCGGACTTTGGCCACGGCCGCGAGCTGCATTGCGCGCCGGTGAAACTCGCCGCGCCGGAGATCGCGCTCGGGGAAGCGCTGCTGTTCTGAGCATGAGAACCTTCGGCACGGAATTCGGCACGGTGCGCGTGGGCGCGCCCGAGGAGTTGTTCGGCGAACTCGCGCGACTCGGCATCGAGGCGTGGCGCGCCGCGGCCGGCGGGCGCTTCAGCTGGGCGCTCACC
>DATGXA010000298.1:0-4474 GCA_035299125.1 Opitutaceae bacterium
CCAGCCACGATCACCGCGATCTGCACCCACGCGGCAGAAAACAACAGCAGCGCCGCCGCGGCCCCGACGGCCAGCAACGCGCGCGGCCAGTCCGGGCAGAGAGAGCGCGCCATCTGCCACACCGCCTGCGCGACCACGGCCACGGCGGCGACCTTCAGGCCGTGCAACCAACCGGCGTTTCCCAGCTCGGCGTTCGCGCCGAAGCCCGCCGCAAAGGACAGCATCAGCACGGCCGAGGGCAACGTGAACCCGATCCATGCCGCGAGCGCACCGGCGAGGCCGCCACGCTGGTAGCCGAGGGCGAAGCCGAACTGGCTGCTCGCGGGGCCGGGGAGGAACTGGCAGAGCGCCACGAGATCGGCGAAACCGGCCTCGTCGAGCCAGCGGCGGCGCTCCACGTACTCGCGCCGGAAATAGCCGAGATGCGCGATCGGTCCGCCAAACGACGTGAGCCCGAGCCGCAGCGCCACCGCGAAAAGCTCCAGCAGCGAGGTACGCGGTGGATGCGCGGTGGCGGCGGCCTTTCCGGAGGCGGTTTGCACGCGGCGACGATGCGGGGCGACGCGACGGCCGCCATTCCAAATGCGCAAATGCCTGCGCCCCAGCGCGCCGGCGGCGGCACGGCCGAAGAAAGCTTGTGCCCAGATGCTGGGCACGCATTGTCGCCGGCGTTCGCAGCCTAAGTCGGCGCCCCTTCCTGGGTGACGACACGGGGGACCCAACTTCTCCGGCCTCAAGACCGGAGACGGGGCGCACGGAGCCGGGCGACCGGTTCCGGGGCCACTTCCAAGGCCCAGCCCGTCAGCTAACCTCGTCGGCAAATTGGAAGGGTGATCCGCTGGAGCCGCCAGGTGGCGGCCTCAAGGTCTCCCCAAGTTCAACCGCTTCGGAGGACGACCGGGAAAACCCGAGCGCTCGCCGAGGCCACATCTGCGGAGGACCTCTCCATGACCTCGACGGTGATGGCCCACTTGGGTCTGGTCGCCTGGCTCGCGCTGCGTTTCGCAGTCGTCGGGCTCGGGCTCGTTTCTATCGGTTTTGCGATGAAGCAGCAGCGCGCGGCTGCGCGCTGGATCGCGTTCGCCTTCGGTGCGGTGTTCGTGCTCGGCACCCCTTTTGTGGGTGCGACACCGCTCGAAACCGGCGCCGCAGCCGCGTTCGCCTTGCTGGCCGCGGCGCCGTTGTTGGGTCTCGTGGTGATCCGCGAGAATCGCGTGGGCGTGGTGATCAAGAAGTTCGCCCGCACTTCGCTGCCGGCCGGGCAGCTCGTGGCGCTCGACGGCGAAGCGGGCTACCAGGCCGATACGTTGCCGCCGGGTCTGCATTTCGGGTTCTGGTTCTGGCAGTTCGAAGTCGCACGCATCCCGGTCGTGGTCGTGGCGCCAGGCGAGATCGCGCTCGTCGTCGCAGCAGCGGGCGCGCCGATTCCCCCGGGCCGCATCCTCGGGCGCGTCGTGGAGTGCGACAATTTCCAGGACGCACGCCGGTTTCTCCGCGGTGGCGGCGAAAAGGGCCGCCAGCTCGGCTTCCTCACCGCCGGCGCCTATCGGATCAACACCGCGTTGTTCACCGTCATCACCGCCGCCAACGCCCGCGAGCACGGCATGGACGCGCCCGACCTGCGCGTCCACGAGGTGCGGCCCGACCAGGTCGGTATCGTCACCACGCTCGACGGCACGCCGATCGAGAGCGGTGAGATCGCGGGTCCGTTCATCGACGGGCACGACAACTTCCAGCACGGCCAGGCATTTATCGACGGTGGCGGCCGGCGCGGTCTCCAGGAGCAGGTGTTACTCTCCGGCTCGTGGAACCTCAACCCGTGGTTCGCGCACGTCGAGCAGGTGCCGATGCTCAACATCCCCATCGGTTCGGTGGGCGTCGTCATTTCGTTTGTCGGCCGCGAGCACCGCGATGTGAGCGGCGCCGACTTCAAGCACGGCGACCTCGTCGATGTCGGCCACAAGGGCGTGTGGGTCTCCCCGCTCTATCCGGGCAAACACCCGATCAACACCCGTGTCATGCGCGTCGAGCTCGTGCCCACGACCAACATCGTCCTCAACTGGGCCGCGCGCACGGAGGCGCACAACTACGACGCGAAGCTCAGCTCGATCACCGTCCGCTCGCGCGACGGCTTCTCGTTCAACCTCGATGTCGCGCAGATCATCCACGTAGGCGCGCTCGACGCTCCGAAGGTCATCTCGCGCGTCGGCTCGATGCAGAACCTCGTCGACCACGCCCTGCAGCCGATCGTCGGAAACTATTTCCGCAACTCGGCGCAGAATTACACCGTGCTCGATTTCCTCTCGGCGCGCAGCACGCGCCAAGTCGAGGCGGCCCAACACATCCGCGCCGCCATCGGCGCCTACGATGTGCAGGCGATCGACACGTTGATCGGCGACATCTCCGCGCCCGCCGAGCTGATGAAGACGCAGACCGACCGCAAAATCGCCGAAGAGGAGAAGAAGACCTACGAGATGCAGGAGGCCGCGCAACGGCAGCGCCAGCAACTCGTGCGCGAGACCGCGCAGGCCGACATCCAACGCGAACTCGTGGGCTCCGAACAGGGCGTGCGCATCGCCGAACTCAAGGCCAACGCCACCGTGCGATCCGCCGGCGGCGAAGCGGAGGCGACCCGCCTGCGCGCCCTCGGCGAGGCCGACGCCATCCGCGCCACCGGCACGGCGAAGGCCGAGGCCTACCGCGCCGGCGTGGAGGCGCTCGGTCCACAACCCTACACGTTGATGCAGGTCGTGCAGAGCATCGGCGAACGCGGCGTGCGCATCGTGCCCGATGTGGCCGTAAACGGCGCCGGCGCGGCCGGCGGACTCGTCGAGGGCCTGCTCGGCACGATGCTTCAGCAGCGCACCCTCGCGCCCAAGGCCACGTGAGGGCGCGCCTCGCCTCGAGACGATTGCCTTGAAGCGCGGGCGCCGCCCGGCAGGCGGCGCCCTTGGAATATCGCCAAGTGGCTTCAGGTATCCCCTACAGCGCGGCGCGCACGGCGCGCGAACTCACTGCGCCGAAGCGCCGGCGAGCGAGAGCGTGAGCTGGATGTCGTCGGACACGCTGTCGGTGTACTGGCCGGCTTGGATGCCGAAGTCGGCGCGACTGATCGAGAACTGGGCGCGCAGGACGAGCAGGTCACCCTTCAGATCAGGTTGGTGGAGACGCGCGCCGAGTTTGCCCGGCAGGTGCGTGATCGTGACCGGGACCGTGACTTCCTTGCTCGTGCCCTTCAGGGTGAGCACGCCGGTGACCTCACCCTTGAGGGAGCCGCCGGTCGTCGACACCTTGTCGAGCTTCTTCGCCTCGAAGGTGATCTCGGGGTATTTGGCGACATCGAGCCAGTTCGTGCCGTGCAGATGCTCAAGCATGGTCGAGTTGCCGACGGTGAGCGACGAGGTCGCGAGCACGATCCGACCAGTGGTCGCCTCGGGTGCCGCGGGGTCGAAGGTCACCTTGCCGGAGATACCGGTGCCCTGGCCCGAGATCGACTCGAGGGGTGCATCGAGGTGGAATTGCACGTTGTTCACTCCCTTCGGGTCCTTGAAGTCGAAGGTCTGCGGCGCCGCGAAGGCGGCGGAACCGACGAGCGCGAGGAGGAGTGCGGCGGAACAGTGGATGGCGGTCATGTGGTAGTCTGGTTGTTGGTAGAAGCCTTGCGGCGGAAAAGGAACGACCCGGCGAACAGCGCGCCACCGAGCAGGAAACCCAGGAGCGGCGTCTCCACTCCCGGCACGAAGCGCTCCTGCCACTCGACCACCGTCAGGCCGGTGAACTCGTCGGTGCGCTCCACGCCCACGCGGGTCTGCCACCAACCGAGCCGCGCCCCAGCCGCGCCCCACCAGAGCAACGCAGCGACGATCAGGAGCACGGAAGACAGGCGGAGGAGACGTGACATGGCGCGGAAGAGTGTGGCGGCACGGAAGCCGGGTTTATCTTGATGTCAAGATTCCTGCGGAATTGTTCCCTTTTCGGGATTGAGCGGGCAACCTGGCCGCCGGAGCCGGGTCGCGGCGGTTGCTCAACCGTCCGTGCAGAATTCTCCTACGATTCGCTCTGGACGAGACGAACGGCCGCTGGAATGCTCCGCCCCCTCCGTTGGCCGAATCCCCAACCTCTCGGCCCACTCAACTCCGCATGAAAGTCCGCACCCTCCTTCTCGCCTTCGCCGCCAGTTGCGGCGCTCTGGTTACCCCCGCTTTCTCCGAACCCGCCGCCAACATCGCCGGCGAGATCGGCACCAACTCCGCCCTGCTCCAAGCGCGCATCACACCGGAGATGCGGCGCGAGGCCGGCATCTCCGATCAAATCGAAGGCTGGGCGCGTTTCGAGGCGGCCGACAATCCCGAGTTCAACCGGCCGGTCGTGACGGAGTGGATCAAGATCCGCCCGGAGGACGATTACGTGATCAAGTACATGTTCGGCCGCATCTCCATGGAATCCCTGCGCGGCGGCCGCACCTATCACTGGC
>DATGXA010000299.1:0-34455 GCA_035299125.1 Opitutaceae bacterium
GCCCGACCTGGGCCTTGAACTCGGGACTGAACGTACGACGTTTCTTGGACATGACGCGGGATCGTTGATGGTTTTGCTCTTAACGATCCCCGCTGTCCACTTTTCGGGGGCCACCTCAGTACGAACTTCCGGTAGTACTCCTCGAACTTGAGCTTGGGCCCGAAGAGGGCGCGGGCGGAGTTGGCGAGGTGATCGTAGTCGACGGCGAGGACGAAGATCAGGCCGGGGAGGTCGAACACGTGTTTGATCGTCTCGAGGTAGCTGATCGCGTAGTCGGGTCGGCACCGGTCGAGTTCGTCGACCATCACGATTGCGGGCGCTATGCCGCCATTGAAAACCTCAGTCAGAGTCCGCTTGAGGTGGGCGAGTGCTTGAACGCGGCCTTCGTAGAGCGCCACGAAATCCGGCTTCTCCGGTTTGCGGGCCGCTTGCTGGGCTTCGGCGAACTCTTTCGCGGCGAGCGCATCGATGCCGGTGGTGCTGGCGACAAACGAGTTTCCCAGAGCGAGGGCGAACCAGCCGACGTTCTTCGCGGCTTCCCGCAGTTTGGCTGCGGCGGTCGTGTTGGTGTCGCCTGCCTTGGGCTCCAAAGCGCGGATCAACCCGGTGACGATAGCGAGGAGAGGGTCGCCACAGTAGTCGCTCTCCCAAGCGTTGAGCAGGATCGGACGGGATGTAGGTGAGCTCTCGGCCATGCGTTTTTCGAGATCGGTCTTCCACATCCGCAGGAAGGTCGTCTTTCCGAAACCGAAGGGAGCTCCGAGGCTGACCACGAGGCTGCCCTCGACGAAGTCGCGCTCCACCAAGAGGAACTTCTCCAGTCGTTCGGCAAACGGCTGAAGGCCGAGCTTGTCATCGGCGAAGGATGCGACGGAGCGAATACTCGCCGATGATGTCTCCGGGGAAGCGGGAAGATTTTCCATGTGGGGGAGGATTGAGTGGTCAGCTCGTGCGGAGCCGGGCGGCGAGGCGCTGGCCAGCGAGAACGGCCAGAAGGTACGCATAGTGCGTTCGATCGAAATGACCTTCGCGCCAGACTTCCTTCCATTCGACGTGCTGGGACTCTCGTGGCATGGGCTGGGTGTCGGGAGAATCGCATCACCGCGTGACCAGTGGTGCAAGAGTGCATCCGGTCACGGCGGGACGAAACAACGGCCGCGATCAGCCGGAGGGCACAACCAAGGTGGCTTGGGGCCGGCCGAGACCCTCGGCGGGTTTTGCTACGAGGAAGACGGGCTCACAACGTCCGCGATCAGCGGACACCGCCGAACACCGCTCCGGAGGCGATCAGCCGGAGGACACGCACAAGGCGTCGCCCATCGGCGAAGCCCATCAGTGGTCCATTACGGCTGGGAAGTCGGCGCTCCGTGAGTTGCGCTGCGTGGGCACGCTGCCCCGGTGACGGGCTGAACGACTGCGTCGTTCAGCTATGGGGGACCGAAACCCTTGGCGGGCTTCGCTACGACCTGGCGAAAGGCGCGGACGTTTCGAGAGCGGCGGCGATGGTGGCGGGTTCCACCGAGACGGTCGGTGCGAAACGATCGGAGGCGGCGTAGGCGCGAAGGCTCGCGAGAAGTTGGCGCGCTTCGGGGTGGTGCTCGGCGAGCGCGGGGAGGTCGATGGCGCAGACGAGCAGGCGACCGGGGCCGACTTGCGCCTCGAAGAGGATGCCGAGGCGGTGGCAGCGGTCGAAATTGTCGATCGTGCGGATGATCGGGCGCAACGTGCGTGGCAACGAATCGAGTACGACTGGCTGGGAGGCTTGCGCGAGGTGGAACCACTGCCAGTCGGAGTGCTCGGCCGTGGGGAAACCGGCGAGGGCGGGGTGATCTTTGTCGATGAGCAGGCCGAGCGTGCCGGGTTTGTTGTGGAACATCGACCAGCACCAGAAATCGGACATGAACGCGCCGCCGGGCGTGTGCGCGAACGGGTGCGCGGCGTCGGGCAGTAGGAGCACGCGCTCGCCGCGGGCCAGCGCGGATTGCGCAGCGCCGTCGAAGGCGCGGACGAGAACGACGGGCGGGTTATGGGCGGTGGGTGAGAGGTGATCGGCTGCGGTGTAGATCCAGAGCGGGTACACGGTGGAGACGGTGGTGGCGCCGGCGGAGAGGGTGAGGCGGAGTTCGGCGTGCTGCGCGGCAGCAGACAACGGGAACCGGAAGCGCAGTTCGCCGAGGCGGCGCAGTCCGCCGGAGGGCATGGTGAGTGTCGCGAAGGTACCGGTGGCGAGGATCGTGTCGGACGCCGGGGCGATGATCGCCCAGGCGATCGCTCCTGCGGGCAGATCGGCCGGGCCGTAGTGCGCGAGGTCGAGGTCGGCGGTGAAGGTTTCGCCGGCGGTCCAGGTGTGCCGGTCGAAACGTGCGAGCAGGACGTGTGGCGCGCAGAAACAGCGGAACTCCGCTGGGGTGAGCTCGCCTTTTGATTCGAGCAGCGCGTTGTAGAGGCCGACGAGCGCGGTGCCTTGGCCGGGGAAGTCCTGCAGGCCGAGAAGATGGAAGCCGCCGAAGCCGGGCGTGTGCAGGGCGGCTTCGATCTCCTCGCGGTAGAGCAGGGCGGCGAGTTTCGCCGAGGCGCGGTGCGCGGCGGGAGCTTCCTCGAGAAGGCCGGTGGCGGCGCATTTCTCGCGGTAGTGTGCGAGGTTGCGCGCGGCGAAGACGCCCGTGTAGCGCGGGATCTCGTCGAAGTTCGGCGCGATCGAAAACTGGCCGATCTCGTGGCTCACCACCGGAATTTGGATGCCGGCGATGGCGGCGGTGTAGTCGTGGCGTCTGCCGCCGGCACCGATCTGGAGGTGGCCGTCGGGGCCGTCCTGGGTCGCGTGGCAGCCGCGGACGTTGGCGAAACGGCCGGGGTGCTGCGGGTCGGGCACGCGGGCGGTGATCCAGAAGTCGTCGGCCGGAGATTGGCTCGGCGCCGTGAGGAAGTTGTTGGCGCCTTCGGCGTAGAGCCGGCTCGGATCGAGTGCCCGAAGTCTGGTGACGAGGATCGACATCGGTGCGCGCTCGCCGCGGTGCTCGTTGCCGAGAGCGAGGGCGACGAACGACGGATGGTGGCCGTAGGCGCGGAGGATGGCCTCGGCTTCGGGCAGCAGAGCGGTGCTGATCGCGTCGTTCCATTCGCCCCAGAACGGCAGCTCGGTCTGCACGTAGATCCCGAGTTCGTCGGCGGCGGTGAACGCGGCGTCTGGCGGCGTCCAGCTGTGGAAACGGACGTGGTTGAGCCCGTGTTCGAGGATCACGTGGTAGTAGGTGCGCCAGCCGGCGACGTCCATCGGCGGGTGTCCGGTGAGCGGGAAGACGCAGCAGTTGACCTCGCCGCGCAGGAAGGTGGTGCGGCCGTTGATCGCGAACTGCGTGCCGCGCGCTTTGAACTCGCGCAGGCCGGTTGTGAGCGTGAGCTCGGCGGTGTCGCCGGAGGTCGTCTCGAGTCGGATGGAGAGCTGGTAGAGCGCGGGCGAGAATTCGTCCCAAAGCCTCGCGTCGGCGCCGAGCGGGAGCGTGGCGGCGATCGCACCGTCGGCGAGCGCGGTGGGGGAGAGCGGCACGAGGAGCGGCGGCGGGCGATGAGGTGCGCCGGTGTGGTTGCAGCTCACGGCGGTGATCATGAGCGCGCCGGAGGTCGAAGCGGTCGACGTGTCGGAAAGGTGGATTCGAAGATGGAAAGCACCCGCAATGAGATCCGGCGTAACGGCAATGCGTTCGATGCGGACCGGCGGCAGGGCGCGGAGTTCGAGGCGGCCGAGGAGGCCGTTCCAGTTGCCCTGCGTGTGTTCGGAGACCTGGTGGTTGTCGCCCGGCGCGGGTTGGAACGAGTTGTCGACGCAGAGGGTGAGGCGGTGTGCGCCCGGCGAGAGCGGGCCGAGGTCGTGCTCGTGCGGTGCGGTGAGCAGCGCGCAGGAGCCGACGACGCGGCCGTCGAGCCGGAAGGTCGTGCGCTTGGTGCGTTCAAGGTGCAGGCGGAGTGCGAGGCCGTGCCATGCTTCGGGCACGATAAACTCGCGCTCATACCAGACCGGCCCGATGAAGCGGCGAACGGGTGTGAGGCCGGCGGTGCGCGCCTCCGCATTGAGTGGGCCGAGTCCGGCGGTCTCGGTGGTGGCGGGCAAAACGATCTCTTGGTCGGCCGCCAACGGCGCGGTAGCGGGCGCGAGGGTGCTGGTGGCATGATCGCCGAAGGCGACGCGCCAGCGGCCGGCGAGGTCGAGCGAACGAGGTGAAGCAGGGGCGGAAGGCGAAGCGATTGTCACGGTTTTCGGCGCAGTGGCGCGGCGGAGGCGGAGAAGGTGCGGCGTAGCGCGGACGGGTGCGAAAGTATCACCTGCCGGACGGTTCGATGAGCGCGTCTTTCTCGAGGATGACTCGCCGGTGGAATGGCGCGGGCCGGAGCGGTGCGATGAGCGTTTTGTGCCAGTTTGCGAGCGCTGCCGCCGCTTTACGGGGGGCGGAGGTGCGGTTTCAGGGACGCAGGCGCGGAACGCCGATGTTCCGCGTTCAAACCCCAAAGCAGCCAACGCAAGTCCATGAAAGACACCCCTACACGTGTAGCTTTGCTCTGTTCCGGCCTCGCGGCCGCGCTCGCCGTACCGGCGAGCGGTCAGACCGAGTCGCCTGTCCTAGCTCCGAAAACTGGCGACAACGAAGTCGTCGTCCTGCCGCAGTTCGAGGTGAACGAGAACAAGGAGAACCCGTACCGCTCGCAGGTGGCGTTGTCCGCCTCGCGCGTGGCGACGAGCATCCAGGACATCCCGCAGACGATCTCGGTGATCACGAGCGAGTTTCTCCGCGACTCGCTCGGCGCGCGCATGCTCGATGCGGCGAAGTACGTCACGCCGATCTCCGAGTCGACCCTGGCCTACGGTGCCGATCGCTATACGATCCGCGGCTTCGCGGTCTCGCACGAGTTCATCGATGGCATGGAGATCTCCGGCGCCGACGGCTACAGCATGTCGCTCGCGCCGTACAACATCGAGCGCGTCGAAATCCTGAAGGGGCCGAACGCCATCCTCGTGCCCGGCGGCAGCCCCGGTGGCCAGATGAACCCGATCACGAAGTCGCCCTTCGGCCGCAACGCGCAGAGCCTGACCCTCGAACTCGGTCAATACTACGGCAACGCGGTGAGCGTCGACGTGAACCAGGTGCTCGGGCCGAAGGTGTACGCGCGCCTCGTGGCCGCCTACTGGCGCAACGACAACATGTATTTTAGAAACCAGTTCCGTCGCGGCTACCAGATTGCGCCATCGATCTCCTACCAGATCAACGACGACCACAAGCTGACGGTGAAGGCCGAGTTTGTGGACAACCACGAGATGAACCTCGGCGGCGTGCCGCTCGATCCTGCCGCAGGTACCGGCGACAAGGCCGACATTGCGCGCGGCCTGCCGCGCAACTGGACGTTCGGCAGCGACAACGACGACCGCCTCCGCCAGACCCAGCGCCTCACGGCCGAGTTGCTCTCGACCCTCGGCGATCACGTGTCGTCGCGCCTGATGGTGGCATTTGACCACGTGAAACGCGTGGACACCGGCGGCACGGGCGCGGCGATCTCCGGTGGTGGCGGCGGGAGCGTGAATCCGTTCACCGGCGAGTACGAGCCGGGCGTGACCTGGAACACCGCCGCGTACAACGCCGACACGACCGGCACCGTGGTGCTCACCGCGACGCCGGCGCCCGTAACCGATCCCTCGACCTGGGTCTACACCCGCAACACCGGCAAGGAGGACATCGAGTACTGGGAGGCGCATGTGAAGAACGACTACGCGCTCAGCTACAAGTGGTCGTGGATCAGCTCGAAGACCATCGCCGGCTTCTCGGCCAACCGGTCCGACGTGCACCGGAAGTCCTACCGCACCCAGGCGCGGCCGAGCGTCGCGGCCAACGCGCTCGACAGCATCACATTCCCAGACTGGGTTTTCCTGCCGATCTTGAACAACACCGCCGGCGGCACCGCGCAGGGCGTGAACAAGGAGGCCCGCCAGAAAGACCTCCAGATCTTCGCTCTCGAAACCCTGGGATTCCTCGACGACCGCGTGCTCGTCAGCGGCGGTATTTCGCGGTTCTTCGGCGAACTCACCCGCACGGATACGACGCGTTCCGCCGAGGACGCGGCGCTGTTGAACACTGTCCCGACGTACAATCTCACGAGCAACGCCGTGTCGGTGGGCCTCGTGGTGAAACCGATCGAGTCCGTCTCGCTCTTCGCCAACCGCAACACCACCGGCGGCACGATGCCCGGCTCGCTTTCCGCGGGCGCCGTCGCGCCCTCGCTCAAGCTCGCGCAAGGCAGCCAGCGGGAGTACGGCGTGAAAACCACGCAGCTTGGCGGACGCCTCACTGCCTCGCTCGCGTACTTCGATATCAAGCAGAGCAACTATGCCGTCACGAACAGCCTCTACTACGAGCTCGTCGCGCAGGGCCGCTACGCCGAGGCGGCTGCGCTGCCGCCGCTCTACCTCGACATCAACTCGAAGGGCTGGGAGTTCGAGACGAGCTTTGCGGTGAATGAGAACCTCACGTTCCTCGGCAACTTCACCAACTACCGCGTGCGCCAGCCCGGCACCGACGCGCGCGTGCGCGGCGTGGCCGATCGCACGTGGGCAGTCTACGCCGACTACAACTTCACCTCCGGTCCGCTCAAAGGTTTCGGCGTGAACATCGGCGTCGACTTCCGCGACAAGGCGGCGGGCGACAATGTGACCGGCTACACGACGAACCGCTACCTGCCGGACGGCACGATCATGGGCAAGCAGCCGACGTTCATGCTGCCGGACCGCACGCTTGTGAATCTCGGCTTCGCCTACAAGGCGAAGGAGTGGACGGCGCGCGTGCAGATCGCGAATCTCTTCAACGAGGAATACCTGCAGTCGGCGACGAGCCGCTCCAATGTGATCGTGGGCGAGCCGATCAGCGTGAAGGGATCATTCACCTACAACTTCTGAGCGGCCTGTCATCTGGGGCTGTCCGATCCACCGGGCCGGCGCGAGGGAGCGCCGGCCCTTCTATTTTTGAAGCCGAGGGAATCGGACTGGCCGAGCGGTCGCCGATTGGATGCGGGGTGAAAGCGGATAGTTTCACAAAACTACCCGCAAACCCTCGATGATGCTGCGTCACCACGCCTTCGGCCGAGTCCGCTGGAAGGCTCCGATTCCGTGCCATACCCGCACGAACTGGGAGTTCTACGCTGTGCTTGAGGGGCAGTGCGCGTTGCGTCTTTCGGAGGAGGAGGAATGGGTGCCGCATGTGCGCACGCTCTGGCTGTTCGCGCCGGAGTGCTCGCACGGATGGGCCAACATCGACGATAAGCCATTCGTCCGCGCCGCGCTGCATTTCAACAGCGTGCCCGATCCGCTCGGCGAGATGGCGCGTCGGCGCGGCGGCGTGCTCCAGCGCCCGCTCGTGGCAGCCGAGGTGGAACGCGTGCGTGGGATCGCGGAGGAGTTGGGGCCGCATTTCCACGCGCCGACGCGTGTCAGCCACATCCACTATCAGCGCGCGTTGATGGAGCTCGCGCTGCTCCTGCTGGACGGAGTCGAGATGGCCGACGTGCCGCCGACGCTCTCGGATGTCTCGGAGATGCGCGTCGAGCGCGCGCTCAGCTGGTACGCCGAGCGGCTCGAACAGAATCCCACCGTGGAGCAGGTCGCCGCCGCGATCCACGTGAGCCCGAGCCACCTGCGGCGGCTGTTCGCGGTCACGCGCGACACCAGCCCGAAGGCGGCGTTCCAGCGCGTGCGGCTCGAGCGGGCGATGCAGTTGATGGGCGCCTCCACACTCACGCTCGAGGAGGTCGCGAAACGCTGCGGTTACGCCAGCGCGAGTCACCTCTGCCGCGAGCACAAGGCTGTCTTCCATTTCACGCCGACGACTTGGCGCAAACGCCTCGTCGACCGCTTCGTCGATCCGCCGGAGCCCGGCGTGGTCCGGATGCAGGACTGCAACGTGCGGCCGCGCGAGACGGCGGTCACGCGTTGAGCGGGCGGGGCGCCGGTGTTCGCCGGTTGCGCGTCGCGCGGTGCCGGCTCGGACGGTTTGAATCGGGACGGGCTTTGCAGCCCCGGAGCGTTTACTAGGCTCGCCGGATGGAACCAGCGGCCCTTTCCCAAGGCGACTTCACTCTCCCCGGCGAAGCCGGTTACGAACAGCTCACGCTCCGGCTCGCGAAGAAGTGGGGCGCCGACACCATCCGCGACTCCGACGGCACCCAGCTCTCGCCCGAGATCGTGCAGTCGGGCTACGCGATCTACTCGACGGTTTGCCTCGTGCGCTCGATCCAGCCCTGGGCTCGCGAGCACCACGACCAGTTGCAGCAGAACTTCCTGATGAGCTTTCCGGTCGTCGCCGAGAAGACCACGACGGTGCTCACGCCGCTCGCCGGCTACTACACCGAGCAGTTCGCCGTGAACTGGAAGGACAGCCCGAAGCACTGGTGGCAGGTTTTCGACCGCACGACCGGCAAGGAGGTCGCGAAGACGAAGTGGTCGGTGAACCCGAAGAAAGGCACCGTCACGATCCGGGGCACCGTTCCAGGACACAAATACACCGTGAACTTCCTCGCTCTGCGCCTGTGGGAGGAGATCTCGATGTACAACCACCTCACGAACAACTGGGGCGATCGCGAGCATCTCGCCGCCGTCGATCCGATGCAGCCCGAGGTGCAGAAGCAGCTGCTGCGGTTCCTCCAGCGCTGGCTCGTCGAGCACAAGGACACGAAGGTCGTGCGCTTCACCTCGATGTTCTACAACTTCTCGTGGTTCTGGGGCGCCGATCACGCGAAGCTGCGCGACATCTACTCCGACTGGGGCGACTACGAGATGACCGTCAGCTCGCGTGCGCTGAAGCTCTTCGAGAAGAAATTCGGCTACAAGCTCACCTCGGAGGACTTTGTCAACGGCGGCCTCTACAACTCCACGCACAACGCGCCCTCGCGCCGCTACTGCGACTACATGGAGTTCGTGCACGACTTCGTGATCGAGTTCGGCCGCAAGTGCATCGAGCTCGTCCATGCCCACCAGAAACTCGCGTATGTGTTCTATGACGACCACTGGGTCGGCGTGGAGCCGAACAGCCCGCGTTTCGCCGAATTCGGCTTCGACGGCCTGATCAAGTGCGTCTTCAACGCCTTCGAGGTCCGCCTCTGTGCGCACTCGAAGGGCGTGAAGACCCACGAGCTCCGCCTGCACCCGTACCTCTTCCCGACCGGCCTCAAGGGCGAGCCCACGTTCAAGGAAGGCGGCAATCCCACGCTCGACGCGAAGAACTTCTGGATCGACGCCCGCCGCGGCATCGTGCGCGCGCCGATCGACCGCATCGGCCTCGGCGGCTACCTCTCGCTCGTCGAGCCGTTCCCGGATTTTCAGGACTACATTGAGGGCCTCCTGAAGGAGTTCCGCTTGCTGAAATCCTTTCACGCGAGCGGCAAGCCGTGGGTGGCGCCGTTCAAGGTCGCCGTGCTCACCGCGTGGGGCAATTTGCGCGCCTGGACCTGCTCGGGCCACTTCACGCCGGGCGTGGAGCTCTACGCTGTGCTCGAGTCGCTCGCCGGCCTGGCGCTCGACGTGCAGTTCATCAGCTTCGACGACCTCGTGGCCGAGGGCGTGCCGGACGGCGTGAAGGTGATCATCAACGCCGGCCGCGCGGGCACCGCGTGGTCGGGTGGCCACTTCTGGAGCAATCCCGAGGTCGAGACCATCCTCACGCAGTTCGTGCAGAAGGGCGGAGGAGTCGTCGGCGTGGGCGAGCCCAGTGCGTACGCGCAGCCTGGTCAGCTGTTCAAGCTCGCCCAAGTCTTCGGCCTCGACCGCGACAGCGGCGAGCGCCTCGCCAACGGCAAGTACAAGTACGCCAAGCCCGAGGGCGCGTTCGCCCCGCACTTCATCACCGCCGATCTGCCCGCGGGCGTGGCGCCCGACTTCGCGAAGGACGTCGACGGCATCTATGTCCACGGTCCGGACACGCAGGTGCTCGCCGAGCGCGAGCACTCGCCGCGGCTGGCCGTGCACGGTTTCGGCAAGGGCCGCGCCGTGTACCTGAGCGGTTTCAAGTTCACGCCCGAGAACACGCGCCTGCTGCACCGCGCGCTCTTCTGGGCTGCGGCCAAGGAGACGAAGTGGCCGACCTGGAGCTCCTCGAACATCCGCACCGAGGCGACGTACTTCCCGAAGGCGAGGAAGCTCGTCGTGATCAACAACGCCGGCACCGGCGAGACCACCACCGTCACGCTCGGTGACGGCACGGCGACCAAATCCGTCCAGCTGCCCGCCCATGGCATCGCGATCCTCGACGCGTGAGAGGGGAAAGCAGTAGCGGGCAGTGAGTGGCTAGCGAGAAGGCCGGCCCCGGAAAACGGGCGCCGGCCTTGTTCTGTTCGGAGAATTGCGTGAGTGCGGTACCCAGCGGCGCGGTCTGAAGAACCGCGCCACGTGGCAGTCACGCGACTGCATTCGAAGCGGGCCCGCGCTTCGGACGGTCCGCGGTGCGCGGCTTTGCGAGCGGGGTGAGCGTGTGGCTCGTTGTTGGCACCGCGCTGGCGACCACGCCGCCGGCTGTTGCCCATCCATTTTCGTCATGATCATTCCCGAGAATCCGCTCGCGCGCATCGCGGCGTCCCTGTCGCCCGACGAGCTTCGTCAGCAATATCTCGTCTCCGGCCTGTTCGTGCCGGGCGAGCTGCACCTGCGTTGGTGGGAGACGGACCGCACGATCGTCGGCGGCATCGTGCCGACCGGCGGTAAACTCGCGTTGCCGAATCCCGCCGAACTGCGTGCGAACTTCTTCCTCGAGCGGCGCGAAGCCGGCGTGATCAACCTCGGCGGCGCAGGCGTGGTGAGCGTCGACGGCACCGAGTACAGCCTCGCCAAATGCGACGCGCTCTACCTCGGCCGCGGCGCGACGGCGGTCGAGTTCCGTTCGGCGAATGCCGCGGAGCCGGCGCGATTCTATTTCCTCTCATACCCGGCCCACGCCGCGCATCCGACCAAGCTCGTGCCGTTCGCGGCGATGACGCCGACCAAGCTCGGCTCTCGCGAAAACGCCAACGAGCGCACGATCTACAAGGCCATCCACGCCGCCGCCGTCGACACCTGCCAAGTGGTGATGGGGTTCACGCGAATGGAGACCGGCAGCGTGTGGAACACGATGCCGCCGCATACGCACTCGCGTCGTTCGGAGGTCTATCTCTACTTCGATCTGCCGGCCGATCAGGCGGTGTTCCATTTCATGGGCAGCCCGCAGGCGACGCGCCACCTGGTGATACGCAGCTTCGATGTCGTGCTCTCGCCGCCATGGTCGATCCACTGCGGCGTCGGCACGGCGGCCTACACGTTCGTCTGGGGTATGGGCGGCGAAAACCGCGACTACGCCGACATGGATCCCGCGCCGCTGAACAGCCTGATCTGACTTGTAGGCCGGGTCGCCGACCTGACCTATCGCCAACCAATTCTCATTTTTCCATGAGCAGCATTCTCGATTCCTTCAAACTCGACGGCAAAGTGGCCGTCGTCACCGGCGCCGCTCGCGGTCTCGGTCAGGGCATGGCCCTCGCGCTCGCCGAAGCCGGTGCGGACATCGTGGCCGTCGACATCCTCCCTGCCGACGACGCCGTGAAGCAGGTGCAGGCGTTCGGCCGCAAAGCGGTCGCGCTTGTCGGCAATCTCGGCGACCGCGCCGCGATCCCGCAGGTCATCGCCAACGCCAGAAAGACGTTCTCGCACCTCGACGTGCTCGTGAACTGCGCGGGCATCATCCGCCGCGAGGACTTCCTCAAGTTCTCCGAGAAGGACTGGGACGATGTGATGGGCATCAACATCGACGCCGTGTTCCTCCTCAGTCAGGCGTTCTGCAACGACGTCGTGACGCGTGGCGGCACGGGCAAGATCATCAACATCGCCTCGATGCTCTCGTTCCAAGGCGGTATCCGCGTTCCCAGTTACACGGCGTCGAAGAGCGCCGTCGCCGGCCTCACGCGTCTCATCGCCAACGAGCTCGCGAGCAAGGGCATCAACTGCAACGCCATCGCCCCCGGCTACATGGCGACCGACAACACCGCGCCGCTCCGTGCCGACGAGAAACGCTCGTCCGCGATCCTTGAGCGCATCCCGGCTGGCCGCTGGGGCACGCCCGACGATCTCAAGGGCGCGGTGGTCTTCCTCGCCTCGGCGGCGTCGGATTACGTGAACGGCTACACGCTCGCTGTCGACGGCGGTTGGTTGGCCCGTTGAGCATTCGTCAGTTGCTTGGGTTGTGTAGCGCCACGGTCCCCGACGGGCCGTGGCGCTGGTGTTTTGGCGTGCGACCTCCGGCGGTGATCAGCACGCGGCGCGCAACGGTTGCCGGCTGAGAAATGGCGTTGAACCGTCGTGCGCCGGTTCGGAAGCTTGCGCGCAACGCCATGCCGAGCGACCCGCTTCATCCGCCCCTCGTGAGCCCTGTCGACCTGATCGCCGAAGCGATCGGCCGTTTTGAGACCCGTCCTTCATGGGACGAGTATTTCATGGCGACCGCTCACCTGATCGCGTCGCGTTCGCCCTGCGAGCGGTTGCATGTCGGGTGCGTGATCGTGTCGGCCGGCGAGCGGCGCAACCGCATTGTCGCGGCCGGCTACAACGGCTTCCTCCCCGGCACGCCGCACGTATCGCGCGTGCGCGATGACCATGAGCAGGGGACGGTGTACGCGGAGCAGAACGCGATCGCCGACGCGGCCCGCCGCGGCAGCAGCGTCGAAGGCTGCGTGGCGTACGTGACCCACTATCCGTGCATCAACTGTGCGAAGATCCTGGCTTCGGCCGGAATCCGCACGATCAAGTACCACTCGGATTATCACAACGATCCGCTCGTCTCGCTGGTGATCGGCGATGCGGGTGTGGACTTGGTGAAGCTCTGAGCATCGGCGAACGGCGTCCGCGTGGCGCCGCCGATAGCTCGCTTCGTAGCGGGCGCCGCGGTGCTTGCTGCCCTGCCATTTCGCGCTGGCGCTGCACGACAAACCGGGCCTGTTTCACACCCCGCGCAAAGGCGATGCGAGAACTAGGCGACAAATCCGATTGGCTGGCCGGCTCCCTGTTGCTGGCCCACCCGAAACTCCGCGATCCGAACTTCGCGCGGTCGGTGGTGCTGTTGTCGCTGCACAACGCCGAAGGCGCGATGGGCGTGGTGTTGAACCGGCCGCTCGGCAAGACGCTCGCCGACCTCGGGCCGGAGTTTCGTCGCAGCGAACTCGCGAAGGTCCCCGTGTACAGCGGCGGGCCGGTCAACCCCGAGCAGCTCATCCTCGTCGCGTGGCAAACGACCTCGTTCGACGGCACCTTCAAGCTCTATTTCGGTCTCGATCCGCAGAAGCTACGCGAGCTGATGGGAGAGACGCCGCTCGAGGTGCGCGCGTTTCTCGGTTACTCCGGCTGGAGCGCGGGGCAACTCGAGGGCGAGATGAAGGGCAACACCTGGCTGGTTTCCCCCGTGCCCGCCGAGCTGCTTGGCCAACTCGAAGGCGTGAATCTCTGGAAACGGATCGTTGGCGGGTTGAGCGCCGAATGGCGCGTGATCGTCGACGAGCCCGAGGACCCGAGCCAGAACTGACGCCGCCCACGCCGCGCGCCCCCCCGACTTTTCGATGAAGCTCCAGCTTACTCCGAAGGAATACCGACGAATCCTGCAGATGCTCTACATCGCCGACCATGTGCTCAACGGTCGACGCGACGACGAGCCCGTGGGCTTGCGCCTGAAATGCGAGGAGGCGCTGCAAGGGTTTATCGGTTACGCGGAGCAGTTCGGCTGCGCCGATCTCGTCGAGCAACCGGAGGAGGCGGTGTTCAACTTCACCGCCGCGATGCCGGAGGAGCCCGGCGTGAGCGAGGTGATCAACGACTACGACGAGGACACGTTCTGGCAGGAACTCGTCACGCGCCTAGCCGAGCGCGACTACGAGCGCATCCACGGGAAACCCGCCGTGCCGGATCCCGAAGGCGCGCCGGAAACCGACGACCAGCGCGAAGAGCGCGAGGGCGAACTCAAGGCGCTCGAGGAAGGCTACTGGCGCGAGTTCGAGGCTGTCGGCGTGAAGAATCTCGAGCTCATCAAGGGCGGTTTCGGCCGGCCGTCGTAAGCCGGAGGCGAGAGGCGAAAGGCCAGAGAAGAGAGGGCGGAGCTGATGTGAGCGCTCGACCTCTTGTGTGGCGCCGCCCGCGCGGACGGCCGAAACACGCGCGGCGGGCCGACGCTACCCGCGATGCTCGAGCCACTGGGCGTACGCGGCGGCGGCGACGACCAACCCGCCGCCGAGCAACAGGCGCGGGAGATCTGTCTGCTCGCCGAAGACGAGCAGCGAAGCCGCGACGCCAAGCGGTGTCTTGGCGTTGTTCATCACCGCCAGCGTGCCGGTCGAGACGCGTACGGCGCCGAGATTCCAGAGGAAAAACGCCAGCCCGGAGGCGAGCACGCCGAGGTAGACGAGCACACCGAGTTGCGCCGGGGCGAGGGAGCGCGGGAGTGTGAGCGGATCACCGTGGTGCCACGCGAGCGGCAGAGTCGCCAGCGCCGCGCCGAGGTACAGCCACGCGAAGACATCGCGGTCGCGCACCTCGGGCCGCGAGAGTTTCCAGCGGCGGTAGAGCACTTGGCCGAGGGCGAAGCAGATGTTCGAAGCCTGCACGAGCGCGATGCCGGTCCACTCCGCGCGGCCGAGTGGTTGTTTCGCCACGACGACCCCGGCCCCGGCCACGGCCACGGCGGCGGCGCACAACGGTTGCCAGCGGATGCGGCGCTCCAGCAGGTCGTCCACGAGGCACACGAGCACCGGCGTGACGATCGTCAGCAGCGCGACCTGATAGGCGGCAAGCGAGCGGAACGCGGAGAGGTACGCGAGGTACATCAGGCCGAACTGCACCGCGCCGATGCCGATCAGGCCGAGGGCCGCGCGGCGGCTCGTCGCGCGCGGACGGAGAAACGGCAGGAACACCGCGAGCGCGAGGACGAGTCGTGCGCCGGCGACAAACGCGCTGTCGACGCCGGCGAGCTGAGTCTTGATCAACCCGAACGAGAACGCCCAGAGCAGCGAGACGACGACGAGGTGGATCATGGCGAAGCCTCGGCGTCCGGCAGTGTGCGGCTCGTGCGAAGCGGCGGCAGTCCGAGGGCGAAGCGGTCGAGGCGGCGGGCGAGTTCGAGCAAAGCACCGCGCACGCGGAAGTATTCGGAGGGGCGGTTGCGCGCATGCCAGAGCGCGGAGACTTCGCCCTCGAAACGGCGAAGCTCGTTCGCGATCTCGGCGGCATCGACGCCGCGCGGCGGTTTCCGTTTTTTGGCGAAGCAGACGAGCAGGCCTCCGAGCGCTTGCATGAGCGCTTGGCCGCGCGCGCCGACGAGCGCCTCGCGCAACGCGAGCGGATCCTGCGGCTGGGCGGCGGCGGCGGCTTCGACGAGACGGGCGCGCAGTTTCTCGATCTTCTCGTACGCGGCGAAAACCTGTGCTGGATCGATGGCGAGCAGGCCGACAGGCAGCCCGGTCTTGGCGTCCCACCAATCGGCGGGACGGTGTGGCGAGGGGTCGAACCAGAGCACGAGCTGCTTCCACGGCACGACGGCAGCCGAGCCGATCTCGCGCAGGAGGCGGGTGAACGAGTGCGAGGCGTCTCCGATTTCGAGCGAATCGAAGGCGGCGTCGAAACTCGCGGCGGCGGTGCCACGGACATTCCACGACGCGGCGGCGCCGAGGAGCAGCCCGTGGTAACTGTTGCCGAGCGCGTTGATGTGGCCGCGGTCGCCCCAGTCGGTGTTGAGGAAACCGGCGGCGCCGGTGCGGCGGCCGCGTTGCGCGAAGCCGAGGATGTTGGCCGCGGCGGTGTCGAGGTCGTTCACCCAGCGATCCCAGCCGCAGCAGCCGGGGCAGACATAGAACGTGCGCCCGGCCTTCTTGAAGAGCGCGCTCTTGGTGTCGTGCAGATCGGCGGAGTAGTCCCAGTCGAGCGCGATGGCGCCGGCGGGCACCTCGGCGACAAGCTCGGGGTGATTGCCGACGATGTCGCCCCAAAACATGGGTACGGCGCCCTCGGCGCGGACGACGGCCATGAGTTTCTTGAGGAAGTCGACGTACAGCCGGCCGACGCCGTGTTTCTGGGCGAAGGCGGCGTTGCGGCCCTTGCCGAGATCGAAGGTCTCGTCGCAGCAGAGGTTGAAGTGCTTCGAGCGGAAGAGCGGACGGAGCTCGCGGATCATCTCGGTGACGAGCGCGAGCGCCTCGGGCTGGCGGCAGTCGAGCGTGTAGTGGCCCATCCGATCCCACCACGAGAAGGGGAGCGCGGAGCCGTCGAGCGCGTACTCGTTGAGGTGCTGTTTCCGCGGAGCGACGAGCGCGGTGTAGAAATGACCGAAGGTGCTGAGCGAGGGGACGAGCTCGATGTGGTGGCGGGCGCAGTGTGCGTCGAGCGCGCGGATGTCGTCGGCCGTGAGCGGATCGGAGCCGGCCCAGATGTCGGGGTGGTTTTTGAAGGCGAACGTGTGCTCCACGTAGAGTTGGAGTTGGTTCAACTTGTAGTGCGCCATCTTCTCCACGAGGGCGAAGAGCGTGGCGAGGGTCGGCACCTTGCCGCGGGAGATGTCGTGGTAGAAGCCGCGGACGGGGTAGTCGGGCGTGTCGGCGATCTTGAGGGCCGGCAGCTCGGTCGTGCATTGGCGCACGAGTTGGAGGAGCGTCTGGAGGGCGTAGAAGGTGCCGGTGTCGTCGGCCGCGGTGATCGCGATGCCCTTGGGGGCTACGGCGAGGGTGTAACTTTGCGGCGCCGCGGACCGGTCGGTGCTGCAATCGATCGTGCCGTCGCCCTCGGAGAGAAACGCTGGGGTGCCGGTGCGTGTCCCGATCTCATCGACAATGCGCTGGGCGAGGGCGTCGGTCGCCGGGCCGGAATCGGCGGGCAGCACCAGGCGCTTGGCCTGGGCGAGCGGAAACGCGCCGCGGAGGTAGCGGAGCTTCTTGGGCGGCGGGATGAACTGGAGCGCGGACATGGCCGGCAGTGTGGGCGGCGCGGCGGCGCGAGGGCAATGCCGCGGTGGGCCGCGACCATCGCCCGCTGCAAGGGCAAGGCATTGCTGGTGTCATGCTTCTGCGGGCTCAAGTTGCACCGCGGCGAACCGATGCACGCGGAGTTCGCTGCTTTTATGCCCATTCCTCCTCCTACTCATCCTTGTTGGGCCCGGCTCGCCGCTGGCGGGGCTGCCCGACTCCAGACCCGGCAGCTCGGTCTCCAGCTGCTTTTCAAGCGGATCGCCGATCCGAAACTGACCCCGATCGATCGGGCGAAGGAGGTGTACGCCTTCTTCGAGAAATACCACAGCATCCTCAAAACTGAGATCGGGCAGCTCGAACGCATCTGACGCCATGAACACCCAAGCAGTCGTTCCGACCAATTCGCTCGTCGACATCGCCACGGCGAGCGCGCTCATCCGCCAAGGCGTTCCGCTGTGCCTCGCGGGTTCCGCCGAGGCGATCGCCCAGCTCCCGGCCGGCGCGTGGATCGCCGGCACGATTCCCTATTTCATGGCTGAGGCTGGCGGGGTGAAGGCCTCGGACCGGCTCTTCGTCACCCGTTTTCCGGAGGCGGAGAAGATCACGTTCGCAGCGTACGAGGCGGATGCGATCGAGCAGATCGTGCCGCACACGCCGGAGAACGGCTTCGCGTTTGCAATCACGCCATGCGGGTGCGCCGCGCTCAACCGCTTCGCGCTCGAGGGGCGCGATGTCGAGGGCGCGTTCCTGAAACCGGTCGTCGGCTGGATCGCAGGCGTGGACCTCGATCGTGCGGCGAGCGAGACGCCGCAGGTCTTCCTCGGCACCGATCGCCGCCCGCGGAAGGACGGCTTCGTCGTCGCGCATGTCACCCTGCCCGAGGGGAAACTCGCGACGCTCTCGATCGTGAACATCTTCCAGCCCGACGGCGGCGACACGCTGCGCTTCGTCAGTTCGGGCTATAAGGCGGTCGAGTGCCTCGTGAACGGCGCGCCGCGGCGGCTCGCCGACTATCTGCGCGAGCGCAACAACGAGACGGGCCGATTGCCGCTTGTGGGCGACTTGGGCGGGGCGTTGATCAACGTCTCGATCAAGGATGTCGACCCGGTGAGCGGGCAGGTGACGTTCTACGCGCCGGTGTTTGCGGACACCGACTACCAGATCGCGAAGCCGGTATCCGACTACGCGGCGGCGTTTGACCATGAGCTGCGGGCGAGCGCGACCGAACCGTCGGCCTTCGCGTGCAACTGCATCCTGAATTATCTGCACGGCTCGCTCGAGGGTCGGTCGACGGGTGGCGTGCACGGTCCGATCACCTTCGGCGAAATCGCCTACCAATTGCTGAACCAGACTCTGGTGATGCTGCACATCCACTGAGGATGGCGCAGTTCCGGATTGTGGGGCCGCCGCGCGGGCTCAGGCCAGCGCGGCGGAATCGCGTCGGGGTGTCCCTACGGCGGATTGTCGGTCGGGTGCTGGCCTCGGCGGTGGAGATGACTTGTCGGAGGCGGTGCGGAACCGAAGAATCCCGCGACTCACAGCGATTCCGGCTATGCCATACCACCACACCGTCGAAGGGCGGATCGTTCATGTTCACTGGCAGGGCGTGATAACGAGAAGCGACCTCGAGGCCTTCGGAAAGGACATGCCCCTGCTTGGCCGGCGGCTTGGGTTCGCGCCGGATGTGTTGCACACGTTCGACGAGACGAACGGAAGCAGTTTCAAGCCGATCGACGCCTACCACTATTCGCTCCAGCTCAAGCAGGTGAGCATCCCGAACCCGATCCGCGCGGCGATCGTGGCCACCACGCCGGAGGGCGAGACACTCGCGGCAGTCTTCATAACACTGAATCGCACGCCGAACTTGGAGATGCAGCTCTTCAAGACCGAGCTCGACGCCCGCCGCTGGTTGGCGCGCGGGTGATCGGGCCTTCCGGCGCCGGTCCGCGCCGTTCATCCTATTACGGTTGTGGCGCGATGGGGGATGGCGGGACGTTTTCCCGCATGATGCGGACTCTCCGGCGTTGGTCCTTCGCGAGTTTGTTGGTGCTGGCGTCGTTCGTCGGCGCGTTGGTGGTCCTGCTGCGGCATCCGACGGGATTCTTCGCTCATGTGTGCGATGAGGGCGACCTCGTGCTCTACTCGGATCGGGCTTTCACCGAGGCGGGCGCGCGGACAGTGTTGGCGGCGGCGCGGGCCAAGCTGAGGAAGTCGCCGTGGTATCGAACGGGCCGGCGCGATGCGGTTTTTGTGTGCAACGCGGCGTGGCGCCGACGACTCTTCTGCATCGGCGATCTCCGCGCTGGCGGTCTCAACTACGCGCCGCTCACAACCAACGTGTTTCTCAGCGGAGGAAGAGTTGAGGAGAACCGGCTCGTCTCGCCCACGGGGCAGGTGGTGGAGGACGAGCGCACGCTCGACTATTTCATCGCGCACGAGATCGGGCACAGCCTCACCTGCGCGCGTCTCGGCGCATGGCGTTACTTTCGCCTGCCGGAGTGGTTGCGCGAAGGCTACGCCGATTACGTGGGGCGAGGCAGCGTGTTGGGCCGTCCGGGAACGGCGTCCGCATTCCTACGCGAGGCTCCGGAGATGAACTGGCCCGCCGCCGCGCCCTACCTGCGCTACAACCTGTTGACCGGGTTTCTCCTGGAGGGGGAAACCCGGCCGCTGGAGGCAGTGTTCGCCGAGCCGGAGGAGCGACTCACGGTCGAAGCCCGGCTGCGCGCGTGGTTGCAGGGCGCAGCGGCCGGATCCTGAGGCATGGAGGAGAGCGTCGACGGGTTCGGTCCAGCGGCTTCGAGATTTGCGGTCGTGGGCGGGCATGTCGGAATGGGCTGCGATGTCGCCCGATGCACCCATTTCGTTGCTGCCTCCGCCGCCGGAGGGCTACGCTTCTCGGATGCCGTGGCAGGAAGAAGCGACGGCGTTGGAGTCGGTCGGGCTCGATGTTTTCGGACGGGTGCAACGACTCGATCCCGAGGCGGCCGGTGCTTGGCTGGAGATGGTGAAATCTAGCGCGAGCGACGGCGTGCGACTTCTGCTCGTCTCAGGATTCCGCAGCGTGGCGCGACAGCGCGAGATCGTGGAGCGGAAGCTTGCGAGAGGTCTGGATTGGGAGGAGATCCTTCGTGTCAGCGCGTACCCGGGCTACAGCGAGCATCATACTGGCTGCGCGGTCGACATCGGCTCATCCGCCTGTGGCCACCTGACTGAGGCGTTCGCGACGACGCGAGAGTTCCAGTGGCTGGAGGGGCGCGCGGGCGAGTTTGGTTTCTCATTGAGCTACCCGCGCGACGGTCGCAGCGGCGTAGCCTACGAGCCCTGGCATTGGCGGTGGCGCCGTGCGTCGGGACACTGACTCCGCCTCGGTCGAGCCCAGAGCCGTCGCCCCCGGCCGCGGGTATCCGCGCCTATTTCTCGCGCTGTTTGGCGATCGCGGAGGGCGAGGCGGGGAGGCGGCGCATCTTCGGAAGCTCGAATCCGCGGCGCATGGCGAAGAGACGGAGACCAAAGGTGAGGCCGGTCGTGAGGAGCAGGCGCGGCGTCTGGGGAAGCTCGGCGAAGGACAACAGCCAGAACGCGAGGCCGCCGATGAGCGCGGCGGTTGCGTAGAAATCGCTCTTCAACACCTGCGGAATCTCGCACACGAGCACGTCGCGGATCACGCCGCCGCCCACCGCGGTGAGACCGGCGAGCAGGATGATCGTCATGGGATTGGCGTCGGCCTGGGCGGCGCGCGCGGCGCCGATCGCGGCGAAGAAACCGAGGCCGAGCGCGTCGGCCATCAGCACCCAGTCCCAGTGGGGTGCGATCCTGCGTTTGGCGACAATGGTGAGCACGGCGCCGAGGATACAGATGCCGATATACATCGGCTGGCGCAGGGCGACGGGCGGTGTTTCGCCGAGCAGGAGATCGCGGACCATGCCGCCGCCCACACCGGTCATCGAGGCGAGGACGATCACACCGAGCCAGTCGAGCTCATGTTTGACGGCGCGGAAGGCGCCGGTGAACGCGAAGGCGAGCGTGCCGAGGAGATCGAGGAACAACAGCATGGGTCAGACGGAGGGAAAACGACGGGAAAGGAGAATCAGACGGGACACAGAGAGCACGGAGGACGGCGGAGGAGAGCGGAAGAGGACAGACCGTTGACCGCAGAGAACGCAAAGAGCGCAGAGATCGGACTCTTTGTGTTCTCTGTGTTGTTCGCGGTTGATCGCGGTCTGGAAAGCCAGATCGCCGACCTGACCTACAGTTCACCAGCCGCTTTGCCAGCTGCGGCGGAGACGGACCTCTTCGTAGAGCGAGTCGTCGAGTTCGGCGAGGAACTGGCTCGGTTGCAGCGAACTGATCGGGCCGCCTTTGCCGGAGGACATGCGCGGGTAGCAGAGATAGAGCTCGTCCTTCGCGCGTGTGACCGCGACATAGAACAGCCGGCGTTCCTCCTCAAGATCGCCGCTCTCAAGCGCGCGGCGCAACGGGAACATGCCGTCGGCGAGCCCGATGAGGAAAACGACTCCGTACTCGAGGCCCTTCGCCTGGTGGACGGTGGTGAGGCGGACGGCGTCCTCCTCGGGGTCGACCTTCTTGTCGCCGGTCTCGGAGGTGAGGAGCACGATTTGCGCAAGCAGCTCCTGCATGTCGTCGAACCGGGCGGCGAAGCCGATGAGGCTCTTCAGGTCGTCCAAGCGGGATGAGTAGTTCGAATACGCGCCCTTCAGGTAGTCGCCGTACCAGCCGTCGAGGCCGATCTCGACGACATCGCAGGGCTTCTTCTTGCGCATCATCTCGAGCATGTCCTGGAGCGACTGCACGAGCTTGGGCCAGTCGTCCTTGGCGTCCTTCGGGACCTTGGCGACGACATCGGGATGGCCCATCGCCTCGACGACGGTGACGTTGCGGGTCTTCGCCGCCTCGGTGGCGAGGTCGTGGAGCTTGAGCGCGCCCTTGTCGCCGACCTTCGGCAACAGCACGACGAAGCGGGTGAACGCCATCGTGTCGGCCGGGTTGTAGAGGAAACGCAGCAGCGCGACGTAGTCGCGGATGTGGGCCTGCTCGAAGAAACGCACGCCGCTGGTGATCTGGTAGGGGACGTTGAGGCGCGTGAGCTCGAGCTGGATGTCGAGCG
Source organism: Opitutaceae bacterium (assembly GCA_035299125.1). GTDB lineage: Bacteria > Verrucomicrobiota > Verrucomicrobiia > Opitutales > Opitutaceae > CAJCBL01. The sequence goes on from DATGXA010000299.1 coordinate 22,118, forward strand.
CCTGGAAGTGCGCGCGGTAGAGGATGGCGACGTCGTCGAGGCGGTAGCCGGCGTCGCGGATGCCGCGCAGCCGCTGGACGATGAAGTTGGCCTGCTCGCGCGAATCCATCGCGGGCACGAGCATGGGCTTCATGTGGGACTTGCGGGCGGCGCGGAGCTCCTTCTCGAAACCGCGGCCACGCGGCTGGTTGACGAGCACGCCGTTGGCGAGGTCGAGGATCTCGGGCGAGGAGCGGTAGTTCGTCTCGATCCGGTGGATGACGGTGTCGGGATGGCGGTCGGGAAAGGTGAGGATGTTCTCCACGTTGGCGCCGCGCCAGGAGTAGATGCTTTGCGCGTCGTCGCCCACGGCCATGATCTGGTGGTTGCCGCTCATCAGGTCGACGATCTGCGACTGGATGATGTTGGTGTCCTGATATTCGTCGACGAGCACGTGGCGGAAGCGGCGGCGGTAGTAATCGGCGACGTGCGGCGCCTTCTTCAGGATCTCGAGCCAGAACTCGAGGAGATCGTCGTAGTCGGTGACCTGCTGCTTGAGCTTGCGCGCGCGGTAGGCGGCTGGGAAGGGCGCGAGCGCCTCGATAAGGTATTCGTGCTGCGGATAGAAACGCGTGATCGTCTCGGCGAGCGGCATGCAGGTGTTGCGCGCGAGGCTGAGCATCGAGAAGAGCACGCCGGGGCGCGGGTGCTCCTTGTTTTTGAAGAAGCCCTTGTCGACCTCTTCCACGGTGTCGCGCAGGAAGTGCTCGGCCTCCTCGGCGTCGAGGATGGTGAACGAGCGGTCGAGGCCGAGGACCTCGGCGTTGGTGCGGAGGACCTTGTGGCCGATGTGGTGGAAGGTGCCGCCCCAGAACCGGTACGACTCGATGCCGGTGAGCTCCTGCACGCGGTGGAGCATTTCCTTGGCGGCCTTGTTGGTGAAGGTGAGGAGCAGAATCTCCGAGGGCGCGACGCCCTGCGCGAGCAGATAGGCGACGCGATAGGTGAGCGTGCGCGTTTTCCCCGAGCCGGCGCCGGCGAGCACGAGCACGGGGCCGGGGTCGGCGGTGACGGCGGCGTACTGCTCGTCGTTGAGCGACGCGCGGAAATCGATCGGCGGGAAGCCGGATTCGAAGTGCGCGGGCTTGGCGGGCGGTGGAGCGTCGTCGTCGAGGAGGAAATCCATGGGCGAAGGCGTCACCCTCGCGGATGCGGCGACGGAGGAAAAGGGGATTCTGCGGTGGTGCGGATAGACGGTGGCGCGTCGCTCGGAGAAGCGGGTGTGCCGCTTCCGGTCTATTATTTTAACGGCGCTGGTCGTGACTGTGCGTGGCGGGCGGCCTACGCCCGACGTACCCCAAGCCCCAATGAAAACACATACCTATGTTGCCAGCCTGATCGCGTCGTTTCTGGTGCTCGCAGCGGCTTCGCCACTCGGCGCCGCAGCGAAACCGACCAAGCCCAAGACGCTGCTCGATTTCACGGGACAGGATGTCGAGCGCAACGGCGCCGAGATCACCGTGAAGAAACGCTACGGCTATTCCTTCGGCGAGTGGCAGGGAAAGGTCACCTACCTTGAAGATCGCGGACTGCTGATTCCCTTCGTGGTCAACAAGGGCGGCTTCGGCGGCGACAAGAGCATGAAGCTCGCGGACTACAGCGCGGTGGAACTCGTTGCGGTGATCGGCAACCGCAACGAAGCGACGGCATTCGGCATCACGCTGACCGACTCCGACGGCACGGAGGCGACCTGGTACCTGCCGCTCGCGGATCGGCCGCGCGGGGCGGAACTACTCTTCCGCCTCGATCTCGCGTGCTGCGACAAGGAGGAGAAACCCGGCGGCACCCCCGGTCTCGACAAGGCGAAGATCAAGAAGTGGCAGATCAAGGCGGGTTGGCAGGAGAAGAGGATCGAGGTGCTCGTCGTGCGACTCGACGCGGTGCCATAGGACTAATCCCCAGCGCGGCATGGCAGCGACCAGCTGGAGGTTTCACACGTGGCCAAAGCCGCCAAAACTTTCGATACGGCGTGACCGTCCAGCCTCCCTTGGCCGCAAGATCGGCGAAATCCGTCGTTCGCCCGGCTGTCCATTTGGCGGTGGCGCTGCCGCGTTGGGGGGCTCCGTGCCTATTGCTTCGTTTGGGCTCAGGTCTCGCGCTCGGCGAGGTTGTGCTCCTGCCCGGGATCGGTGCGGAGATCGAAGGCGAGCCAGGGCTGGCCGTCCGGCGTGAAGACGTGCAACTCGTCGCGCGACCGCCAGCCGCTCCACGGATGCGGACATTGTTTCTCGAAGGGCGGAGTCGAGGGCATGCTCAGCGGCACGCAGCGATCGGTTTCGCGCAACAACTGCCGCACGTCGGCTCCGGGCCAGTTCGGCGGCAGCTCCGCGCCGGCCAAAGCGACCGCCGTGGCGGGAAGATCGGCGAGCGACACGGGCGTGCGGACCCGTTGCGCATCGACTCCGGGCCAGCGTGCGAGGAACGGCACGCGCACGGCCTCCTCGTAGGGCCAACCTTTGCGAAACAACCCGTGTGCGCCGTGCATATCGCCATGCGCGGAGGTGATAAAAACCGCGGTGGACGCCAGATCGACGTGCGCCAACAGCCGCCCGATGGCACGGTCGGTTGCCGTGATATGGCGGTAGTAGCCGCAGAGTTCGCGGCGTGCGGTCGTTTCGATTTCGCCGCCGCGCGGGACACTCGGTGCGAGCTCGAGCGCAGCTGGATCCGGCGGCGGGATTTCCGGCGGCGTGGCCGCTGCGTAGGGCGGATGCGGTGACTCAAGGCTGACGACGACGAAACGTGGGCGCCTCGAATGCCGATTGCGGGAGGCGGGATGCCGATCGACCGCTGACGGGCACGGGGCCTCGGTTTGCAGCCACTCGGCGGCTCGGGCGCAGAGGACATCGGCCTGGTAGCCGTGGAAGTGCACGGGGGCGGGCAGGCGCGTGCCGTGGAGCCAGGGATCGTTCAGCTGGAAGCCGCTTTCGAAACCTTCCCAGAACTCGAAGCCGCCGCGATCCTCCGGCTCGACGATTTGGCGCGCGTGCGCCTCGCCCACCACCGGCGCGGTGCGGTCGCGCGTCGCCAAGTGCCATTTGCCGAAAAACGCCGTGGCGTAACCGGCGGCCGCAAGCCGGCGCGCGATCGTGTCGGCGTCGCGCGGGAGCGGGTCCCAGTAGTCGGCAACTCCATTCTCCGGTGACAACTGACCGGTGAGCAACACGGCGCGGGCGAACGGACCGAAGGGATGGTTGCTGAACGCCTGCTCGAAGACGATCGCCCGGCCGGCGAAGTCGTCGAGGTTCGGCGTGCGGGCGTTGGGGTCGCCGGCGAAGCCGCAGGCCTGCCCGCGCCACTGGGTGGTGACGATCCACAGGATGTCGGGGCGGTCGGTGGGCGGCATACGGGGCGGACAGGTGCGGAGCGGCAGCAGCGCGGCCCTATCTCGGATCGGGCGAGATGCGGATCTCCACGCGGGAAGGCGAGGCGGCCGCCGGCAGGACGGGACGGAAATGGCCGTTGATCGACCAGGCACGGAGGACATCCTCCTCCTGGGCGCCATTTCCGATGTTATGGATTACGAGTGGCGCACCGTCGGAGGACCGACGATCGGAGACCACGCCGATGTGCGACAACCCACGGCCGAGGTCCCAGGTGACGATATCGCCGGGCAGGAACGAAACGGCGATGTCGGTCGTGGCCAGGGACCAACCCCGGCGGACGAAGTAGGTCTGGAGATTCGGCACGCGACGGTGATCGATGTTGCGATCCGGTTTTTTGAGTCCCCAGCGGTTCGGGTAGGCGGGAAAGTTTTCGCTCATGTCCTCGTGTACCGCCCGTTGCAGATCGAAGGCATAGGCGGTGCGGAGCGCGCGCACGACAACATCGCAGCAGACGCCGGTTCGCAGTGGCACGTCGCCGCCCGGATAGGCGAGTTGGCGATAGGCGGGATCGTAGCCCGTCGTGATTCCGACTTGCGAGCGGGCGGCATCCACGACCGGGTCGGCGAGGACTCGCGGCAACAACACGCCACCGGCGAGGAGCAAGATCGGAAAAAGGATACGGCGGGGCTGGCGCATCGGCGCAGATCGTGGGCAACGGCAGACGCTGCGGCGCGTCGCTAGGCGGCGCCGGGAGGACGGCCGGCGGGGCCGCCGAGATTGGCGTAGACGGCGACCGCCTGCGCGCGGGAACGCACGTGGAGCTTCTCGTAGATGCGGCGGATGTAGGTGTTGACCGTCGGTACGCTGATGCCGATCTCGTCGGCGATCTCCTTGTAAAGATGGCCGCGGGCGAGCAACTCGAGCACCTGATTCTCGCGCGTGGAGAGGCCTTCGGTGGCGGCATTCGCGGCCGGGCGGCGCGGCTGGTGAAGCGATTGCACGACCTTGCGCGCGATGCTGCTGCTCATCGGCGAGCCGCCGGCGTAGACCTCGCGGAGCGCTTCGACGAGGGCTGGGCGCGGGGTGCGCTTGAGCATGTAGCCGGTGGCTCCGGCGGAGAGTGCGGCAAAGATGTGTTCCACATCCTCGTAAACGGTGAGCATCACGAACTGCGTCTGCGGCAGCAGGGGCTTGAGGCGCGCGACGGACTCGATGCCGGATTTTCCGGGAAGCACGATGTCGTGCAGGACGACATCGGGTTTCAGCCCGGGGAGCGCGGCGAGGGCGACCTCCGCATTCGGTGCCTCGCACACGCACTCGAAGCCGGGCTCTTCGCGGAGCCACTGGCAGAGGAGTGCGCGTACATCGGGATCGTCCTCGACGACGGCGACGCGGATCGGAGGGGCGGGGCTTTCGGCAGCCATGAGTCGAGTGGGCGGATGCAGAAATGGGCGGCTATCGCGCGGTCCGCGAGAGGAAAACGGGGCGGGACGGCGGCGCGGTTCATCCGGTGGAGACCGGTTCGGGGTCGGCGGCATCGGCGGGTGGCCGCGCAAGGATGAACGTCACGCGCGTGCCGCGACCGGGCTCGGAGACGATGTCGCAGCGGCCGCCGATGCGGGCCATGCGCGAGCGCATGTTGTCGAGGCCGTTGTTGGATGCGGTGGGGCGCGGTTCGTGCGGCTGGGCGAAGCCGCGGCCGTCGTCGACGACGGCGAGCGCGAACGAATCGGGGCCGATCTGGAGCGTGATGCGGAGTTCCGTGGCGCGGGCGTGCTTGATCGCGTTGTGCAGCGCTTCCTTGAACGCGAGAAAGAGGTTGTGGCGCACCTCCGCGCCGAGCGGCCAATGCGGGATCGCGACTGGCAGATCGAGTCGGCAGCGCAGGCCCGCCTCGGCGAGCAACGACCGGGCGAACTCGCCGAGCATGTAGCTGACGAGGCTGTCGAGCGAGTCGTGGCGCGGGTTCACGGCCCACACGATCTCGTCGAGCGACGTGGTGACGTCGTGCGCGGCGTCGTAGATGCGCTGCATCGTCGTGCGGGCGGGCGTGGTCTCGGCGCCAGTCGGCACGGCGCCGGGTGCTGGCGCGGACTGCGCGAGCATCATGATGCGGGTGAGGCTGGCGCCGACGTCGTCGTGGATGTCCTGCGCGATGCGGGAACGTTCGCGTTCGATCGCATGGCGGCGCTGGAGATCTTCGATACGGCGGCGCATGCGGCGGTGGAAGAGGGCGCGGGCGAGGATCGCCACCAGGCCGGTTGCCACGAGGCCGGCGAGCGAGAGAAACCACCACGTCTGCCAGAAATATGGCAGCACGGTGAACGCGAGTGTGGCGCCGTCGTTGTTCCAGACGCCGTCGTTGTTGCAGGCGGCGACGCGGAAGACGTAACGCCCCGCCGGCAGGTGACTGTAGGCGGCGAAACGTTTCGTGCCGGCTTCGATCCAGTTGTCGTCCACGCCGTCGAGGCGGTAGCGGAAGAGGACTTTGGTCGGAGCGGTGAGGCTGAGCGCGGTGAACTCGAAGGCGAGGCGTTGGTGCGCCGGCGGCACCTCGAGCGTGGGCGGGCGGCCAACGGAGAAATCGAAGGAACGGTTGTCGATCTGCAGGCGCTCGAGCACGACCGGTGGTGGCGTGGCGTTGAGGTGCAGGTTCTGGGGATCGAGGGACACGACGCCTTTGCCGGTCGGAAACCAGAGTCGCCCGTCGGCGGAGCGGGCGCCGGACGCGAGTTTGCCGCCGGCGAGCTCGATCGTGGGCAGACCGTCGTTGCGATCGAGGACGAGCCCGGAGAGCTGCGCGATCGCGCGGTCGGCGCAGCGGTGGAGCTCGGTGCGCGCGATGCGGACGAGGCCGTGATGAGTGCTCAACCACAGATGGCCGCGCCCGTCGTCGGCGATGTGGCAGACGGTGTTGCTCGGCAGACCTTGGACGGAGGAGATGTTGCTGAAACGTCCTTCGCGCAGGCGGCTGAGCCCGGCATCGGCGCTGCCGATCCAGAGGGTGCCGTCGACATCGAGGTGGAGCGCCTGCACGGAGTCGCTCGCGAGACCGTCGGCCTTGGTGAACAGGCGGTGCGCGCCGTGCTCGAGGAGGCCGAGGCCTGCATCGGTCGTGCCGAACCAGATCGCGCCGTCGGGCGCGCGGAGGAAAGTGCAGACGTTGGGAACCTCGACGACCGTCTCGGGCGGAGCGTCGGGCGCGGAATCCGACATGCGGAGCAGACCGCGCGCGCAGCCGATCCAGAGTGCGCGGTCGTCGGGCATGTACTGCAACGCGAAGACGGGCCCGTGCGCGGAGTCGAACTCCGTCAAACGCTCGAAACGATCCGTCGTTTGGCGGAAGAGTCCGTTACCCCAGGTGCCGGCCCAGACGCGACCGTCGGGGGCGGAGGCGATGGACCAGACGAAACGCAGGCCCACGGGATTCGACGGGCCGAACTGCGCCCATGCACCCTCGCTCCAGCGGTAAAGGCCCGCGCCCTCGGTTCCGGCCCAGAGGGCGCCGTCGGGCGCGATGTGGAGGGAGAGCACGGCGCAGCCCTGCCAGTTGCCCGGCGCATTGAGCACGGAGACTCGGGCGGGCGCGAGCTGCGCGAGGCCGGCGGAGGCGGTGCCGACCCAGAGGTTGCCCTCCCAGTCTTCGCCGAGGCACCGGATCCAGTTTTGCGGGAGACCGAGCTCCTGGTCCAGATGCAGCGCCTTCCGATCCTGGCGGATCAGGTAGAGGCCCTGGTCGAGCGTGCTCACCGCGAGCACGCCGTCGGGCGTTTCCCGCAGGCTGCCAAGGGTCGTGTCGGTGAGCCACGGAGACACGCCGCGAGTCTCGAGCATGGCGTCGGCCGACCAGCGCTGGATGCGCAGGTCGCGCTCGATCCAGAGGCCGGCGGCACGGCCGGGGCCGACGCCGGCGACCCAGTCGCTGTAGCGCGCGATGCCGAAGTTGAGCGGGCGCAGCGAGTCCTCGGCGAGCACGGCGACGCGGCCGTCGCATTCGACGTAGAGCGCGCCGCCGCGGCCGTTCACGAGCGAGAGACGCCACGGGGTGCTGGTGAGTGCGGGGAACGGCAGCGTGCGGTCGCCCTCGGGGGATTCGAGCACGCCGTTGCGGCGCAACAGCCAGTGGCGGCCGGCGCCGTCGCGGCCGATGCCGGCGACGCTCTGGTTACGGTTCGCCGATTGGGATAGGACCGGTTCGAACCGACCGGCGGCGTAGCGCGTGACGCCGCCCGAGTAGTGACCGATCCAGAGAGCGCCGTCGGGCGCGGCGAAAAGGCTGACGATCTGGGTGTCGGCGAGACCGGGAGCGTTGGTGGAATCGAAGCTCTCGAAACGTACGCCGTCGAAACGCGCGACACCGCCGTAGGTGCCGATCCAGAGGTAACCGTCGGCGGTCTCAGCGATCGCGCTGATCGAGTTCTGCGGCAGGCCGTCCTCGGTCTGCCACGCGCGCAGGACGTAGGTCTGGCCGTGCGGTCCCACGATCGTCCGCAGGTCGGCGGCGTGCGTGCCGCTGAGCGCGAGGCATAGCGACGCGCACGCGGCGACGCGGCCGGCCAGCGCTGCAACTCGCCACGTCGCGCTGTCGCGAGACGCGTGAGGAAGCGGAGCGCGACGTGGGGCGGGGCGCATCGGAGGAGGACTAGAGCGACGCGATCGCGTCGGCCATGATTTCGCAAGCGCGGTCGAGGTCGGCGCCGGCGTGGGCGGTGCTGAGAAACGCGGCTTCGTACGGGCTAGGCGCGAGGTAGACGCCGCGGTCGAGGCAGGTGTGGAAAAACTTGCGGAAGAGAGCGGCGTCGCCCGTGAGCGCGGTGGCGTAGTCGCGCACCGGCGTGGCTGTGAAGAAGAGGCTGAACATCGCGCCGCGTTGCGGGCACTGGAGCGGGAGTCCCTTGGTGCGGGCCGCGGCGAGCACGGCGTCGCGCAGCTGGCGGCCGAGAGCATCGAGGCGAGAGTAAGGGTTTTCCTCCTCGAGCAGGCGCAGCGCGGCGATGCCGGCGGCCATGGCGAGCGGGTTACCGCTGAGCGTGCCGGCCTGGTACACGGGGCCGAGCGGCGCGAGGTGGTCCATGATGTCGGCCCGGCCGCCGAACGCGCCCACGGGGAGCCCGCCGCCGATGATCTTGCCGAGCGTCGTGAGATCGGGCGTGACGTTCTCCAGTTCCTGGACACCGCCCTTGGCGAGGCGGAAGCCGGTCATGACCTCGTCGAAGATGAGCAGTGCGCCGTGTTTGGCCGTGATCTCGCGCAGGTAGGCGAGGTAGCCGGCGTCGGGCATGATGAAACCGACGTTGCCGCAATACGGCTCGATGATGACGCCGGCGATCTGGTCGGGATTCGCGGCGAAGGCGGCGTCGAGCGCGGCGCGGTCGTTGTAGGACAGGACGATGGTTTCCCGGGCGAACGAGGCGGGCACGCCGGCGCTGTCGGGGTTGCCGTGGGTGAGCGCGCCGGAACCGGCTTTGATGAGGAGCGAGTCGGAGTGGCCGTGGTAGCAGCCGGCGAACTTGATGATCTTGTCGCGCTTGGTGAAGCCGCGCGCGAGCCGGATGGCGGACATCGTGGCCTCGGTGCCGCTGTTGCACATCCGCACCTTCCGGATCGAGGGCACGAAGCGCACGATGAGCTCGGCCATTTCGACCTCGTACGGGTTCGGCGTGCCGAAGCTGGTGCCGTTGTCGAGCGCTGCGGCGAGGGCGGCGCGGATACGCGGATGATTGTGGCCGTGGATGGCCGGGCCCCAGGTGCAGACGAAGTCGATCAACGTGCGGTCGTCGGCCGTGATGAGGTGCGCGCCCTCGGCGCGGCGGACGAAGAACGGCGCGCCGCCCACGGAGCGGAAGGCCCGCACGGGCGAGTTCACGCCTCCCGGGATGAGTTGCTGGGCGCGGGCGAAGAGGGAGTCAGAGACGGTCATCGGAGTTCGGGAAAACACTGATTCACACTTATACGCACTTTGACACGGAGGGAATGATTCAGACGGCGCGGCGGCGCCAGTCGAGGCGAGGAAAGGCACCGAAATTGACGAGGTAGCCGATGTGCTTGCCGGTTGCCTTGAGGTAGTTGATCAACTGCGCGTCGTGTTCGTGGGCGACGGCCTTCGCAGCCTTGAGTTCGACGATGCTGCTGTCTCGGATGAGCAGGTCCGCCTCGTATTCTTTGCGGAGTTGGTTGCCTTTGTACGCCAACCTGAGGGCGTGGTTTCGCAACGAACAAGATTCCGCGGAGGGAAAGCTCGAGGCTTTCTTGGTAGACCTCCTCCAGAAACCCTCTGCCGAGTGTGTTGTACCCTTCGAAGCAGGCACCTATCAGGGCATATCCATCAGGATCCAGAGCCGAGGTGTCCGGGCTTTCTGTATCGGTGTGCATCACTGACTTCAGCTGCCGGCCTCTCCGCTCCACCTCAGCTCACGTAGCGTTGCACGATCGGGATGCGGCGGCCGACGCCGAAGGCGAGCGGGGTTATCTTCAACCCGGGGGCGGCCTGCTTCCGCTTGTACTCGTTGAGGTCCACCTTGCGGCAGATGTCGGCGACAATGTCGGGCGCGAAGCCGCGTGCGACCAGATCGCGGCGCGAGAGCCCCTCCTCGACATAGCCCTCGAGCAGGCGGTCGAGCACATCGTACGGAGGCAGCGAATCCTGGTCGGTCTGGTTCGGCCGGAGTTCGGCGGACGGCGGTTTCTCGATGGTCGAGGCCGGGATCATGCCACCGGGCACGCCGAGCGAGCGGCTGTACTCGCCGTTGATCCAGCGGGCGAGCGCGTACACCTGCATCTTGAAAAGATCCGAGATCACGGCGAGGCCGCCGCACATGTCGCCGTAGAGCGTGCAGTAGCCGACGGCGACCTCGCTCTTGTTGCCGGTGGTGAGGAGGAGCGCGTTGAACTTGTTCGAGAGCGCCATCATCAGCACGCCGCGGGTGCGCGCCTGGATGTTCTCCTCGGCGATGTCGCGCGGGCGGCCCGCGAAGAGCGGCGCGAGCGAGCCCTCGGCGGCCGCCACAATGTCGGCGATCGCGACGGTGTGAAACGGCATCCGCAGATTCGCGGCGAGCACGCGGGCATCGTCGCGCGAATGCTGGCTCGAGATCGCGGACGGCAGGCTCACGCCGGTGACGTTTTCCGGGCCGAACGCCGCGGCGGCAATCACGCCGACGACAGCTGAATCGATGCCGCCGCTGAGCGCGACGAGCGCGCGCTTGAAGCCGGTCTTGCGCGCGTAGTCGCGCAAGCCGAGCACGAGCGCCTCGAAGATGTCCTTCATCTCCTCCTGCGCGAAGGTCGGATCGATCCGCGGTGTGATGTGACCCGTCGCCGGCGCGGTGACGGAGCCGAGCGGCACCTCGACGACTTCGCAGGCTTCGCGAAACGCCGGAAGCCCCGCCACGAGTTCGCCGGTGGCGTTCGCGACGATGCTGCGGCCGTCGAAGATCAACTCGTCGTTGCCGCCGACCGCGTTGCAGTAGACGACCGGGCAACCGAGCGTGCGCGCGGAGTCGGTGACGAGTCGCGCGCGGGTCTGACCCTTGCCGTTGTGCCACGGGCTCGCGGAGAGATTGAGCATCAGGTCGCAATGCTGCGCGGCGAGCTGCGCGACGGGATTCTCGCCGCGGTAGAGCCGGCGCGTGGCGATCGAGGGATGCGTCCAGATGTCCTCGCAGATCGTGATCCCGAGGCGGCGTCCCGCGAATTCGATGACGACGGGGGCGGTCGCCGGCTCGAAGTAGCGGTCCTCGTCGAAGACATCGTAGGTCGGCAGCAGGCATTTATGCGCGGTCGCGACGACCTTGCCGCGATGGCAAAACGCCGCGGCGTTGAAACACGGCCGACCCTCGCCGGTGGCGTTATCGGCCACGTAACCGATGAGTGCCGGCACCTCGCCGATCTCGGCGGCGAGCGCGGCGAGCGCCGTCTCGGCGTCCTCGACGAAGCGCCGGCGCAGCAGCAGATCGCGCGGCGGATATCCGGTGACGACCAACTCGGGCGTGACGATCAGCTCCGCGCCGCGCGCGACGAGATCGCGGTAGGCTTCGAGGATCCGGCGGCGGTTGCCGTCGAGATCGCCGACGGTGGTGTTGAGCTGAGCGAGACCGATTTTCACAGGGCGGTAGGTTGTCGCCGAGGAAAAGAAAGAATCCAGCCGAGGGCACGGAGAATCCGGCGGCGACGGACGCGGCCGCGTTTCGCAGTGCGCGGGGAAATAGGTGGCGGCGCGGACGCAACGCGCGAGAGTCCCGCCATGAGCATTCGCATCGTCAGGCTTGGGACCGCGCGGGCGCCCGGGGAGGGACTTCGGATCGGCACCGTGCGGCGGCCGCCCCGCGGCGTGCCGAAGACGGAGTTTGCGAGCGGCAACTGGTACGACGTGTGGTTTCCGAATCTCGCGCCGTCGCTCGAGACGATGAAGCTCGGGCTCGCGGCGGAGGGCGACGTGGAGTGGGCGAAGTTCGCCCGCCGGTTCCGCGCCGAGATGAAGGCACCGACGGCGCTCCACGATTTGGAGTTGCTTGCCGCGCTCTCGCAGGTGACGGACTTCTCGATCGGCTGCTACTGCGAACGCGAGGAGCGTTGCCATCGCTCGATCCTGCGGGAGTTGCTTCGCGAGCGCGGTGCGCAGGTGTGTTGAAAAACGCGGGTGCAGCCCACAGGGTCGCTTTCGCCGCGGTCTCGCCTCGCTGAAACGAAAAACACCCGGAAAACCCGGGTGTTGGCGCCGCTTGTGACTCCGACCGTTGCTGGTCTGAAGAGATTTGGCGCCCTCACGGGGAATCGAACCCCGGTTTGGGCCTTGAGAGGGCCCCGTCCTAGCCGCTAGACGATGAGGGCGAAAAAAATGAGAAGCGCGGATATTCGGGCGGCGTCGCCCCATGGCAAGCGGGTTTTTCGAAAACTTCTAGGACGCGCTTCACTGGCGCTGGCGTGCGCGGTTTTCTGCGCCGCGCGGGCAGCCGCAGACGGCGTTGGCGCGAC
>DATGXA010000300.1:0-8660 GCA_035299125.1 Opitutaceae bacterium
TGCCGCCTCGATCTCCTCGTCGCTCTCGTCCGCGAGCGCGATGTCCTCGTCGAACACCTGCGCGACGCGACGCGCCTCGGGCACGAGCAACGCCGCCGGGTTCTTCAACTGCTCGCGTCGCAGCACCTCGAAGAGGAACGGGAAATACTGCTCGCGGAAACGTTTCTCGAACGCCCCCACCCACTTCTGCGGCACGCCCTCGGGCTTCGTGAGCACGACGACATCGGCGAAATGCGCGCAGGCGTCGTACCACGGCTGAAGCTCGGGGTGCGCGTGCAGCAGCGCCGCGTCTGCAACGAAAAGCACGCGCGCCAGCCGCAGGTCCACGCGCGTCAGCAACAGCTCGCGCACCGCCTCGACTTGATCGACCGGGTTGCTGCGCCCGTCGGCGACGAGAAACAGATGTGTCGCCTCGGCGGGCACCTCGAACTCCATCTCCGGCTTCGCCCAGTGCCAGCGCGCGACCGTCGCGCCGCTCTTCGCCAGCGCCGCATCGCCCGCGCCGTCCGGAGCCTCGGCGTCGCTCAACAGCACCGCCGCGCGGTCCGTCGGCAGCAGTCCCTCGAGCAGATCCGCCAACACCGCACGCCGGCGCGCACCGGCGCTGCCGAGGATGAAATAAAGTTCGATCGCCATGTGATTCGGGCGGAGGGCTCAGAGGCCGAACGAGCTGCACTGCGCGTGCTGCCGCATCCAGTGGTCGGCGAGCACGAGCGCCGCCATCGTCTCGACGATCACCACCGCACGCGGCACCACGCAGGGGTCATGGCGGCCGCGGCCCATCAACTCGGTGCGCTCGCCCTTGAGGTCGACCGTCGTCTGCGACTGCAGGATCGTGGCGGTCGGTTTGAAGGCCACGCGGAACAGGATCTCCTCGCCGTTGCTGATGCCGCCCTGCACGCCGCCCGAGCGATTCGTTGCAGTTCGGATACGCCCGTCCCTCTGTTCGAAACGGTCGTTGTGCTCGGAGCCTTTCAGCCACGAACCCACAAAGCCGCTGCCGATCTCGAAGCCCTTCGTCGCAGGCAAGGAAAGCATCGCCTTCGCGAGATCCGCCTCGAGCCGATCGAATACCGGTTCACCAAGCCCCGCCGGCACGTTGCGGATGCGGCACTCGATCACCCCGCCCACCGAATCGCCCTCCGCGCGCACGGCCTTGATCCGCTCGACCATCAAGGCGGCACTCGCCGCATCCGGGCAACGCACCGGCGACGCCTCGACTTCGGCGAGTGTGGGAAATGGGAGATTCTCCGGCGCGGCGATATTGTGGATCCGCGTCACGAAAGCCCGGATCTCCACGCCCGCTGCCTGCGCGAGCAGCTTGCGCGCGATCGCGCCCGCAGCCACACGGCCGATCGTCTCGCGGGCCGAGGAACGCCCGCCGCCGCGGTGGTCGCGGATGCCGTACTTCGTCTGGTACGTGAAATCCGCGTGCGAAGGCCGGAACTTGTCCCGCATCTCGTCGTAGGCGCCCGGCCGCTGGTCGGCGTTGCCCACGATCATCGCGAGCGGCGTGCCGGTCGTCCGTCCCTCGAACACGCCGCTGATGATCGTCACCTTGTCCTCTTCTTTGCGCGGCGTGACGATGTCGCTCTGCCCCGGGCGACGCCGGTCGAGCTCGGTCTGGATCTCCTCGGCGGTGATTGGCAGGCGCGGCGGGCAGCCGTCGATGACCACGCCCACCCCGCCGCCGTGGCTTTCGCCCCAGGTCGAGATCGTGAAGAGTTTGCCGAAGACGCTGCCCATGGTCCGCGAACCGTTGCGGCGGCGTTTGCCCCCCGCAAGCGCGGAGTCGCACGGCGCAGTGTCACCGCGCCGATTCCGTCTCGTAGCGGAACGCGTGAGCGTCTCGCCACCGCTCCGCCGCCAGCCACCGCCCCGCGGCATTTCCCCGCCTTTCGCATCGCCAGCGCCGATCCCGCCCGCAGCATCGCGGCATGGAGACCCGCGAGCAAATCGTGGAAAACTGGTTGCCCCGCTACACCGGGCTGCCGCTGGAGAAATTCGGGCAGCACATCCTGCTCACGAACTTCCAGCGCTACGTGAACCTCTTCGCGACCTGGCACGATGTGCCGGTCGTCGGCGCCGACCGCCCGATGGCCAATGCCACCGCCGGCGGCATCACGATCATCAACTTCGGCATGGGCAGCGCCAACGCCGCCACCGTGATGGATCTGCTCAGCGCCATCCACCCGAAGTCCTGCCTGTTCCTCGGAAAATGTGGCGGCATCAAGGACAAGCCCGCCATCGGCGACCTGATCCTCCCGCTCGCCGGTATCCGTGGCGACGGCACCTCCAACGACTACCTGCCGCCCGAGGTGCCCGCCCTGCCCGCCTTCGCCCTCCAGAAGGTCATCTCGAACGCCGTGCGCGACCACGGGCGCGACTACTGGACCGGCACTGTCTACACCACGAATCGCCGCGTCTGGGAACACGACGCCCAGTTCAAAGAGTACCTCCGCCGCACACGCTGCATGGCGATAGACATGGAAACGGCCACGCTCTTCGCCGTCGGTTTCTTCAACCACATCCCCGCCGGCGCGCTGCTCCTCGTCTCCGATCACCCGATGGTGCCCGAGGGCGTGAAGACCGCGGAGAGCGACCGCCACGTGAACGAGCAGTTCGTCGAACTCCATCTCCGCATCGGCATCGACGCCCTCCACCGCCTCATCAACGAAGGCGCCGAAGTCCGCCACCTCCGCTTCGAGCGGTGAACGGCACGCATGCCCCCTTGGTCCGACTGAATGCGTTCCTGAACGCGGCCCAAAATGGATGCCCGACAAACGACGGCGATTGAGACGCCCACCGAGCCCGCCGCTCGAGCCGCAGTCCCGCACCAGCCGGCATCGTTACGTCCGATGCTCCGCACGCTCGCGATCGCTTCGGCGATCTGCATCGGCATGGTCCTTGTGCGCTTCGCGTACGTGGGCACGCTCCGCTTCCGCTTCTGCGGCCTGCTCCTGAATCTGCTGCTCGCGTGGGTGCCGCTGCTCCTCGCGGTTCCACTCCGGCATCTGGCGAGTGAACGCCGCCGTCTGCTGCTCTGGGGCACCTTCGCCGCGTGGCTGTTGTTCTTCCCGAACGCCTTCTATCTCACGACCGACCTCGTTCATAACCACAAGTTCGGCACCGACGACGTGTTCCGGTGGTACGACCTCCTCATGACCGTCGGTTTCGCCAGCGCTGGTATGTTTCTCGGAAGCACATCGTTGAACCTCCTTCACATCATGGTGCGGCAGCGGCGCGGGCCCGCCGCCGGATGGCTGTTTGCGCTCGCGATGCTCGCCCTCGGCTCATTTGGGGTCTACCTCGGGCGTTTCCTCAGGCTCAACAGCTGGCACGTGCTCACCGAACCGGCAGCTGTGGCCCACGCCATCGTAGCGACTCTGTCCCCGCCGGGAATCGGGGAGACCGCCGCGTTCTGCGCCGCCTTCTTCGCCTTCTCCGTCGCCGTGTACTGCTTTGTCCTGTCGACGGTCCATCTTCGCGAAAGCCCCGTTTCAAGATCGAGCAGCGGGTGATTCCTCGTCGTGGCTCTGCACGCGAGGGCGGCGACCGTCCGCCGCTCCGTTCCGCTCACTCCCCAGCCGACTCCCGTTGCCGCCGGAAAAACTCCGCCGCCAGCTCGCGCGTGATGCTCGCCTGCTCGACGTCGAAACGCCGCCCGTCGAACTCCGCCACCGGCATCACACCGAGCAGCGCGTTCGTCAGAAACAACTCATCCGCCGCGCCCGCGATCGCTGGCGTCAGCGGTCGTTCCTCGCCGCGCGCGCCACAGATTTCCAGCACCACGCCCCGCGCCACCCCGGGCAGAATCGCGCCGAGCGGCGTCGTGAACACCCGCCCTCCGACAACCGCGAACACGTTGGTCGCCGCGCCTTCCACCAGCACGCCCGCCGCGTCGGCAAACACCACTTCGTCAAAGCCGTCCGACTGCACCGCCCGCCGCGCGAGCAGATTCTCGAGGTAGGCGAGCGACTTCACGCCAAGCACTCCGCCAGCCCGCGGCTCCGGAACGAGCCGCACGCGGAAACCGCGCGCGTACTGCGCCGACCCGTAACCGCCGCCTCGTGACACGGCGAACTCCGTCGCACCGGCGAGATCCCGGAAACGCACCAGCTTGAAGCTGCCGTCGCCGAGCCCGTTCGCGTGCGCCAGACGCACAAGCCGTTCGCGCCACTCGGGCACGTCCGTCGGCAACTCCAGCCCCAGCCGGCGCGCGCCAACCTGCAGACGCGCCACGTGCCGGTCCAAAAACGCCGGCCGGCCGTCGAGCGCGCGAATCGTCTCGAACAGCCCGTACGCGAACATGAACCCGTCGCCCAGCGGTGACACACGCAGCTCAGCAGCCTCGATGAGCTCATCGCCGCGGATCGCGAAACGCTGGAAGTTGTGGCCCTGCGACATCGATGGACTCGCGCCCACGAGAGCCGCGCGCATCGCCCGGCCCTTGTCGAGCGTTTCCTGAAACTCGTTCTCCGCCTCGGAATCCCAGACCACCCCGCCGCCGACCTGGTAGTACGCCCGCCCGTCGCTACAGACGATCGTGCGGATCGCGATGTTGAGGTCACAGTCGCCATCGAAGCCGATCCAGCCGATCGCGCCGGTGTAGACGCCGCGCCGCACGGTCTCGAGTTCGCCGATGATCTGCGTCGCGCGGACCTTCGGCGCGCCCGTGATCGAGCCTCCGGGAAACGCCGCGCGCACAGCGTCGAGCGCATCGCACTCCGGCCGCAGCCGTCCGCTCACCGTCGCCACGAGATGGTGCACCGTCGGGTGCGTCTCGAGCCGCCAGAGGTCGTCCACGCGCACGGAACCGGTCTCGCAGACACGCCCGAGGTCGTTGCGCTCGAGATCGACGATCATCAGCAACTCCGCGCGGTCCTTCTCGCTCGCGAGCAGCTCCGCTTTCCGAAGCGCGTCATCCTCCGGCGTGGCGCCGCGCGGGCGAGTGCCCTTGATCGGCCGGGTCTCGATCTCGCGACCGGCGATCCGCAGAAAACGTTCCGGCGAGCTGCTGAGCACCTGGAAGTCTCCACCGTTCAGGTACGCCGCGAACGGCGCCGGGCTCGCCGCACGCAACCGCCGGTAGAGCGCGTACGGATCGCCGCGGAACTCCGTCGCGAAACGCTGCGTGAGATTGATCTGATAGACGTCGCCCGCCGCGATGTACTCGCGCACTCGCCGGACCCGCTCGAGGTACTCGGCCTTGGTGAAATTCGACACCGGCTCGCCCGCGCCGCCTTCCGCCGCCGGGCACCGTCGCGCCGCACTCCTCGCCGCCACCACCACCGCCTCTAGCTCGGCGAGGATCGCGTCAGCAGAGCGCTCGTGCACCGGATTCGCCAGAGCGTAGGTCCGGCCGGTCGAGTGGTCATGAGCGAGCAGACCGTCGTAGAAACCGAAAGAAGCCCGCGGCAGGCCGACGTCGTCCGGCACCCGAGGCCCCACGCGCTCGAGCGCCGCTCCGAGTTCGTACGAGAGAAAACCGACTGCGCCTCCGGTGAACGGAATCTCCGGATGCGACGCCGCCGGGAACCGCCGCAGACACTCGCGCAACCGCACAAACACATCTCCGCCCGGCCGCTCCGGCGCGCGTCCGCGCTCCTCGATCACGACGCCCTCCGCTTCGGTCTCACGGAAGACGAGAAACGGCTCGCACCCAAGGAACGACCACCGCCCCAGCCCGCCCGCGCTGCGCGCGCTATCGAGGAAAAACGCCCCGTGCCGCGCCGCGATCGCCGCGAACAGCCGTTCCGGGATCAGGCCCCCGCCGAGTTCTCGAACCGTGGCGCCCATCGGTCAGCCCTGCGTGTCCAGCTCCGCCAGCGCCCCGATCGGGCGCAGGCCGCTCCGGTCGCTGCGCGCCGCGAGTTCCGCCGCCGTTGCGTCGCCGATCTTTAACGTCGGTGCGATCTCCGCCAAAGGTACGAGCACGAACGCCCGTTCCGCCATGCGCGGATGCGGCAGCGTGAGCCGCTCCGTCGCGAGTGCGACGTTGCCGTAGCTGAGCAGATCGAGATCCAGCGTGCGCGGTCCCCAACGTTCTCGCCGCACGCGGCCGTGTTCGGCCTCGACGGCGAGACATCGTGCCAGCAACGCCTCCGCGCCCAGCGCAGTCTCCACCGCTACGACCATGTTGAAGTAGTCCGGTTGTACGGGACCGCCGACGGGCGCCGTCTCGTACACGGCCGACTGAGCGACCACACGCACGGCCCCGTCGCGTTGCAGGGCCGCGAGCGCGCCGCGCAACTGCGCCGCCCGTTCGCCGAGGTTGCTGCCGAGGGCGATGTAGGCGGTCGTCACCGCGAGCGGCTCGTCTCCACCGCCACGTAGTCGAGCACACCCTTCATCGGCACGCTGGGTTTCTTCACCGTCACGTCGACCGACGCGATCCGCGGAAAGCCGGCGAGCAGTTTCTCAGCGATGCGCGCCGCGAGAGTCTCGATCATCCGGACACGTTCTTCCTCGACGATCCGGCGACAAACTTCATGCACCGCGACGTAGTCGACCGTCGATTCGAGCGCGTCGGTGCGCGCCACCTCGGAGATGTCGAGGGTCAACGCGAGATCGACGATGAATCGCTGCCCCAGCTTGTTCTCCTCGGCGAGATCGCCGTGGTAGCCGTAGAAGAGCATGTTCTTGAGGAGGATTCGGCCGTTCATGGGAGGGTGTTGCGCAGGGCGGCCGCCATCCGGGCGGCGCGGAGATTGGCGGCTACATCGTGCACGCGAAGAAACTCCACCCGCTGCCAGGCAGCGAGCGCGGTGGTCGCGAGCGTGCCTTCGAGTCGCTCTTCAGGCGGCAGGCCGAGCACGTGCGCGATCACCGATTTGCGCGACGCACCGAGCAGCACCGGCAGGCCGATCGCGCGCAGTTCACCGATGCGCGCGATCAATTCCAGATTCTGCGCCTGCGTTTTGTGGAAACCGATGCCGGGATCGAGGACGAGTTTTTCGGCGGACAACCCCGCCTCCATCGCGATGGCGATCGTGCGACGAAAGAAGGCCAGCTGCATCGCTATCGCCTCGCCGGGCGCAAAGGAGTAACTCTCGTCAAAGTGCATCGCGATCGCCGCCGCTCCGAAATGAGCGGCGAGCACCGCCATCTCCGGTGCGCGCTGAAGGCCGTGGATGTCGTTCAACACGTGGGCGCCCGCCTCGAGCGCGGCGCGCGCGACCGCCGGTTTGTAGGTATCGACCGAAAGCGGGACCGACACCTTCTTCACGAGCGCCGCGATCACCGGCACGACGCGTGCGATTTCCTCCGCCTCCGACACCGCTTCGTGGCCCGGCCGAGTCGACATGCCGCCGATGTCGAGCATGCCGGCGCCCTCCGCCACGAGCTTCTCCGCGTGGGCCACCGCGGCCTCGGTCGACGCGTACCGCCCGCCATCGAAGAACGAGTCCGGCGTCACATTCACGATGCCCACGATTACCGGTTCCGCACCGAGCACGATGCGGCGTCCGCGGCACTCAAGCACGCGCGTCGCTGGCGGTGGCGTTGTGGTCATGCGGCAAACTCAGCCGCGGCGCCCGCCCGCGCCAAGCCGAAAGCCGGTGGATCTCAAGGTTCCCACGGTGCAGATCAACTCGCCGCGAGCGTCTCGAGCACGCGAGCCATCTGCGCGTTGAGCGCAGCGAAACGCAGCGGTTGCGCGAGCATCGCCTCCGGCGTCTGCACAAACGCTCCGGGATTCCTCAGGTCGCCCGCCGAGCCCGCGATCAACTCGCGCGCCGACGCTTCGGTTGTCTCGAGGTGGAACTGCAGCCCGAGCACGCGCGGTCCGACAGCGACCGCCTGGTTGAGACAGGCTTCGCTCCGCGCGAGCCGCACGCCGCCCGGCGGCAGGTCGAACGTCTCGCCGTGCCAGTGGAAAACCTCCGCGCCGTCGGGCAACGCCGCGCCGAGCGGATGTCCCGTCGCGCCGGGTTCGCGGCTGAGTTTCCACCAGCCGATCTCCTTCGTCGCGTTCTTGTAAACCTTCGCGCCGAGCGCGCTCGCGATCAGTTGCGCGCCGAGGCACACGCCGAGCACGCGTTTCTCCGCCGCGATCGCGCGCCGCACGAGCGCCTTCTCGGCCACGAGCCACGGCAGCTCCGCCTCGTCGTTCACGCTCATGCCGCCGCCCATCAAGACCAGCCAGTCGAAGTCGGTCAGATCGGGCAACGCGTCACCACGATAGAGATGCGTGGCGGCGATCGCGTCGCCGCGACCGCGGAACCACGCCTCCATGCTGCCGAGTCCCTCGAACGGTTCGTGTTGCAGATAGTGGATGCGCATGCGCGCGATTCCGCGCCTCAAAACGCATCGCTGTCAGGCCGGAAATGCGCGCCACCGGCCGGTCTTCACGCGCGACCTTGATCGCGCTCAAATATCGTCCGGGCCGAGCCAACGGAACTGCACGATCCGGAAGCGACGGCCCAACTCGCGATTCGTGTTCGTCGCCGGTGGCCAAACCGCCGCGCCCTCGGCGGGATCCACGAACTCCGGCAGACGTTGCACCACCGCTTCGCACCATGCCCGCGCCGCAACACGGTCCGGATCGCCGGTCGGCAAAACCGGACTCAACGCCTCGGCGGCGACGCGGATTGTGAACGTGTCCGAGCGCACCGCGAGCAACGGCCCGAGCGTGTTCAACACCGCAGCCTGCGTGAGGT
>DATGXA010000301.1:0-1941 GCA_035299125.1 Opitutaceae bacterium
CTCGCGACGCTGCTCCCGGCACGGCGCGCCGCCGCGCATGCCGCGCCGAGCGGAATGGTTGCCTGGGAACTGCCGGCTCCCGGACCGGACGGCACGCTCGAGTTCACGCTCCCGTTCACCCTCACGCGCGGCAACGCCCGCGGCATGCTCGCGTTTCTCCACGCCTACCTGACGCGCCACGCCGAGCCGACGAGCGAGGATTTCAACTGCCGCCGCGTCGCCGCTGCCATCGGGGAGGCCGGGGAGGGCGAACTGCGCACGCTCCTCTGGCTCGCTCCCTACGACCTCGACGTCTCGCAGGACTTCGTGCTCGCGCTGGCGCCGATCGGCCCCGGCGTTTGCCAGGCCACGCTGCGGCTGCGCCGTCTCTCCGGTTCCGAGGATGCGTGGCTGCGCACGAACCGTCGCTTCCTCGACTTGATCCGTCATCAATTCCTCCTCTGGCGCAACCTTCCGCCGGCCCAGCGCGAGCGTTTCATCGCCCGCGCGGATTCCCTGCCCGCCGCGCCCGTGGCTGCCCCGGCTTCGCTTCCCGTCTGATGTCGACCGAACCTTCCCCCTCCGCCCGCGCGCCGGACGCGAAACCCGCCGGCACGTTCTACGACGCGAAGTTCTCGATCGAGGCGATCCAGCACGAGCCCTACGAGGACGGATTCACGTGGCGCACCGCGCTAGGCGCGCTGTTCATCGCGTTCGTCATGCTGCCGGGGCTCATCTTCATGGGTTTGATGGTCGGGCAGGATCTCGGTGTCGCCGCCGAGTGGGTGACAATCATCCTGTTCGTGGAGATCAGCCGCCGCGCGTTCCTCACGCTGAAGAAACAGGAACTCTACATCCTGAAATACACCGCGTCGCAGCTGACTCACGTCGCGGGCGGGCTGTCGCTCGGCGGCGGGGTGTTCGCGTTTCTCGTTTACCAGCGCTACCTGCGGGAATCGGAGGCGTTCCGCGCCTTCGGCCTTTCGCCGATTGTGCCCGACTGGGTCGCCCCGGCGGGTGACGCGGCATTGTCGGGCTTCCTTTCCTCAGCGTGGCTGCCCGCCGCAGGCGTCACGGTCGCCTCGATGCTGCTTTCGAAACTGACGCAGCTCTCGCTCGGCTACCTCGCGTTCAAGGCCACGGCCGACGCCGAGCGCCTGCCGTTCCCGATGGCGCCGGTGCACGCCGAAGGCGCGATCGCGCTGGCGGAAACGAGTCGCGATGCCCACGCGACGAATTACCGCCAATCGTGTTTCTCGACCGGTGTCGTGCTCGGCGCGGTCTTCGGCCTCCTTTACGTCGCGATTCCCACGCTCACTTCCGCGGTGCTGGGCCGCCCGCTGATGCTGCTGCCGATCCCCTTCCTCGACCTGACGCGCACGACCGAAGCGTGGCTGCCGGGCGCGTTGACCGGCCTCAGCCTCAACGTCGGGCTGCTCTTCGTGGGCTTCGTGCTGCCGTGGCGCATCATGGTGGGCATGGTCTGCACCTCGATCGCGCTGCACGTGATCGGCAACCCGGTGCTGCACCACTTCGGGCTGCTGCCCACGTGGCGACCGGGCAAGGACGCGATCGAGACGCAGGTCTCGAACAACCTCGACCTCTACCTCTCCGTCGGCATCGGCACGGCGCTCGCGATCGCCCTGGTCGGCATCGCTGGCGCGATCCGTTCCTCGTTCGCGCGGCGCCGAGGCGGCGGTGACGCCGGCTTCGACCTGCGGCGGCTCTGGCAGCGCGACGTCGCGCGCGGCGATCCGCCGACGTGGGCGGCGCTCGCGGTGTGGATCGCCGCATCGCTCGGCTTCATCGCGTTCTCCAATCATCTCGTGAATTCGGCCCTGCCCGCCGGCGAGCGGTTCAGCCTGTGGTGGTTCGTGGGCTTCGCGTTTTTCTGGACGCCGTTGAACACCTACATCAACGCCCGTCTTTCCGGCATCGCGGGCCAGCATGCCGGCGTGCCGT
>DATGXA010000302.1:0-7075 GCA_035299125.1 Opitutaceae bacterium
CGTCGTCGCTGCAGAGAGCGAGCTCGTAATCCTGCGTGACCGGCGGAGTGAAGCGACCGGTCCAGCGAATCGAAAACAGGTCCTTGTTCAGCCGCGGGTCGGGCGTGCCGCCGATGAGTTCGAAAAACACGTTCGGCTCGACGAGCGTTGAGACAGGCGCGCCGCTGCAATCGGCGTTGTCGAAATACTCCGCGCGCAATCCGGGTTCGCCTTCGGGTGTGCGGAAATGTTGCGCCGGGATTGCGGCGGGTCGGTATAGATCCATCGACACGCCCTCTTCGAAGCGTAGCTCGGTGAGCCCGGCGAGGAGTGCGGTGATGCTCTCGAGCGGACTGACCGTGCGCCAAGGAAGGACCAGCGAGCTTCCGCCACCACCGGTCCGCGTGTGGTTCATCGCGGGTCCGATCAACGCCACCCGACGCAATCGCTCCGGCGAGAGCGGCAGCAGGCCGTCGTTTTTCAGGAGCACGATTCCTTTGGTGGCAATCTCCTGCGCTAGTGCGCGATGGGGTTCGCTGCGCACAATCGACTCGTCGAGCGAGGACTCGGCGCGTTCGAACAAGCCCGCCTCGAGACGCACACGCAGATGCCGCCGGATCTTGTCGTCGATCACTGCCTCGTCGACGCGACCGTCGCGCACGGCGGTCAACAGCGTGGGGCCGAACCAGAGGGCCGAGGGCATCTCGAGATCGAGGCCGGCATTGGCGGCGCCGGCATCGCTGTAGACGGACTCCCAGTCGGACACGACGATACCGCGAAAACCCCAATCACCCTTGAGAATGCCTTTGATGAGGGGCGCGCACTGGCTGGCGTGCGGCCCGTTGATCCGGTTGTAGGACGTCATCACGGACCAGACGTCGGCCTCGACCACGGCCGCCTCGAACGCCGGCAGGTGGATCTCGCGAAGCGTGCGCTCGTCGACGAGGGCGTTCACCTCGCGTCGTTCCCATTCCTGGTCGTTCACGGCGAAATGTTTCACGGTCGCGATCACGCCACGGCTTTGGATACCGCGGATCACATCGACGGCGATTCGCGAGCTCAGCCACGGGTCTTCGCCGAAGCTCTCGAAATTCCGGCCGTTGAGCGGAAAGCGGTGGATGCCGACGCAGGGCCCGAGGATGCAGGCGCGGCCTTTGGCGAGCGTCTCTTCGGCAAGCGCTTCGCCGAAACGCGCTGCGAGCGCGGTGTCCCAACTGGCGGCGAGGTTGATCGGTGCGGGAAACGCGGTCGCGCGGCCGGTGCGGACGCCGGCGGGACCGTCGCTCATCGGGATCGGCGGGATGCCAAGCCGTGGCAGCCCCACGGCGTTGAAGTCGCTCGCGTCGCCTGAGAGGAGTGTAGTTTTTTCCTCGAGCGTCATCTGCGCGAGCAGCGCTTCGACGCGGTTTTCATCGTCGCGTGGCGTGGATCCGGGCGGAGCGGCGCCGACCGCGAGTGCGGTGGCGAGACCCAGCCCCAGGAGAAGAGTGTGCGGATTCATGGGCGTGCGGAGTGAGGGGTTCCGTTGCGCTGGAGCTGGGTGAGTCTTCGCACGGGGCGCGTGGGTAGCGTGCCGGTGCGAGGACTCACCCAGTCGAGATATCGGCCGGCCGTCGCGAATCCGGAGCCGGAAAAGCGTCAAAAGACGGCAAACTTCGCGCCGCGGCGCAGAGCGGCCCGGGCGTTTCCATTTCGGTGCTCGTGAAACTGACCGATGGACGAGTTCCCGCAATTCGCTCCCATCAACACGTGAGTGCAGAGAGAACAACGCTAACTCGCCCAACCCGCTCGGCCCGCCTGCGCGGGAAAGGCTGGGGCGGCGATGCGGGTTCGGGACGTTTGATTGCGCGTTTCGTGGGTCGCGCGACGCTGTTGGATCAGTTCATCGCGGCCGTCTCCGAGGATCCACGTTCGGCCGCGCGCATCGTGGGAGTGAGCGGCGCGGCCGGGGCCGGCAAGAGCCGTTTTGTCGAGGAAGCGTTGGGACAACTTTCGCGTTCCGGTCGACCGGTGGCCGTCGTGAAGCCGACCGTCGCACCGGGCCTCGACGGTGCCGGGCTGCTCCGGGCGTTTGCGGTCAAACTGCCGGTCGGGGGCCATATGCTTTCCGCGGCGATCTCGCGTTTCGCGCAGGATCCGGCAGCGCGCCTGGACGAGTCCTCGGCACGCGCGCTGATCAACGCGCTGTTTCACGAGAGCTACGATTGTGGCGTGGAGCGCAGAGGCTTCATCCGGCCCAAGTTCCAACGGCTGGCCATCGTGCTCGATGATTTCGATCTGCTGCCAGCGGAGTTTGCTGTCTGGTTGGCGGAGGTGTTCTTGCCGCGCTTGGACGAAGTGCGCGCCCATCTCGACTATGTGTTGCTTCTGATCGGCGAGCTGCCGCTGGCGGCTTCGCTGGAACCGGTGGCGTGGAATGCTCTGCCGATGCGTTTCCTCGCGATCGAGATCCCGCCGCTGAGCGAGGCGGAGAGCGTCGAATTGCTGGCGGCGTTTGCGCGGCGCGCCGCTGAAGCGCGGTCTTGCCATCAGATCGGCGAGGGGCTGCCCGGCGCGATGCTGGAACTACTCCGGCACCGCACGGCGCCGCTCGACGATCTCAGCACCGCGATCGGTCGCTGCGCGGGGATCCAGGCGGATGTGCTGCTCGCGATTGCCGCGCTTGGTTACGCGTCGACGGAGGGGCTGCGTCTGGTGCTCGGCGAGACCGGGGTGGCCGGCGCGAGCGCACTGCTTGAGAGCGCTGCGATCGTCCCTGTTTTCGGAAGCTTGCGCTCGGGCGGACTGTGGTTGCCGGGCGCGGTCGCTCGTCTGGTGCTGGAGCGGTTGGGGGCACGCAACCCCGAGCTCGCGAAACGCGCCACCGACACGGCGGCGATGCTCGACGAGCTCGCGCAGCATTTCCCGACCGAGGAGGATCGGGTGCGTGCAGCGTCCATGGTCGTGTTTCGTCATTTCTCGCTGCCGGCCCTTGCGGCCTGTTTCGGTGTGGAGGAGGGCGAGGCATTCGCGCGTTTTGCACGCACGCATGGCAGCGCGTTCGAGGAGACTCCGGCCGAGAACCTGCGTTTTGCCGATGGCGTGCGACGTGTGCTCGAGAAGTATGCGGAACGCCTCGAGGATCCCGCGCGGACCGCGACTCGCGAGAAAGTCTCACGGCTCTGGCACGAGCGTGCGGCCGAGATCGGTGCGGAGCTCGAGCGCTCCTCGGATGCCTTGAAAGCGATGGAGCGCGAGCGCGACGAACTGCTCAAGGAACTCGATGCGGCACGAGGGCAGGTCACCCGCAGCGAGAGTGAGAATCGGCAGGAGTGGCGCGCGCGGATCGATCGGGATGTCGTCCGGATCGGCGCTTCGCTCGCCGCCAACGGACTGGGCGTCGCCTGCTTCTGGGTCGCGTTGTTCACCGACAACCAGCGGATGACCTTCCTTACCCTCGGCGCGATCCTTATCGGCATCGGTATCGGCACGCCGGCGTTGAACCGTGGTCGCGGCAACTCACGGGAACATGCGCTCGCCGCGGTGACGGCATTGCAACGACGCCAGCAGGAGCGAGTGGGCGAGGCGCGCGGCGTGGTCAAACTCATCGAGGCGCGGATCGACGGTCTGCAACAGCGCCTCGCGAACGAGCGCCGGAAGTGCGACAAGCTTCGGGCCGCAGCGGACGAAGCGTATCTGTAGCGAGGAACCGTCCCGGTGGCGCGGTGCCGGCGAGCGGGTTTGCTGCCGTCTTGCCCGGCGCGCAGGAGTGGCGATGCTCGCGGCGTGACCCTTTTCGCCAACCTGCGGTGTTTGCTCGCGACTGTCGGCGGATTTGCCGGCACGACGGTGCTGGCGTTGCCTGCGGCAGACGCGCCGGAACGGGAACGCGTGGTGGTGGTGGCCAACACCGACGACCCCGATTCGTTGTCGCTCGCGCGCTACTACATGGCGGCGCGAGGCGTGCCGGCCGAGAATCTCGTCACGCTGAAGCTGCGCGCAGCGGAGACGATCGGCTGGCCGGAGTTCGTCGATACGCTCTTCAATCCACTTTTCGCCGAGCTGGCGCAGCGCGGCTGGATCGACGCGATGCGCACGGACCTCGCCGACGAGTTCGGACGACGCAAGGCGGTGATCGGTGGCCACCGCATGAGTTATCTCGTGCTCGTGCGCGGGGTGCCGTTGCGCATCGACACGAATCCGGCGTGGAAACCGCCGTCCGGTCCCGGGGCCCCGCAGGGCGACCTCGCGACGAATCGCGCCGCCGTAGACGGGGAGTTGGCGTTGCTGGCGATGGGCGACACGGCGGTCGCCGGCTGGGTGCGCAGCCCGCTTTGCGGCGAGCGCGAGCCGACTGGACCGTTGGCGCAGGCGGTCGTACGAGTGGCTCGGCTCGACGGCCCCACGCCCGATGCGGTGCGCACGATGATCGATGGGGCGATTGCCGGCGAACGAGATGGTTTGGCGGGCCGAGCCTATGTCGATTTCGGCGGGCCGCATGCGGAGGGCGACCGTTGGATGGAGAGCGTGACCCGGCAGCTCGCGGACGCCGGTTTCGAGACGGATGCCGATAAAGCCAAGACGACGTTTCCGCCGCTCGCGCGCTTCGATGCGCCGGTGCTCTATTTCGGTTGGTACGCGTGGAATGTCGATGGGCCGTTCACTGTGCCGGGCTTCCGTTTCCCCCCGGGTGCCGTGGCGGTGCACATCCACAGCTACTCGGCGCAGACGCTTCGCACCGATTCGCGCTTCTGGTGCGGCCCGCTGCTGGCGCGCGGCGCGACCGCGACGGTCGGTAATGTCTTCGAACCGTACCTCGGGCTGACGCACCACCTTGATCTGCTTGTGGAGGCGCTGCTGCGGGGCGAGACCTTCGGCGCGGCGGCCTACTACGCCCTCCCGGGACTCAGCTGGCAGGGTGTGGCGCTGGGTGATCCGCTCTACCGGCCGTTTGCGCGCTCGCAGGCGGCGCAGTTTGCCGAGGGCGCGAAACTTGCGCCGGAGCAGCGGACGTATGTCGTGTTGCGGCAGGCGCAGCTGGAGTTGAAAGCCGGACACGGCGAGGAGGCGCTGAAGCTCGCGCGCGGCGTTTTCCGGGAGACGCCCTCGGTGCCGCTCGGCGTCTCGGTGGCGCAGCTCACGCGCGAAGTGGAAGGCCCCGCGGCGGCGGTCCGTGCGCTCGCGTTCCTCGAGATGCTCCAGCGCTACGAGGTGCGCGACCTCGGGGCCGTGTGGTCCGCGGCGAGGCTCTTGGTCGAGTGGGGCGACACCGCGAAAGCGCTCGTGCTCTATGAAAAGACGCTCGCGCAGCCGCCGCCCGTGGGCGAGATCCCTCTGCTTGAGGAGGCGATCGCCGTGGCGCTCAAGGCTGGTCTGCCCGCACGCGCCGCAAAATGGCAGGACCGGCTCGCCGCGATCAAACCCCCGCCGCCGCCGCCGAAAAAGAAGCCGTGAGCCGCGGCGCGCGTTCTCATTTCACCGCATGAACTCCCTCTCCGGCAACATCGTCGATCTCGTCGGCCGCCGCATCTTTCCCGGGCGAGTCGAGTGGGCCGACGGCCGCATCGTTCGCGTCGTGCCGACGCCGGGCCGGCGGTACACCCGGCAGATTGCGCCGGGCTTCGTCGACGCGCACATCCACATCGAGAGCTCGCTGCTGCCGCCGAGCGAGTTCGCTCGGCTCGCGGTGGTGCACGGCACGGTGGCGACGGTTTCGGACCCGCACGAGATCGCCAACGTGCTCGGCTCGGCCGGTGTGCGCTACATGATCGCCGACGCGCGGCGCTCGCCCTTGAAATTCAACTTCGGCGCGCCGTCGTGCGTGCCAGCGACCGACCGCGAAACGGCCGGCGCCGTGCTCGACGCGCGCGCAGTCGCGAAGCTGCTCGCGATGCGGGACGTGCGCTACCTGAGCGAGGTGATGAACTACCCCGGGGTGCTTGGCGGCGATCCGGATTTGCTCGCGAAAATCGCTGCGGCGAAACGACACGGGAAGCCTGTCGATGGTCACGCACCCGGTCTGCGCGGCGCGCAGGCGCGCGCCTACGCCGCTGCGGGCATTTCCACCGACCACGAGTGTTTCACGCTCGCCGAGGCGAAGGACAAGATCGCCGCGGGAATGAAGATCCTCATTCGCGAGGGATCGGCGGCGCGGAACCTCGCCGCGCTCGCGTCGCTCGTTCGCACGCACCCGGAAGCATGCATGTTCTGCTGCGACGACCTGCACCCGGACCTGCTGCTCAAACGGCATCTCGACGAACACGTGCGCCGTGCGCTCGCGAACGGCGCGGACCGGCTCGATGTGCTGGCATGCGCGAGTCTGAACCCGATTCGCCACTACGGGCTGGATGTCGGCCTACTGCAGCCGGGCGATTCGGCGGACTTCATCGTGTTTGATGGCTGGGAGAACTTGCGCGTACGGCGGACATATCTCGACGGCACGTTGGTGGCGCGCGACGGACGTTCGCTGCTGCCGCGGCAAGCATCACGGATTGCGAATGCGTTTCGCGCGAAGCCGCGGATGCCGACGGAGTTTCGCGTTCCGGCGCGAGACGGGAAGGTGAACGTGATCGAGGCGCTCGATGGTCAGCTGATCACGCGCTGGAAACAGCTGCGACCGGCCTGCGCCAGCGGGGCGGCGGTGGCTGATCCGAAACGCGACGTGCTGAAGATCGCGGTGGTGAACCGCTACGCGGCGCACGCACCGGTGGCGGTGGGCTTCATCCGAGGGTTTGGGTTGCGCGAAGGCGCGTTGGCCTCTTCGGTCGCGCACGACTCGCACAACGTCGTCGCCGTCGGCGCGGACGACGAGTCGCTCGCCGCGGCGGTGAATCTCGTGATTGCGCACAAAGGCGGCTTGGCGGCCGTGGGGCGCGGCGAGGCACGCGTGTTGCCGTTGCCGATCGCGGGGTTGATGGCGGATGGCGAAGGCCGTGCGGTCGCCGCCGCGTACACGGAGATCGATGCGACGGCGAAGGCGCTCGGCAGCACACTGGCGGCGCCGTTCATGACGTTGTCGTTCATGGCGCTGCTGGTGATCCCGGATCTGAAACTCAGCGACCGCGGGCTGTTTTCCGGAGCGAAGTGGGCGAGCGCCCCCCTTTGGGCGGAGTGACAA
>DATGXA010000303.1:0-19142 GCA_035299125.1 Opitutaceae bacterium
CCCGTCGCCGCCAAGGCTATCGCAAGCCTGCTCGACGATCTGGGCATGCGAGATCAAGACCTCGCCATCTGCGGCGGAGCCTGCGGCGGCGTCATCGTGGGCGCGATCGAGGGAGCCGGCGTGCGCTCCGGCACGAGCGACGGCGCGGGACGCGCGGCGCGGGCGGCACCGGTGCCCGGGATGGTGAGCACTTGGCCGATACGGATCTTGCGCGGGTCGGTGATGTTGTTCGCGCGGACGAGTTCGCCGACGGTGATGCCGTACGTGCGCGCGATGGACTCAGCGCTTTCACCGGCGGAGACGGTGTGCACACCGGCGGCTGCCGGAGCGGCGGAGGGCGACGGGGTGACGGTGGGCGTGGCAGCGGGCGGCGGCGGGAGGGTCGCGGCGGGAGCGGCGGAGCCGGTGCCGTTGCCGGGAATCTGGAGGACCTGACCGATCCGGAGATGATCGCCGGAGATGCCGTTGAGCGAGCGGAGCGCGCCGGAGGTCGTGTGATAACGCGAGGCGATCTTGGAGAGCGTGTCGCCGGACTTCACGGTGTAGGTCGCACCACTCGCGGTCGGAGCGGAGGCGGTCGCGGCGCGGCTGGGGGCCGGCGCGATGTCGGCGGCGGGAGCCTTGGCGCCCTTGCTCGGGATCACGAGCTTCTGGCCGATGCGGAGCGAGGAGGTCTTCGAGAGGTTGTTGGCCGCGGTGAGCTCGTCGACGGTGAGGCCGTTCTTGCGGGCGATGGTGTAGAAGCTGTCGCCCTTCTGGACCGTGTAGGTCTTCGCGGGGGTGGGCTCCGGCTGCTCGGCGCCGGGGCGCGTGGGCGCGAAGCGTTCGCCGCCCGGGGCGGGCGCCTGCGCGAACGGCAGGTTGAGCGCGACCGGTTCGTATTGATCGACCGGTTGCGCGACGGCGGCGGGCGCGGGCTGCGCAGCCGCAGGAGCGGAAGCCGTGGAAGCGGCGGCGGGCTTGGCGGTGGTCGAGCGGCAGCCGGGCTGCGCGATGACCAGATAGGCGACGACGTGGATGCCCAGGACGACGCCGAGAACTTTCAGGATATTCATGACGGGGACAGTGTGGTTGCGAAAACTTCAGGAGGTGGCGGCAAGCGGCCGGCGGGCCGCGGCGAGTTGCTGGACGGCGGCCTCGAATCGATCGCCGCGGTCCTCGTAATTGCGAAACATGTCGAAGCTCGCGAACGCCGGGCTGAGCAGGACGCTGTCGCCTGGTCGCGCGAAGCGTGCAGCGGTCTCGATGGCGGCCTCGAGCGTGGCGCAGAAGGTGTGCGGCACGCCGGCGGAGGCGGCGCCGCTGGCGAGGTCGCGGGCGGTTTCGCCGATGAGCAACAGGTGGGCGACGCGACCGGCGAGCGAGGCCGCGAAACCGGCGATGTCGCCGCCCTTCGCCCGGCCGCCAGCGATGAGAAACACCGGCCGGTCGAAACGCGCCAGCGCGCCGTGCACGGCGTGGAAGTTGGTCGCCTTCGAGTCGTTCCAGTAGCGTACGCCGTCGATCTCGGCGACCGCGGCGAGACGGTGGCGGCCGAGGCGGAACGTGCGCGCGGCGTCGAACAAGGTCTCCGGCGGCAGGCCGGCGTCGCGCCACCAGGCCTCGGCGAGCACGAAGTTCTCGCGTTGCGGATACTCGGCGAAAACGGTGTCGGCGAGACGCGCGTCGGGCGGGAGCTTTTCGGTGACGACGCACGCGGCCACCGGCAGCGCGCGGCCCAAGCGGTGCGCCCACGTGCAGACAGAGCTGCCCGCCCAGAAACGGCCGCTGGGCGTACTGTGGACGAGGCGCAGCTTGGCGTCGAAATAGGCGCCCATGCCGGCGTGGCGCTCGAGGTGATCCTCGGCGAGGTTGGTCCAGAGTGTGGAGTCGGCGCGGAAGTGGCGGAAGGTCTCGGCCTGGAAGGAACTGACCTCGCACACGGCGACCGTGTCGGCGGTCGGCTCGTCGAGCACGGCGCGGGAGAACGAGTAACCGACGTTGCCCACCGCAACGGCCGGCACGCCCGCGGTGCGGAGCGCGTGCGTGAGAAACTCGGTGAGAGTCGTCTTGCCGTTCGTGCCGGTGATCGCGACGAGGCGGCCGGGCCAGAACTGCGACGCGAAATCGAGTTCGCCGAGGCAGACACAGCCGCCGGCGCGCGCGACGCAGAGCCACGGGTGCTCGATCGCGAAACCGGGGCTGAACACGACGAGCGCGTGGCGCGCGGCATCGGCTGTGGTGAACGAGGCGCAGGCCGGCGCGCCGTTGCGGTCGTAGACGACCGAGGCGGCGCCGAGCGCGCGCAGGAGCGCGACGACGCCTTCGCCGCTCACGCCGCCGCCGAACACCGCGACCGGACGGTCGAGGAGCGCGCGGAGGAAGGCGGGGGCGACGAGGTTCATGTTCAGCGGAGTTTGAGCGTGGCGAGACCAGCGAGCGCGCAGATGAGCGAGAGAATCCAGAAACGGGCGACGACCTTCGTCTCGGGCCAGCCGAGCTTCTGGAAATGGTGGTGGATGGGCGCCATCCGGAAGAAACGTTTCCCCTGCCCGTCCGGCCCCTTGGTCGCTTTGAAGTAGCCGACTTGGATCACGACCGAAAGGCCTTCGGCGACGAACACCCCGCCGACGATCACCAGCGTGACCGGCTGGTGGACCATGAACGCGAGGATGCCGATCAGGCCGCCGAGCGCGAGCGAGCCGGTGTCGCCCATGAAGACCTCGGCCGGATGGGAGTTGTACCAGAGAAACGCGATACAGGCGCCGATCAGGGAGCCGCAGACGACGGTGAGCTCGCCGGTGCCGGGCACGTGGCTGATGAGGAGGTAGCCCGAGATGATGGCGTTGCCCGCGGCATAGGCCATGATGCCGTAGACGAGCGCGACCGTGATCGTGCAGCCGGTGGCGAGGCCATCGAGGCCGTCGGTGAGGTTGATGAAATTCGAGAACCCGACGACCCAGAGGAACATCATCACGAAGAGCCCACCGAGGCCCCAGACGTTGGGCGGGAAGACGAAGGCGGGGTTCTTCACGAAGGGCAGCCACAGCTCGCGGATCTTCGTCGAGCTCTGCGGGTGAAGCACGAGCGCCACGAGCGCGATCGCAGTGATGAGCGTCTGCCAGAACATCTTTTCCGAGGAGGAGATGCCGGCCTTGCTGCGGTGGATGACCTTCAGGTAGTCGTCACGGAAACCGACACCGGTAAGCGCCGCGTAGACGAAGAGCGCGACGATAACCCAGACGTTCGGCTCGGCCCAGAGCAGCGACGAGATCAGCACGGAACCGGAGATGAGCAGGCCGCCCATGGTGGGCGTGTTCTTCTTGTCGAAACGTTGGCCGAGGTCGCCCGTGCGCGGGTCGTCGACGTGTTCGCCGAATTTCAGGCGACGCAAACGCGCGATGAGCCAGGGGCCGATGATGAAGCCGATCACCATCGCGGTAAGCGCGGCGAGCAGCGTGCGCATCGTGCTGAACCCAAGCAGGCGCAGCGGCCCATAAACATCGGCGTAGTCGGAGAGGAACGAGAGCATTTCAGTGGGCGCCCGCCGGAACCGGCGTGGCGGCGAAAAGGGATTCGAGCTGGAAACGGCGGCTGCCTTTCACGAACACCGCGCCGCGGAAGGCGGCGAGCGGCGCGCGTAGTTCGTCGAGATCCGCGGCGATGTGCACCTGCGAGCGCACGTTACCGGCGGCGAGCATACCCTCCTCCACCGCCGCCGCGTGTGGACCGATCGTCCAGACGCAGTCGCCGTCACGCAGGTGCATCGTGGCGCCGAGCCGACGGTGGTAGTCGACCGCGGCGGCGCCAAGCTCCTCCATGCCGCCGAGGATGTAGAGGCGCGGGAGCGCGGGCGGCGCGAGCTGCTGGAAGACCGCGAGCGCGTCGGCCATCGAGGCGGGGTTGGCGTTGTAGCAGTCGAGATAGACTTTGCGCTCGCCCATGTCGCGCAGTTCGCCGCGGAGCCGCGTGGGCTCCCAGCCGGCGAGGCGGCGCTGGAGCTGCTCGTCCGTCACCCCGAGCGCGGACGCGAGGAGCAGCGCGAGGACGGCGTTCTGCGCCATGCCGTCGGAAACGCGGCGGAGACGGAAGCGCCGCACGAGGCCGCCGGTGTGCAGGACGATTTCCGTGCCCGCGGCATCGTGCAGCACTGAGAAGCGGACGAAGTGCGTGCGGTCGGCGGCCGGTATCGCATCTGTGCTCGCGGGCACCGCGACACAGCTCTCGGCGCCGACGTGCCGGAAACACGGGTACTGCCACGCGTCCCAGGGAAAGACGGCGAGTCCGCCGGGGGGAAGCCAGCGCAGCAGCTCGCTCTTCTCGTGCGCGACGGTCTCGATGGAGCCGAGCCGCTCGAGGTGAGCCGGGGCGACGAGCGTGACGATCGCGTGGTCGGGCTGGATCGTTTGCGCGAGCCCGCGCATCTCGCCGGGCATGTTGATGCCGGCTTCGATCACCGCCGTGCGC
This sequence comes from Opitutaceae bacterium, assembly GCA_035299125.1. Lineage (GTDB taxonomy): Bacteria > Verrucomicrobiota > Verrucomicrobiia > Opitutales > Opitutaceae > CAJCBL01. The sequence goes on from DATGXA010000303.1 coordinate 4,447, forward strand.
GTGGCGCCCGGTTCGAGCCGCGCCAACGTGAGCGGCACGCCGAGAAAGTTGTTGAGATTGCCCTCGGTCGCGAGGACCGCGGGCGGATCGCCGAGCAGGCGCGCGAGCAGATTCTTCGTCGAAGTTTTCCCGGCGCTGCCGGTCACACCGATCACCTTCGCACCGGAAGCCCGCCGATGCAGACGCGCGACTTCCTGCAGTGCCGCCAGCGGATCGGCCACCACCAATTGAGGCAGATCCGCGTGCGGGATCAGCCGTCCCACGAGCGCAGCCACCGCGCCCGATTCCGCGGCCGCGCCGAGGAAATCGTGGCCGTCGCGTTTGTCGGTACGCAGTGCGACGAAGACCTGCCCCGGCTGCACGGTGCGCGAGTCGGGATTGAAGCCGCGGATGAGCTCGGCCGGGAGCGCGGTCCAACGACCGTGGGTCCAAGCGGCGAGTCGGTCTGGCGGGAACAGAGGCACGAGGGAAAGGGGGAAAGCGCGAGCGCCGGTTCGGTCGGCGATCTCGCGCTCGTGCTGCCGGGCAGTTTCTTGTGGGTTAAGGTTTGAGCTGTTTGACGGCGATGAGCTCGCGGACGACCTGCCGGTCGTCGAACGGGATCACGGTGTCGGCAAATTCCTGGAACGTCTCATGGCCCTTGCCGGCGATGAGGAGCGAGTCGCCAGGCCGGGCTTGGTCGAGCGCGAGCGAGATCGCGCGGCGGCGATCGTCGACGAAGGCGATCTTCGCCTCGTCGATGACACCTGCCTTCATGTCGGTGAAGATCTGCGACAGCGCCTCGGAACGCGGGTTGTCGGAGGTGGCCCAGGCGAAATCGGCGATCTCCTGTACGGCGCGGGTCATGAGCGGGCGCTTGGTGCGGTCGCGGTTGCCGCCGCAGCCGAAGACGACGAGCAGGCGGCCCGGGGTGATCGCGCGGAGCATGCCGAGGGCGTTGCGGAGCGCGTCGTCGGTGTGCGCGTAATCGACGAGGACGTTGAAAGGCTGGCCGGCCTCGATGCGCTCCATGCGGCCGGCGGGACCGCGGAAGCTGGCGAGCGCGGCGACGGCGTCGCCGAGGTTGCGGCCGAGCGCGTGCAGCGTGGCGAACGCGGCGAGGAGGTTGCTCACGTTATAGCGGCCGATGAGCGGGCTCATGACGGCAAGCGAGCCGCCGGGGAACACGAGGCGGAAAGCGGTGCCCTTGAAGCCGAGCTCGATCGCCTCGGCGCGGACCACCGCGTCGGCGCTCTCACCGAAGGTGACGACCGTGGTGCCGGCGGGCGCAGTCTCCACAAGACGGCGACCGTAGGGATCGTCGATGTTGATCACGGCGATCTTCGGAGCGCCGCCCACGCCGCCGTCGAACAGCTTCGCCTTGGCGGCGAAGTAGTTCTCGAGGGTCTTGTGGTAGTCGAGGTGGTCGCGGGTGAGATTCGTGAAGACGGCGGCGGAGAACTCCATGCCCTGCACGCGCTGCTGGTCGATGCCGTGCGAGCTGACCTCCATGACCGCCTCGGCACAACCGGCGGTGCGCATCTGCGCGAGCATGCCATAGATGTCGAGCGACTCGGGCGTGGTCTTGTACGAGGGCACCGTGCGTTGGCCGAGGTCGTAGCTGACGGTGCCGAGCATGCCGACACGGCGCGCGCCGCGCTCGGAGAGGAAATGTTTCAGGAGGTGCGTGACGGTCGTCTTGCCGTTGGTTCCCGTCACGCCGATGACACGCATGTCGGCATCGGGCGCGCGGAAATAGCGGCGGGCGACGCGAGCGAGCGCGGCACGGGCATCGGCAACCTGGACGAACGTCACCTTCTGGTGCGCGAGCACCGGCAGCGTGGTGGCGACCACCGCGACAGCGCCGCGCTGGATCGCCTCGTCGATGTATTTCGCGCCGTCGGAACGCAGGCCGGGCAGCGCGAAGAACAAATTGCCGGGAGCCACGCGGCGGCTGTCCATCACGATGCCCGAGATGGGCCGATCGAGCGGGCCGCGGACGGCGACCGTCTCGCCGGCGGAGAAGAGTTCGGAGAGTTTCACGGCGGATTTGAAGAGGCGGGCCGAGGGACCTGCGCCGCCACCGGCGGCGCCGCGGAAACGGTGCAGCCGGAAGGCCTGCACGAGTTCGTGGTTGTGGGTAAGATAGCCAATCATCGGGCGTTGCCAGTCATGGCGATCACCGGGCGGACGACCGTCGCGTCGGCCGGGCGGATGCCGAGGTAGGGAATGAGTTGTTCGCCGATCCGCTTGAACGACGGAGCGGCGACGGTGCCGCCGTACCCAGGGCCGCCGGTGAGCACGCGGGCGTCGTTGACGACGACAGTGATCTGGACCTGCGGACGGTTGGCGGGGAAAAAGCCGACGAACGAACCGATGTGGTGCGACGTGGAATAGTGCCCGTCGATGAGCTTCTGGGTCGTGCCAGTCTTGCCGGCGACCTGATAGCCGTCGATCGCGGCGGCCTTGCCGGTGCCCTCGGCGCTGGCGGCTTCGACGAGGAGACGTGCCATCGTCTCGGCGGTCTCGCGGGAAACGACGCGGCGGCGCGGCATCGGTTCGTAGGCGGCGACGGTGCGGCCGAGATTGTCGCGGATTTCGCGGATGAGCCACGGGCGCATGAGCACGCCGCCGCTGGCGATCGCGCCCATCGCGCAGTGCACCTGCAACGGGGTCGCGGAAATCGAGTGGCCCATCGGGAGGCGGGTGATCGTCAGACCATCCCAACGCGCCACGGGATGGAGGACGCCAGCCACCTCCCCGCCGAGCGGATAACCGGTCGGCTCGCCGTAGCCGTAGGCGCGCGCGTATTCGTAGAGTCGTTCCGCGCCGAGGTGGATACCCAGGTGTGCCGCGCCACGGTTGGAGGATTTGCCGACGATCTCGGCCACGCTTAGGTTCCCGTAGGAATGCGTGTCGCGCGGGAGCGATCGCGGTTTACCTCCGTAAATGACACTCGTCAGGCTGCAGTCGAAGACGGTCGCGGGGGTGACGAGGTGGTCATTGAGCGCACCAGAGGAGGCGACGATTTTGAACGTGGAGCCTGGTTCGTAGACGTCGGTGATCGCGATGTTGCGCTGGCTGGCGAGCGGCGCGGTGTTGAAGCGGTTGAGGTCGAAGGTGGGCCAGTTGGCGAGGGCGAGGATCGCGCCGGTATTGGGGTCGCCGACGATGATCGTGGCGCTCTCCGGCTGGAACTTCTTCGCGACGGCCTCGAGCTCCTCCTCGACGATGTGCTGCACGAACATGTCGAGCGTGAGGACGACATCGTAACCGTCGGTCGCGGGGATCTCGCGGCTGCGGAATTGCGCCAGCTCACGACGGTGTCCGTCTCGCTCGGATTCCCGCCAGCCGGCTTGGCCGCGGAGATAGAAATCGAGGTGGCGCTCGACGCCGGTGACGGGCGTCTGCTCCTTGTTGATGTAACCGAGGATGTGCGACGCGAGCTGACCGCCCGGGTACACGCGACGATAGTGGCGAATGCCGTAGACTCCTTTGATGGCGAGTGACTGGATCTGCGTGTACGCCGACTCCTCGACCTCCTCGCTAAGTCGCACCCAGCGGACAGGCCGGCCTTGCGCGGCCGCATCGACCCCCTCGACCTCAGCGTCAGCAGGCGCGGCGAAACGGCGGCGCAACAGCGGCTCGAGTTGCGTGAGCGGCATGCCGAGCAACCGGGCGAGTTCGGGCCATTTCCGTTCGTCCTCGCTCCGGAGATCCTGCGGGTCGACGCCAAGCTCGATGAGATTGCGGCTCGCAGCGAGGCGATTGCCACGCACGTCGAGGATATCGCCGCGGCGGGGCAGCTCGATTTCCGTCTGCTTGCGCGCCTTCTCGAGGAAGGCGGTGTAGCTCTCGCGCTCCAGCCAATGCAGCCACACCAACCGCGTGGCCAGCCCGGCGAAGCAGGCGAAGACCCCGAGGCTGAGGACCAGCAGACGAGCGTTGGAGGCGAAACCTTTGCGCATCGCTCAACGGGTCGTGGTCAGCGGCAACGCAGTGGAGACCAGCGTGGTCGTGAAGCGTTCGGCGTTCTGCTTCGAGGCCAGCCGGACCTCGACCGGCTCGGCGACGCTCACGATCTGGTAGTCGCGCGGCATCTCGAGCCCTAGACGAAGCGCGTGGTTCTGCGAGAGGAGCACCTCGGGATTGAGCGCGGCGGCGATCTCGGCGTTCGTTTCCGCCGTGCAGCGTTGCACCTCGACGATGCGCTGCTGCATGCGCTTGTTTGCCTGGGCCACATCCGAGATCTGGTGACGCAGCCAGACGGTCGCCAGGCCGATGGTGCCGGCGAAGGCGAGCAGAAGGATCGTGGCGAGGAGGAGCCGGTTGACCGGCGAAGCGGCTTTCTTCGTTGGACGCTTCATGATGAGAGTTCGGTGACAGGAAACTTGCGGATCGCGCGCAGGCGCGCCGAGCGGCTGCGGGGATTGGCGGCGATCTCGGCTTCGGAGGGTTCGACGGGCCGCCGAGTGACCAGTTCGCCTTCGCGCGTGCGCAGCTGCTGCGGCCGCGAGTCGCTCTCCGATTCCGGCAGACCCGCGAGGCGGCGAAAGTAGCGCTTCACGATGCGATCCTCGAGCGAGTGGAAGCTGATCACGCAGAGCACACCGCCCGGCGCGAGCTTGGCGAAAGCCGCGGGCAACGCGCGCTCGATAGCCCCCAGCTCGTCGTTCACCGCGATCCGGATACCCTGGAACGCCCGGGTGGCGGGATGGATCGAGGACGTGCGGCGGAGCGCGGCCGGGATCGCGCCGGTGATCAAGTCCGCCAGCTGCTTGGTCGACCGCAGAGCGCCGCTGCCGCGGGCCTCCACGATCACGCGAACGACACGCCGCCAAGCCTTCTCCTCGCCGTAGTCGCGGATCGCGCGCGCGAGCTCGTTTTCGGAAACGGTCTCCAGCCACTGCCAGGCAGGCAACCCCGTGCGCGTGTCCATGCGCATGTCGGCCGGTGCGTCGTTGCGGAACGAGAAGCCGCGCTCGACCTGATCGAGCTGGAACGAGGAGACGCCGAGGTCGAACAGCGCTCCGTCGAAACCCGACTCGGGCAACTCGGCGAGCATCGCGAAGTTCACGCTGCGCAGCACAAATCGGCCGGGATACTCGCGCGCCACCGCATCGGCGCGCTCGAGCGCGGCCGGATCGCGGTCCAGCCCGATCACGAAGCTGCCGGCGGCCGCGTCGAGGATGCCGCGGGTATGACCGCCGCCGCCGAAGGTGGCATCGAGATAGCGGCCACCATCACGTGGCGCGAGCATCTCGATCACCTCGCGAAAAAGCACGGACTGGTGGCCGGTAGACATCGATTCAGAAAGCGGAGACATGGCGGGCAACGCGCATCAGATGTCCATCCGCCGCATGAGGGCTTCGACGTTTTCGCCCGCCGTGGTCGGGTTCTGCTGCTCCCAACGCGCGGGATTCCAGATCGTGAACTTGGTCAGCGAGCCGATGCACATCGCCTCCTTCTCGATGCCCACGGCGCGCAACATCGCCTCCGGCAACGCCACGCGACCCTGTTTGTCGCAACCAAACGAGAACGCTTGCGAGAAGAGCTTCTGAATCGAGGCCTGCGCAGCTGTGTCGCCAAGCGCCTTGGACGCGAGTTTGTCGTACAGCCGTTCGATCTCGAGTGGCGGCAGAACCAGCAGGTGTCCGTCCTGCGGCAAAGCGAGATAGGAATCGGCGGCTTCATCGCCCGCAAAACGCCAGCGCGCGGGAATCGTCAGACGATTCTTCGCGTCGAGCACATGTCGGAAAGTTCCGACGTATAGCGTCTTGGTTGGATTAGCCATGGCATGGACAGCGCCAACACGGCGCCCCACTATCCCCCACTTTGCCCCACCGCGCCCCACGGTCAAGCCAAGTCCCGTCCTAAGTCACGGCAGGTTGTTCACTTATTCACATTATTAACCCTACATCCCAACGGCATCCGCTTCCCCGATGGAGGATCGCGAGCGACACTGTTACCCGCTGATGATCCGCAACTTCTCCTAGAGCGCGCGATCAACGCCGGTTTAGCGCGGCCATTCATTCGCGCCCCCAACTGCGGGTTGGCGCCTGTCGCGCACCGTCAGCGCACCGTGCCCGCGAAGCGCTGCCGATACTCCGCAGGCGTAACCCCAAGGTCCTGCGTAAAGACTCGCCAAAGTGTGCTCTGATCACCCAACCCGGTTCGGGCGGTCACGTCTTTGAGCGGGAGATTTGTTTCTTCCAACAACCGGCGCGCCTCGCCGAGACGCAGTCGGCGCACGAGTTCCGCAGGCGACTCATCGAGGTGCTTGCGGCACCAGCGACTGAGCGTCCGCGCGCTCATCCCCACCCGTTCGGCGATTCGCTGCACGGGCAGCGGCTCACCGGCGTGAGCGAGCACGAACGCCGAAATCTCCTGCAATGGCGACAACTCGGCCGCCGCTCCCGTGATATCGGCGCTGAACTGCGCTTGGTTTCCCGTGCGCCGCAAGAACAGCACCATTCGCTTCGCAACGCGGGTTGCGAGCGCGCGGCCGTGGTCCGCCTCCACGAGAGCCAGCGCCAAGTCGATGCCGGCCGTCAACCCAGCGGACGTCCACACCCCGCGGTCGCTGACGTAAACGCCTTCATCCACGACCCGCACCTTAGGGTAGCGGGCGCGCAACGCATCGAGGTACAGCCAGTGCGTCGTCGCTCGACGGCCGTCAAGCAACCCGGCCGCAGCCAACGCAAACGCGCCAGTGCACACCGACACCACCCGACGGAACCGCGAGCAATGATCACGTAACCAAGGCACGAGCGGTGCATGATCCTCCGGCAACGGGTCTACGGGAGAAGCCCCCGCAACGACAACCGTGTCTGGCGCGTCGTCGAACCGACTCGGCAGTGGCCGCACCTCGCCGAGGCACAATCCGTAGCGCGTACGCGTCACCGAAGTACCAGGACCGAAAACCTGCAGGCGGTAAGCCTCGCGGCTGAGAAGATCGTTGGCGTGGCCCAGCACCTCCCACGGGCCCGCCACGTTGGTCATTGAGGTGCGCGGCACGACCAAAAACCAGACGTCTTTCAGAGCGGGGGAATGCCACCGAACAACCAAACTCCTATGCCCGTCAAAATCGCCATCAATGGTTTCGGTCGCATCGGTCGCCTCGTTTTCCGCGCGCTCGTGGAGCAGGATCTGCTCGGCGAACTCGAGGTCGTCGCGGTGGGTGACATCGTTCCGGCCAACAACCTCGCTTACCTTCTGAAGTACGATTCGACCCAGGGCCGGTTCACCGGCACCGTCGGCTCGAAGAAATCTTCACCGGACAAAACCGACGACGACATCCTTGTCGTCAATGACTGCGAGATCCGCGTGGTGAACGCCAAGACGCCTGCAGAGCTACCTTGGGCCACACTGGGCGTGCAGTTGGTAATCGAATCAACCGGCCTGTTCACAGAGGCGGAGAAGGCCCGCGGCCATCTCACCGCGGGTGCGAAGAAGGTCATCATTTCAGCTCCGGCCAAGGGAGAAGACATCACAGTCGTGCTCGGAGTGAACGACGGAAACTACGACCCGTCCCGCCACCACATCATCTCCAACGCCTCCTGCACCACCAACTGCGTGGCAGCGATCGTGCACGTCGTGCTCAGGGAAGGTTTCGGACTGACCGAGGGATTGATGACCGCCGTCCACGCCTACACCGCGAGCCAAAAAACCGTCGACGGTCCGTCGAAGAAGGACTGGAGAGGCGGGCGCTCCGCCGCGATCAACATCATCCCCTCATCGACCGGCGCCGCCAAAGCGGTCGGTCTCATGCTGCCCGAGGTGAAAGGCAAGCTCACCGGAATGTCGTTCCGCGTTCCGACGCCGACTGTCTCGGTCGTCGACCTGACGTTTCGCACCGCGAAGGAAACCTCCCTGGCCGAGATCAAGGCGGCATTCAGACGAGCTTCCGAGACCTATCTGTGGGGAATCCTCGGTTACACGGACGAGGAGGTCGCGTCGACCGACTTCATCCACGGCGGGCGCTCCGCGGTCTTCGACGCGGGGTCGTCGATCGAGCTGAACAAACGCTTCTTCAAGCTTGTCGGCTGGTACAACAACGAGTGGGGCTTCAGCAACCGCATGGTCGAACTCACCCGCAAAGTCGCCGCCAGCCTATAGAGACACCCGCGAGTGCCTCCCCGGCAGCTCACGTCGGGATCCGCCGCAGTCGCCTGCGGCATTGCGGCTCCGATCGGGTGATGCTGTTTTCGGGGGCGCGCAGAATCAGCCTGTAACAAAAACGGCCGGACGCGCTGGGCGTCCGGCCTTTGGTTGAATGCTTTCCTGTGGCAGCGACTCAGGCCACGCGCTCGACGACGAGCGGAGGAGGAGTCGGGCGCTTCGGCGCGAGGCGGTAGGCGTTCTTGAAGTGTTCGAGCGCGGCCTCGAGCTTCGCCTCGTCGTTGTAGTGGATCATCATCAGCGGCTCGCCCTGCTTCACCTGCGTGCCGACCTTCTTGATCTCGGAAACACCGACCGTGTAGTCGATCTTGTCGCCGGGGGCATTGCGGCCCGCGCCAAGGATGTGCACGCCTTTCGCGATGAGCGCGGCGTTGATGGTGTGGACGTAACCACGTTTCGGAGCCGGAAGCTTCCGGATGTGTTTCGCCTGCGGGAATTTTTCCGGGCTGTCGACGAACGACGCGTCGCCGCCCTGCGCGCGGACGAGCTCCTTGAACTTCTCGAGCGCCGAGCCGTCGGTGAGGTGACGCTGCACGGTCTGCTTGGCCGAGAGGGTCGAGCCGGCGACGCCCGCGAGGCGGACGATCTCCATGCCGAGCTTGAGGACGAGCTCCTTCATGTCCTCGGGGCCCTCGCCCTTGAGGAGCTGGATGGCTTCCTTGAGCTCCAGCGAAGTGCCGACCGTGTCGCCGAGCGGCTGGTTCATGTCGGTCACGAGCGCGACGCAGCGGCGCTTCATCGAGCGGCCGACACGGGTCATCGAGCGTGCGAGCTGCTTGGCCTGCTCGAGATCCTTGATGAATGAGCCGTTGCCCCACTTCACATCGATCACCAGCCCTTCGGCGCCTTCGGCGAGTTTCTTGGAGAGAACAGAGCCGGTGATCAGCGGCAGGCTCGGGATCGTGCCAGTCTGCTTGCGCATGTCGTGCAGCTTCTCGTCGACCGGCGCGAGATCCTTGCTCTGCGCGATGATCGCGCCGCCGACGCGGGCGAGTTGATCCGTGAAATGCTGCACATCGATCTGCGACTTGAAGCCGGGGATCGACGAAAGCTTGTCGAGAGCGGAGATCTCGTACTCAGGTTCGACGCCGCACATCATCGGCACGACCACGCCGCTGGCCATTGCGAGCGGCACGAGCACGAGGGCGGTCTTGTCGCCCACCCCACCGGTGGAATATTTGTCGATCTTCGGCTTCGCAATCTGCGAGAGGTCCACCGTCTCGCCGACGAGCATCATCTCCTCGGTGAGGATGGCCGTCTCCTGAGCCGACATGCTTTGGAAGTAGATCGCCATCGCGAGAGCAGCGAGCTGGTAGTCGGGCATCTCGCCATCGAGCACGGAGTCGATGATGAAGCGAATTTCCTCCTGGGTGAACTCGCCACCATCTCGCTTCTTCTCAATGAGATAAGTGAAGGACGGTTTGACGTAACGACGCGGTGGAAGAGTACGTTTTTTGATGATGGAATTCACGATGTAGGCGAGGTTGATTGGCGCGGATCCTTCCGGCCCAAGCCGTTGCCAGTAAGCAGATTGCAAGGTGCGTGTCGAGTATAATCTTCCCGATTACCGGCCGATCCGGAAAACCGCATCGGGTTTCCAGAGCTGTCGATCCACAGGGCCACATCGCCACTACCGGTACGCACAGCTGGCGTGGAGGGCCGCTCGATCCGAAAAGCGGTCTTGCTCGAGCCAGAGCCGGTCCGTTGATTCGCCGAATGGTCCTGCCCTTCAACGTCGCCGCCGAAATCGAGAATGCCGTGAAAGCCGCCGCCGCTCAGGCCGGTTTCGACCTCGCCCTCTTCGCGCCCGACGTGCGTCCTGCCGATCCGGCCCACGGCGACTTCCAAGCCAACGGCGTGCTCGCCTACGCCAAGCGCCAGAAGCAGAACCCGCGCGCACTCGCGACGCAGCTCGTCGGGCTCATCGCGTTGCCTGCCGACACGTTTGCGATCGAGATCGCGGGCCCGGGCTTCATCAATTTCCGCCTCACACCCGCCGCACTGCAGGACTGGCTCACGAAATACGATTCCGAGGAGCATCTCCGCGCCGCCGCGGCGAGCGCGTACTCGGGCCAGACCTGGATCGTCGACTACAGCTCGCCCAACACCGCGAAGCAGATGCACGTCGGCCATCTCCGCTCGGCGGTCATCGGCGAGGCGCTCTGCCGGCTGCTCGCGTTCAGCGGCGCGAAGGTAATTCGCGACAACCACATCGGCGACTGGGGTACGCAGTTCGGCAAGATCATCTGGGCCTATAAACGCCATCTCGACAAAGCCGCGCTCGCCGCCGATCCGCTCGCCGAGTTCGAGCGCCTCTACAAGGTCGGCCATTCCGCCTCCGAAGCCGACGACGCCGTGATGAACGAGGCGCGCCAGGAGCTCGTGAAACTCCAAGCCGGCGATCCCGAGAACCGCGAGATCTGGCACCAGATCGGCGCCGCGAGCCTCTCCGCGTTCCAGACGATCTACGACCAGCTCGGCATCAAGTTCGACCTCACGCTCGGCGAGAGCTTCTACAACGACAAGGTCGACCAAGTCTATCGCGAGCTCACCGCCTGCGGCCTCGCCGAGGACAGCGACGGCGCCCTCGTGGTGTTCCACGACGAGCACCCGCGCTTCTCCCGCCACGCCGAGCGCCCGCAGCCGTTCCTCGTGCGCAAGTCCGACGGCGCGTCGAACTACGCCTCGACCGACCTCGCCACCATCCTCTACCGCACCGAGCAGATCGGCGCCACCGGCGCGTTCTACGTCGTCGACAAGCGCCAGGGCGACCACTTCGAGCAGCTCTTCCTCACCGCAAAGAAGTGGTTCGAGAAAACCGGCCGCCCGTTCCCGCGCCTCGAACACGTCGACTTCGGCACCGTGCTCGGCGAGGACGGCCGGCCGTTCAAAACCAAGAGCGGCGAGAACATCAAACTGAAGGACCTCCTCAACGAGGCCCGCGAGCGCTGCTTCAAGCTCGTGACCGAGAAGAGTCCCGATATTCCCGAGGCCGAGCGCCGCAACATCGCCGAAGTCGTCGGCACCGGCGCCGTGCAATACGCTGATCTCTCGCAGAACCGCTCCTCGGACTATCTGTTCTCGTGGGACAAGATGATCAGCCTCGAGGGCAACACCGCGCCGTACCTGCTTATCGCCGTCGCGCGCCAGTACAGCATCTTCCGCAAGGTCGGCCTCGATCCCGCTGCACCGCTGACCGGCGCCAGCGCCTTCGAGACGCCAACCGAACTCGCCCTCGCGCGCAAACTCGTGGCCTTCCCCTCCGCGCTCAACCAGGCGGCGACTTCGCTGCGCCCGCATTTCCTGTGTACGTATCTGTACGAGTTGGCCGGAGCCTTCAGCACGTTCTACAACGCCGACAAGGTCGCCGTCGATGAGCCCGGCGTGCGCACGCGCCGCCTGCTGCTTTGCGCCCGCACGCTCGTCTGGCTCGAGACGGGACTGCACCTGCTCGGCCTGCGCACACTGCAGCGGATGTAAACGGCTCGTGAGCATCGCGCCGCGCGGCCACGGCGGGCCGCGGCGCCCGATTTGCTCTTGCTGGGCTCCGTCCTGCTGGACACATTCCGCGCCCACTAGGATGTCTACGCAGGAATTCTATATCCGCGGCGAGAACGACACCGATGCGCGCGGGCCTTTCACCCAGGATCAGCTTTCCTCCTTGGTTGAAGCCCAGCAGGTCGACGGCTCGACTCTCTACTACGACGCCGCTCTCGAGCAGTGGGTGCCGATCAGCACCAACGAGAGCCTGATGGCGTTCCTTTTCCCAGAGAAGAAGAAGCTCAAGGTCCGCCCGAAGGACGACATCGAGACCCTCAACGTCGAGCAGGCCGGCGACGCCCCGATCCGCGTCGAGGACATGCTCGCCGCCGCCGAAGGTCGCACGGCCGACAGCCACGGCCGCATCGACCCGAAGATCACCGCCGAGCGCGTCGCCGGGGTGAGCCGCTACATGCTCATCCTCACGCTGCTGCTGAGCATGTTCGCCATGTTCTTCGAGGGAGACAATCTCACCGCGCTCTACTCGTTCGATCTCCAGACGATCCTCACCAGCCCATTCATCCTGCTCGGCATGGTCGATGTGTTCTTCGTCATCGTGCTTCTGCTCGGCGCCACCACCTTCTACCCGGTCGTGCGTTTCCGCGCGCTCTTCGCCGTCGGCCTGCTCTGTTTCATGTTCTTCCTCACCGGCGAATACCAGCTGATGATCGCCGTCGGCGCCGGCACGATCGGCATGTATTTCATGACGCTCGCCATCTCGTGGACGCCGTTGATTCCGGCCGCGTTGCTCGGCCTCGGCGGCATGGCGGCGCTCGCCTACTTCCGCGTTTTTGTCTGAGCGCGTCGCGCTCCGGTCGCCATGTCCGTCTGGTTCACGCGCGTCCTGCGTAACTGGAGCGCCCTCTACCGCCATCGGATCTGGCAGGCGGCGCTCGATGGCGATCGCTCCGTACACGGGCAATTTTATGCGCTGCTGCGGATCGTCTCGATCACCCTGACCGGCCTCGGCGAGATCAAGCTTCTCAGCCGCGCCGCCGCGTTGAGCTACAGCTCGCTGCTCGGCATCGGCCCGCTCATCGCCATTGGCGTGATGGTCGCCGGGACGGTGCTGCACAACGCCGACACCGGCGCCATCATCGAGAAGCTCAACCAGGCCATCCGTTTCGTCGCCCCGCAGATCGAGCAACTCGAGCAATCCGCCGCGGCCGCCGGCGAAGACACCCGCGTTGTCGTCAATCAGAAGCTCGTCGACCTGCTCAACAACTTCATCGAGGGCAGCCGCTCCGGTACGCTCGGCGTCGCCGGTGCGCTCATGCTCGTGGTGATCGTGATCCAGCTCTTCATCTCGATCGAGGAGTCGTTCAACACCATCTGGGGCGTGCACCGCGGACGGCCGTTGTTCCTCCGGATCGTGATGTACTGGACCCTCGTCACCCTCGGCGCAGTGCTCGCGGTCGCGTCACTCACGCTGCTCTCCGCCTCCACTTTGTCGGGGCTGTTCGCAAATCTTCCGCTCGGAGCCGAGCTCCATGCCGCGCTACGCGTGTCCGGCCCGCTCATCGCCTTCGGCACGCTCGTCGCGCTGCTCACCTGTTTCTACCGCTTCATCCCGAACACGAACGTCCTCTGGGTCCCCTCCGTCGTCGGCGCGGTGGTGGTCGTCGTGCTCCTGTTCGCCAACAACTACCTCGCGTTCTTCTACCTCAAGAGCGTGCTTCGCTCCCAAAGCCTCTTCGGTTCGCTCAGCATCCTCCCGGTTCTCATGGCCGGCCTCTACATCTTCTGGGTCATCGTGCTCCTTGGCGGCCAGATCACGTACGCCGTGCAGAACGTCCACTTCCGCTCCTCCCGCACCGCGTGGTACGATCTCAACCAACACAGCCGCGAAAGCCTCTCGCTGCTCGTGCTTGTGCTCATCGCCCGCCGCTTCAAACAGTGCGCGCCGCCCTTCACCGCCTCCGAGCTCTCCGCCGCCGTGCGCGTGCCCACCCAGATCCTCAACGAATCGCTGCACCGCCTCATGGACCTGCATCTCGTCACCCAGGTCCCTCCCGGCCCGCACGAATCCGCCGTCGATTACCATTACCAGCCCGCCCGCCCGCTCGGCCGCATCACCCTGCGCGAGTTCCGCGACAGCTTCGCCCTGCTCGGCGCCGACCCCTCCGGCGAACGTCTCGATTCCGTCGACCCCGTCCTGCGCAGCTACCACGAACGCCTCTCCCGCGCCTTCGACGAGGCCCTCGGCCGCCAGAGCCTCGACGAGCTCCTCGAACAACTTCCGCCCCCCGATCCCGACCGCACCGCCGCCACCTGACCGCGCCCGCGTTCGCCCGCCAACGGCGCCCGCCGCCCCTGTTTTCCGCCTGCGCCGACCAGCCCGGCCCGCGTCTCCAGTCCCCCACGCCAGCCGCGGCGCTCGCTCGGCTCACCCGCCGGTTTCGCAGGTTGACACCCCTCCCCCCCATTCTACGGTCACGCCCTTTTCCGCCCCATGATCTCCTGGATCCAAGTCACTTTCGAAAAGCACACGAAGGTCTTCCTCGCGTTCCTGCTCGTCGTCATCACGGTCCCCTTCGTGTTCACGATCGGCGCCGCCCCGGGCATCGGCCGCGGCGAACGCACCATCCACCAGCGCGACTTCTTCGGGCACAACCTGATCAACCCCGGCACGCAGCAGCGCCTCATCAGCGACGCCCGCATCGCCGCCACGCTCCGCCCCGAGATCATGTGGACCTCCGGCGTCCGCAGCATCGAGCGCTTCGCCTTCCTGCGCACCGCCGCCCTCTCGCTCGCCGATCGCTATCGCATCCCGCAGCCCACCGCCGCCGAGCGCAGCAAGTTCCTCTCCGCCCTCCGCATCTTCCAAGACGAGCAGGGCCGTTTCGATTCCGTCCGCTACAACCAGTTCCGCGACGAACTCCGCCAAAGCCAGGCGCAGGTCAGCGAGGCCGATGTCGCCCGCGTCCTCAGCGAGGAGATCCGCATTCGCCGTATCGACGAACTCCTCGCCGGCCCCGGCTACATCGCCCCCTGCT
>DATGXA010000304.1:0-10489 GCA_035299125.1 Opitutaceae bacterium
CCCCCGGCCTCCGCGGCGGACGCAGCCGCTCGACCCGAGGTACCGGCTCCGCACGATTTTCACATGAACCGGCCAGTTGGGCCCGGACCCGGTCCGCGAAGACTACGGTCGAACCGACCGAAGTGTCCGATCTGGGTCCGAGGTCCGACCGTCGCGCCTAGCCCGTAGTTCCGGCGAGTGACTCAAGTTCAACACGGCGCTGCACTTCGAGCGCGAGCAAGGCGGTGTTCCAGTCGCAGAAGATGTTCTGGCGATGTGGCACGCGCAGACCGTTCTCGGTCGGCTCCATCGTCCACTTCACCGAGCCGATGCCGCGGTGCTCGATCCGATCGTGCAGGTTGATCTCGCCCGCTTCGCAGCCGGGCGGCTGCTTCATGAAGATTTCAGCGGCTTCTTCCACTGTTGTTGCCGATGCGGTGGAGATGAAGACGCCGGGGGCGTATTCGACGACGATCTGGAAGCGGGCTGCCTCGCGATGGCAGCCCGCGGAAACGCGATCACTTGCGGTGCTTTGTTCGGTGTCAGTGGGAATCGTTTTCACGTGTTCCATTCCATACCTACGCGCACCGAGCCTCAACGGGGCGCACCCTCCGAATTCGCGGTAAGCGTGCTATCCGAAACGCGGTAGGCTCGGTCAATCTTTGAGGTGCCCAATCGCCTTCTTGGCCAACTCGTCGTGCTTCTGTTGCACCTGTTGCTCGGCAATCTTCTCTAGGGCCCGGCTCGCCTCGGGCAGTCGGATCACGCCCAAAGCGTCGATCAACCATCCAAGGATTAACGGATCCGTCTCACCCTGAAAGCGCATTAGGGCTGACACTCGTGTTCGATCTACAGCGGATGTGTCCTGCGCCTCTGTGCTGGGTGGCATAACGACACCTTCAGGCAATGAGCGTGGGAGTGCCTCAATCGCCAGCAGCCGCGCAATTGGATTCCGTGCCTGCGACAGGGAGGCCAACCTTTCGAGAGGGAAGCTATCAGAACGCATTCCACCTCCGCCTTCGCGTATTCCGTCGCTAATCGCAAAGTAGATCATGCCGTGCGACCACTGCTCGCGCGGCTGGCGCGTGCGGGCGACTCGGACCAGGTCGTCGAGGCCTTGAATCTCCGCGGCCGAAAGCTCGGCGCGTTGGGCGGCGCGGACCTCCGGCGTGCTGACCTCGGTCAGCTTGTCCGCCCGCGATTCGCGCACGAGCACCTCGACCTCGCGCTTCGTGGGCCTGCGCCCTTTCTCTGCCGCGAACTCGGCCGCGAGCTGCTCGACGGCGCGGGAACGTTTCGAGAAACGCTCCCGCAGGTGCTCGTCGCCCCGCACGGAGAAGCCTTTCGCGTTCATCTCGTACGGTTCGTAGCCGAGTGAGCGCAGCCGACCAGCGAGTTCGCGGTACAGCACCTTGCGAAGATATGGCGATGCGCGGAGCATCTCCGCCGGCTGGATCGCGAGCCACTCGTTGCGCGTGCCGTCCCACGTGACGTTGGCCAGTACCGCATGGACGTGCAGCTGCGGATCGAGATCGCGGCTGGTGTCGTGCAGGAACTTCGCGCCGACGTAGTTGCCGGTGAGGCGGAACTGTTCGCTCGCGACGGCTTCGCCTCGGCGCTCGCGTACGGCCGCGAAGCGTTCCATCTCGGCGAGCACGACCTTCACCGAATCCGCGAAGGCGGTGCGGACGCGGTCGTCGTTGCCGACCATCGCCAGCACGCTCACGTCCTTCGGCGCGGAGAGCTGAATGTCGAACAGGGCGACCCGGTCGATCTGGGCCCGGGCCGTCAGCTGTTCGCCGGTGCGCGGGTTGCGGTTGCAGCGGAGCGCGTCGAACGGCTCGTCGGTGACGGGGCCGGCCAGACCGAGCGCGTTGGCCCCTTCGCCGATCCATTCGCCCTGCACCTCCTTCTCGCCCTCGGTCCAGTAGTCGTTCCGGCGCAGGTGGTGCGCGAGGTAGTTCGCCCCGTTCTTGATGGTGCCCACGGTGATCATGCCAACAGTGGGTCGCAGTGGGCTCGCTACCACAACGGACCGCACCCACCGAAACCGAGGTAGGCGGCCTACCGGGGACGCGGTAGGGTGCGGTGCGCGTCGGGGGTGTTTCTTGAGGTTCTGGGCTGCGAAGAGCGGAGAAGGTTTTCCCGAGTCCCCCGCGCTTTTTCGGCAACAGACGCAATACCCTAACGACTTCGTTGTTATGCAAAGTGTATCCAGATACCGGCCGGGGCGGGGAAAGCCGCCTACCGTTTTTTCGGTAGGCGCGGTCTCTGGCGGTGAATGCTCAGGAGGTGTTGTCTTGCGGCATCACGACGCGATGAAAACGCTCCCGCCACCCGACCTTTTGCTGCGAAAATGGCTGCAAAGTCCGCATGCGATCACGGTCGGCGCGTTCGTGTTGGCGGCCGTTTTCGTGGGTGTCTCCGCGGCGCTGATTCTGCGAAATCTGCGGCGCAACGAGCCGGGATTGCGCACGCCGCTAGCGTTGCCGTTCGCGTTGGTCATCGCCGGCGCGGGCCTGGTCGGCGCGCCGCGGCTCCCGGGCGTGTGGAGTTGGGGCGTCGGCGCGGCCTTTGCGGTGTTGCCGGCGTTGCTCTTCTATTACGCCGACCACGGGCGCTACGTTGTCGCTCCGGACGGCCGGATCGTGGCGGACCGGTGGGCGATTGCGCTGTCGTTCGCCGGGTTTCAGTGGACGCGCGACAAGGCGAACCGACATTTCTTCTTCTCCGGCGACACCGGCGCCGGGAAGACCACCGGCATGAATCGGCTGCTGGAGGAGTTGATCCGGCGCAATCCCACGCTCGGGGGCGTGGTGATGGCGAACAAGGGCGACGAGTGGTTTCACCTCGAATGGCTCGCAAAGAAGCATGGGCGCACGCAGGACATCATCCGGCTCCGGCCGCGGTTGGTGGGCGAAACGGGCAAGCCGCTCCACCGGCTGAACGTGACCGGCGACGCCCGGCTGCCGTTCACGACGCGCGCGCGGATCCTCGTCGACACGGCCGCGTCGCTGAACCCGAAGGACGTGAAAAGCTTCCTCAAAGTGAAGGGTGCTGCGCACATCGGGCGGGCTTTCGAATTGCTGGCTGAAATCAATCGACCGGTCACGGCGACCAATGCTTACGACCTGCTCACTTCCGAAGACGCCCTCCGGACCGCGCTCGAAAGGCTCACGACATGTGATCCCACCGAGCGCCACATCCGCCTCGCCGCAACGTTGGAGCAGACCTACCTGAATCACGAGGAGAAGGAGCAGCGCGCCGGTGAAATCGGCACCTCGCAGAACTACCTCGAATACCTCGGCACCGCGGAAATCGCCGAGGTGTTCAGCTCAAACGAGCCCGACACTTGCACGATGGGAACCGCGCCTACCGGATCGACGCGGGTCTCTATCGGTTGGTTTGTCGCAATGGGCTGGTGGTTTCCGAAACGGACTTCGCCCATGTCGCGATTCGGCACGTCGACGTTTCGGCCGAGGCTTTCGCGTAGGCAGCGCAGGCCGTGGCGCAGAACACACCGCGCGCTGGAGACGGTCGCGAGGTGGCAGGGCGTGCAACTCCCGCAGGCGACGCGGGTCGAGTTCGCGCGCCGGGCGTCGGCACTTCGTTGGGATGCCGATCAGCCAGTGACGAAGCTGCTCAGCCGGAGAAGCTTCTCACGCCGGTGCGCTACGGTGACGCCGCAGCCGATCGGTGGACCACATTCAACGTGATCCAGGAGCACTTGGTTCGTGGAGGCGACCGCTATCTCGCCGTCACGGATGGAATGGGCATCCGCCCCAATCGGACCCGGCCGGTGAGCGGACTCACCGAAGGCCAACGGCTCAACAAGGCGCTCTGGAGTCTCGCGGGAGAGTTCGCGAGCAACTGAGTCAGGCAAATGGGGCGGCGGAAGCCGCCCCTTCTCCCGTTTTGGCGGGCGAGTCGGCTTGGGGGCGGCGGGCGTTGCGGAGCCTCGGAAGGGGGGATTTCGGCCCTTTGAGGACTTGAAAAACCGGACAGTAACCGGACAGACAAAATTTCTCGTTACAGAGATCGACCCAGAGATAATCTCAGAACTTATTCGCTACCAATAAGATAATAGTGGTGGGCCCTGCGGGATTCGAACCCGCAACCAAGGGATTATGAGTCCCCTGCTCTAACCATTGAGCTAAGGGCCCGGACCAAATCGGCGGCGGCAAAGAACTCGTGAAACCGCGCAGCGCCATCTCGGGGTTTCGCGTTGGAGGTGTCAACTGGCAGCCGCGCAGAACGGAATCGCAGCATGTCGGGCGTAAAGCCCGACCTACGCCGCCGCTCACTTCGCCGGGGCGGCCGCGGCGTTGCCGGCGAGAGCCTCGTACTCGGCCGCGGAGAGCGGCAGCACACAACCGTGGCGGAAGCGGAACGGGAATGTGAACCCGGTCGCGGGCGCGAACTGGCCGCCGGCCAGATCGTGCGTGACGAACGGCTGGTAACCCTGCCCTTTGCTGTAGTAGTCGAGAATCAAACACCACGTCGGCGGCTCGCCGTCGACCGGTTGCAGCGGGTAGCATTCCGGACCTTCGTAGCCGACGAGTCCCGCGAGGGAGAAGCCCGCGACGTCGCGCCAGGGACCGGCGAGCTTCTCGCTCTTCTCCATCGTGACGGCTTTCGACGTCTCGTCCTTGGTGAAGCGGAAGTAGCTCTTCCCGTCGCGCACGATGGTGGTGTCGATGACGTGCTGCGGTTTCTCGATGTAGACGAACGGCGCGGAGAACGTGCGGAAATCCTTCGTGCGCGCGCCCCAGATGCGGTGCTTGGCGAAGTCGTCGCGCGCGGTCGTGGACGCCCAGAACACGAGGTAGTCGCCGGTGTCCTCGTCGTAGATCGCCTCGGGCGCCCAGGTGCAACCGGCGTCGGCCGGTGCGACCGGCACGAGCCGCGGTTCGGACCAGTGCACCAGGTCGGTCGTCTCCCAGATCACGATCGAGCGGCTGCCAGCGCGGACGGCGCGGCCCCAGTCGTGGTTGAGCGCGATCGAGAGATCGGTGGCGAGCAGGTAGAACTTCTTCCCGTCGTGGGCGCGTAGGATGTAGGGATCGCGGACGCCTTTCTCGCCGAGCCGGCTGACGAGCGCGGGTTCGCCATTGTGCAGCGCCTGCCAGTTGCGGCCGTCCAGGCTGAGCGCGAAGTAGATCTGCTCGGTCATCGGGTTCTGTTCGCCCTTGAAGGTGACGAACAGGTAACCGCCGGAAGCGGCGCGCGCCGCGGTGATCGCCGCCAGCAGCAGCGTGAGGAGAAGGAGGGGTTTCTTCATGAGGTGCAGCGAGCATGGGAAAACGGCGGCGTTTTCACAGCGGCAACTTCGCGACAACGCACCGGCTCCACGCCGGAGGTTTGGGCGCCGCGGGCGCGCGCCTTTTTTCCGTTGAACCGAGCCCGCGGGGACCGGCACAGTCTCCGGCCTTTTCCCACTCGGCGCGGTGCGCCGGCGGCTACCTCACTCCACGATACACACCCGATGAACATCAGCGTTCTCAGCGACGGCGGTTGGGGCACGGCGCTTGCCACGGTCCTCTGCGAAAACCGGCACACGGTCACGATGTGGGGACCGTTCCCCGACTATCTCGCCGAGATGGCGCGCACGCGGCGCAACGACAAGTTTCTCAAGGGTGTGGAGCTGCCCACCGCGCTGCGGTTCGAGGCCGATCTCGCCCGCGCCGTCGCCGGCGCCGAGCTCGTGGTCCTCGCCGCGCCGAGCCAGTACATGCGCGGTCTGCTCGGGAAACTCCGCGCCGTGCCACGCGCCGCGGACCTCATCTATCTCAACGTCGCCAAGGGCATCGAGACCGACTCCTGCAAACGCATGAGCGAGCTCGTCGCCGAGATTCTGGGCGACGTGCGCTACGCGATCCTCTCCGGTCCGAGCCACGCCGAGGAAGTCGCCCGCCGCGTGCCCACGGCCGTGATGACCGCCTCGCGCGATCCCGAGACCGCGCGCGTCGTGCAGCAGGCATTCATGAACGAGTACCTCCGCATCTACACCTCCGACGATGTCGTCGGCGCGGAGCTCGGCGGCTCGTTGAAGAACGTGCTCGCGCTCGCCGCCGGCATCCTCGACGGCATGGGCATGGGCGACAACACGAAGGCCGCGCTCATGACGCGCGGCATCGTGGAGATGGCGCGGCTCGGCCAGGCGCTCGGCGGCCGCCCCGAGACGTTTTCCGGCCTCAGCGGCATCGGCGACCTCATCGTGACCTGCACGAGCAAACACAGTCGCAACCGCCACGTGGGCGAGGAGCTCGGCCGCGGCCGCAAGCTCGCGGAGATCCAGGCCGAGATGGGCCTCGTCGTCGCCGAAGGTGTGAAGACGGCCAGCAGCGCGTACGACCTCGCTCGTCGCGCCGGCGTGGAGACACCGATCGTCGACGAAGTCCACGCCAGCCTCTACGCCGACAAGGACCCGCGGCAGGCCGTGCGCGACCTGATGTTGCGCGACGCCAAGCCGGAGATCCACCGCGGCTGAGGGCTGCGCGTTTCTGTCTCGTTGCGGCGAGAAGTACACCCGCCGCGCTCCGGTGTCGCTTGTCGACGCCCGTTCCGCGCCGCGCGGCAGAACTGAGCTCGATGAGGTAACGGGCGCCGGCGCACGGCGCCCCTACGGCAGTGAAGCCCGCCTCCGCGACCTCACGGCGACGGCAGTTCGATCGTCTCCGGCATCGAACCGGCGGCATCGTCGAGCCGCCAGATCGTCTTGTCGCGAACGTTGGCGACCTGCGTCCAGCGGCCAGGAAGTTTCTTGAAACAGCCGTCGTGCACTTCGAAGGGGAAAAACGCCGCGTAGACCGGTCGCCCGGCGCGCGTGGCGGCGGCGTAGAGCCGGCTCGCTTGCTCGCGCTCAAGCGCATCCCAGCGCACGAGGATCTGCGGCCCCGCGAAATACAGGGCGCCGCTGGTCTGCATGCAGAAGACGACAGCGTTGGCCGGCGCGTGTCGCTCGAGCAGCTGCGCGAGTTTGGGATAGTCCTTTTCGCCACGACCGAACTCCAGTGCATCCCAAGAGCGCGCCGCCCGCGCTTGGACAAAAAACCCCGCCGCGAACACGACCGCGACGGCCGCCCGCGCCAGCACCGGCCGCAGTCCCGCGGCGAGTCCGCCCGAGATCCAGCCGTGCACGCGCCTCAGCCCGCGCAACGCGAGGGCGATGAGCGCAGGGAACGCCGGTAGCACGAAACGCAGATACCACCACGCCTCCTGCGTGTGGAAATAGAAGGCGTAGAACGCGAGCGGCAGCACCACCCAGGTGACGGCGACCGCCAGCGCCGCACGCGACTCGGCTCGAGCTTCGCGGCCGAGGCCGAGCACCGCGAGGAAGCACAGCGGCAGCACGCGGGGGAACGAAAGTGCGTAGTTGCGCAGCACCGGCAGCACGTTGTGCCAGCCGAAGAGCTGGCCGACATCGCCGTAGCCGGTCGCGATGTAGCGGCCGAAGAGCGCCTTGTTGGTGAGCATCCACACGACCGCGCCAGGCAAACCGCAGAGCCCGAGCCACAACCAGCGCCGCCAATCGAAACGGAAAACCCACAACAACGGCAGCACGACGAGCACGTTGGACGGCCGGATGAAAACCGCCACCGCCACGGCTAGGCCCGAGAGGCCGGCCAGCCAGCGGCGTTCGCGGCTGTCGAGCGCGAGCACCAGCGCGAGCGTCGTCCAGCACAGGGCGGGCACATCGCTCATCGCCTGCAGCGACATGCCGATGAAGACCGGACTCGCCGCGAGCATCGCCATGCCCGCCGTCGCCCAGCCCGGAGAGAGCCCGCACTGTCGCGCGAGTCGGTAGGTGAGAAACAAACTCGCCGCCAGCATCACCCACATGGCGACCGGCATGCCGGCCTCGAGCGAGGAGCCGACGGACGCCGCAACGAAGAGCGCCGAGAGGCCGAGCGGGTACGTGGGCACCATTTTGTTCGCATCGGCGGGATTGAAGGGGCGCACCGAGTGGAGCGGCTCGAAACCGAGCGGTACGTAGGTGAACCACGGCAGGTCCTGCGGATTCACGCCTTCGAGCTGCCGTTGATCGGCGAAAAGGCGTCCCTCGCGCAGCAACCGGGCGTTGTTCACATAGCCGGAGGAATCGCTGCCCGCGGCGCACACGCCCATGCGGGAGGCCATCAACGCGAGGTACCAAACCACGGCGACCGCCACGAGCGACCAACCGGCGATGCGGGCGTACCGGCGCCCCTCGGGGGACCGGAAAAACTGCGAGACACCCGCGGCGCGCGGCGCTTGATCGGACGACGAACCCATTCGGCAATAGTTGGAGTCTCCGCCGACAGCTGTCGAGGTCGCACGTTCCGTCCGACGGTGTCGCCGCCGTCTGGAGCGGTGACCGTGTCGCCAAGGCCCGCAGTCGCTACGGCGGGTCGGAAAATCTCCGATGGCTTGATCCGGATCAAATCCCGCCGACCCACGGCATTGCCGGGACGGCATTTGCGGCAACGGTACGCGCCGTGAAAGCGAGCGTGATCTCCGGCACGTTGCTCGGCGGCCTCATCGGCGCGGCCTTGGGCATCGGTGCGTACACGTTCGTCTACGCGAAGGGATACTCTTACCTCTCCAACAATCCCGCGGCGTGCGCGAACTGCCACGTGATGGAGGATCAGTACTCGGGCTGGATGAAATCGAGCCACCACTCGGTGGCGACCTGCAACGACTGCCACACCCCGCACGACCTCGTGGGCAAGTACGCCACGAAGGCGGAGAACGGCTTCTGGCACTCGTTCTACTTCACCACCGGCACCTATCCGGAAAACATCTTCGCCCGCGAGAAGAGCCGCCGGATCACCGAAAACGCCTGCCGTCGCTGCCATGCGGACATCGCCGGCGATGTCGCCTCGCCCCACGCGGGCTCCGGCAACCTCTCCTGCGTCCAATGCCACGGCCATGTCGGGCACATGAAGTGAAGGGAAACCGCCTTCGGCGTGTTTCCACGTTTTCCGCACATCCGTCCCCCCGCCCCGCGTCGCTTCCCGCCCTAGCCTCTCGCCTTTCGCCCCCCGCCTCTCCCCTCCCATGAGCATTCCCGAAACCTCGTCCCGCCGCGGTCCCGTCTACCGTTTCTTCCTCGCCGCCATGTTTGCCGCGCTGGCCGCCGTGGCCGGGCTCGCGCTGCTCATGAACATCTTCGAGCGCAAGCAGGAGGCGAAGGTGCCGTTCTTCCGCGTCGTCGAACTCACCGACGACACCACCGATCCCGCCGTGTGGGGGAAGAACTTCCCGCTGCAGTACGACGACTACAAGCGCACCGTCGACCAGGTGCGCACCCGCTACGGCGGCAGCGACGCCCTCCCTCGCACCCCGACCGACGCCGATCCGCGCAGCGTCGTTTCCCAATCGAAGATCGAGGAGGACCCGCGCCTGAAGAAGATGTGGGCCGGCTACGCGTTCGCCGCCGATTTCCGCGAGGAGCGCGGCCACGCCTACATGCTCGAGGACCAGACGTTCACCGATCGCCAGAAGGTCGTGAAGCAGCCGGGCGCGTGCCTCAATTGCCACGCCTCGATGTACGCCGCCTACAAGAAGGCCGGCGACGGCGACCTCGTGAAGGGGTTCGAAAAGATCTGCGCGATGCCTTACGCGGAGGCGGCGAAACTCGCGGACCATCCCGTCGCCTGCATCGACTGCCACGAGCCCTCGACGATGGCGCTGCGCGTCACGCGGCCGGCGTTCATGGAGGGCATCCGCAACCTCAAGGCCGCGCAGGGCGTGAAGGACTTCGAGGTGAACCGCGACGCCACGCGCCAGGAGATGCGAAGCTACGTCTGCGGCCAATGCCACGTGGAATACTACTTCAAGGGCCCCGAGAAGAAGCTCACCTACCCCTGGCACAATGGAAGCAAGGTCGAGCAGATCCTCGCCTACTACGACCAGCAGGGCTTCAAGGATTGGACGCACAAGGAAACCGGCGCGCCGACGCTCAAGGCCCAGCACCCTGAATTCGAAATGTGGAGCCAAGGCATCCACGCCCGCAGCGGCGTCGCCTGCGCCGATTGCCACATGCCGTACAAGCGCGAGGGCGCGCACAAGGTCAGCAACCACCACGTGCGCTCGCCGCTGCTCGACATCAACCGCTCCTGTCAGACCTGCCACAAATGGTCGGAGGCCGAGCTCAAGGAGCGCGTCGAGACGATCCAGACGCGTTTCCACAACCTCCGAAACGTCGCGATCGACGCACTCATGGACCTGATCGACGACCTCAAGGCCGCGCAGGTTGCCGGCGCCACCGACGAGCAACTCAAGGAAGGCCGCGAGTTCCAGCGCAAGGCGCAGTTCTACTTCGACTTCGTCGAGGCGGAAAACTCGACCGGCTTCCACGCGCCAGGCGAGGCGAACCGTATCCTCGGCGAATCGATCGACTTCAGCCGCAAGGGCCAGAAGGCCGTGCGCGCGCTGTTGCCGAAAACGCAGCCGCCCACCGCGGCGCTCGCACCGCAAACATCCCCCTAATGAGGCCGGCGGCGAAAAGACCGCCTGCTGTTCTGCC
>DATGXA010000305.1:0-1657 GCA_035299125.1 Opitutaceae bacterium
CCCGCCCCGACGGCCGCCGGCCCGACCAACTCCGGCCCATTTCTTTCCAGCCCGACATCGCGCCCAACGCCGACGGCTCCGTGCTCGTCGCCTTCGGCAACACCCGCGTCATCTGCGCCGCGATGATCGAGCCCAAGGTCCCCACTTGGATGCGCCAGCAAGGCGTCGCCGGCGGCTGGCTCTCCGCCGAATACTCGATGCTGCCGTACAGCACGCTCGACCGGAAGGCGCGCGACATCTCCAAAGGCAAACTCGACGGTCGCACCGTCGAAATCCAACGCCTCATCGGCCGTTCCCTGCGCGCCGTGATCGACCTCAAAAAACTCGGCGACAACACCCTCTGGGTCGATTGCGACGTCCTCCAAGCTGATGGCGGTACACGCACGGCCTCGATCACCGGCGCCTATCTCGCCGCGCGCCTCGCCGTCGAAAAATTCATCACCGAGAAGAAGCTCGCCGACAACCCGTTCACCGACTCCGTCGCCGCCGTGAGCGTGGGCCTCTTCGACAACCGCGAGATCCTCGATCTCAACTACGTCGAGGACAAGGATGCCGAGGTCGACTTCAACGTCGTCATGACCGGCCGCGGCAACTTCGTCGAAGTCCAGGGCACCGGCGAAGAAGCGACCTTCACGCAGGAGCAACTCACCGCCCTGCTCGCCCTCGCCCAACGCGGGCTGAAAGAGCTCTCGGCGAAACAAACCGAGTTCCTCGCCAAACGCCTCCTCGGCAATCTCGCCGGCCTCACGCTCGGCGGCCGCTGACCGGCGACGCTGCGCCCCTCGTCCGCGGCAACTCCGGCGACGGTTTCGGAACGCGACACCGTTGAGAGACGCCGTCGCGCCACCACGAGTGGTCGGGCGTCACCTCAGCCGCGAGCTATGGGGTCGCGTGTCGAGAGAACGGCAGACGAGAACCCGGTACCCGAGCCGCTGCTCATACACGCCGTTGGTTGATAGCCGCGCGCCAGAAGAACGGTAGTCGTCCCTGACGCGCGGCACTCGATCGAGTCGTGAGCGCAAGCCTCCCGTTTGCGGCACGCAGCTGTTCGAACTTCGATCGATCGCGACCCTCGCTACGATCAGCACCCCGGGGCATTTCGAGGACTCTGTGCCGCCGGGCAACGCCAGCGGCTGCCTGCTCCATCGTCTCGCTTGAGGCGGCCAGGCGCCGACTATGGCGCACCCGTTTCCGCCGAACAACCCGCGGGGCAGCCGCGGCGATGACGCGATGTCACCTATTCATTGACATCGCTCATTGACGCCTCCGTTCACTGGTCTTCGCGATCTCCAGAACCGTCGATCGCCGCCCGATCCCGATCATTGCGCTTGAGGGAGCGCCCGCGTCACCATCGCTCCACATGTCCCGCCGCGCCGCTGCCCTCCTCTTGCCGATCATCTACCTCGGCTTCATCAGCCTCGGTTTGCCCGACGGCACACTCGGCGTCGCCTGGCCGCGGATGCACCTCGATCTCGGCCAGCCGCTCGATGCCGCGGGACTGGTGATGATCGTCGCGACACTGCTCTCCGCCACGGCCAGTTTCACCAGCGGACGAGTCCTCGGCCGCTTCGGCACAGGCCCGGTCGTGCTCGCGAGTTGCGTACTCACCGGCGGCGCGCTGCTGGCGACCTCGCAGGTGAAGGAGTTCTTCTGGCTC
>DATGXA010000306.1:0-20187 GCA_035299125.1 Opitutaceae bacterium
CCCGCCGTACTCGGCGAGTTCGCTGCGCAGGGCATCGACGACGGGAGACCACGCCGTGGGGGCGGGAGCTGTTTGAGCGAGAATCATGGGGAGACCTCCTTGTTATCGGTCGCTGCGCCCTTTGGTGTGAGCTGCGGCACGAGCATCTTCGCGATGCCGAGCCCCCCACCCTGCGCGACGCTCTGCGAAACAACATCGGTGATCATGTATTGGTAGACGTCGCTGCCGGGCATCGCCTCGCCGCCGACCGAGCCGAGCAGCGGCTTGAAGGCGTCGCTGAGCAACTGCCGGACGAGGATGGCTTCGAACTGCGCCGCGGTGGCTTGCGCCGCCGATTGTTGCGGCGCCGAACGCAGCGAACGGTCGATGGTCGAGGGATCGGCGACACCGAGCAGCGGACTGAAGGAAACGGGCGACATGGCGGCGGATTCAGTTGATGACCACTTCGGCTTGGAGAGCGCCGGCGCGTTTGAGGCTCTGAAAGATAGCCATCATCTCGCGCGAGGACACCCCGAGGGCGTTGAGCGCCTTGGTGAGTTCCTCGACCGAGGGCAGCTCCTCGACCATCTGGAAGCCGCCCTTCACCTCGGTGACTTCGGTGCGCGTCGAAGGGACAACGGCGGTGGTGCCGCCCTTGCTGAACGCCTCGGGCTGCGAGACACCGAGGGTCGAGGCGATCTTGATCGTGAGCGAGCCGTGGCTGATCGCGACCTGCGAGAGGCGCACCGTGGAGGTGGCGACGATCGTGCCCGTGCGCTCGTTGAGCACGATGCGCGCGGCCGTGTCGGGCTTGGTTTCGATCATCCCGAGCGAGGCGATGAACGACACCTCGTTGCCGACGAAATCCGCCGGCAGACCGACCGCGATCGTCGCCGAGTCCTGGGCACGGGCGGTGCCGGGGAACTGCGCATTGACCGCATCGGCGATGCGCGCGGCGGTGACGAAATCGGGCTGATGCAGGAGCAGGCGCACGGTGCCGTCGCGCACGTAGGAGGCGGGGATCTCGCGCTCGACGATCGCGCCGTTGGCGACCGCGGCAACGGTGGGATGGTTCTTCTGCACGGTGGCGCCGCCGGGGCCGCCAGTGCCACCGAGGAAACCGCCGACCGCCACCGGGCCCTGGGCCACGGCGTAGACATTGCCGTCGCCGCCGAGCAGCGGCGTCTGGAGCAGGACACCGC
This sequence comes from Opitutaceae bacterium, assembly GCA_035299125.1. Taxonomy (GTDB): domain Bacteria; phylum Verrucomicrobiota; class Verrucomicrobiia; order Opitutales; family Opitutaceae; genus CAJCBL01. Next base: position 1,182 of record DATGXA010000306.1, read on the forward strand.
CCTGCAGGCTCTTCGCCTCGCCGATCGCGGCGACCGTGATGTCGATACGCGCGCCGGGTTTGAGGAAAGGTCCGATGTCGGCCGTGACCATCACGGCGGCGGCGTTGGAGGATTTGAGCGTGCTCGCGGAAACGGAGATGCCGAAGCGCTGGAGCGCGTTGGCGATGGAGCGCAATGTGGCTTCGGAGTTCTTGTCACCGTCGCCGGCGAGACCGACGACGATGCCGTAGCCGACGAGTTGGTTGTCGCGGCCGCCCTCGATCGCCGCGAGGTCCTTCAGCCGGGAGCCTTCGGCGCGCGCGCACGGGATGGCGACCACGAGCAGCAGGAGAATCCGAAAAATGGTAGCGGGGGACATGTTCGGAGCGGCGTTCAGTAGAGGCGGAGCAGCTCGTAGAGTTTCGTGAGCCAGCCCTTCTTCTGCGTGTCGGTGAGCGAGCCCTCGGAGATCACCTCGAGCGTCGCGTTGGCGATGCTCGTCGAGGAGACGGTGTTGGTGGAGCTGATATCCTCGGGGCGGATGATGCCGCGCAGGACCATGTACTGGCGCTCGCCGCCCATCGCGACCTGCCGCACGCCCTCGAGCACGAGGTTGCCGTTGGGGAGCACATCGGTCACGAGCACGGCGGCGCGCGAGGTGAGCGTGGCCTTGTTGCTGATGGCGCCACTGGAGGCGGTGCTGCTGGAATTGTCGAAGCCGGTCCCGGGCAACGAACCGTTGTGCGTACCGGCCAGGCTGGCGGTGGTCGGGAAGAGGAACTGCGTGATGGCGTTATCCGCTTTGCTCGCCTTGTCCGCCTTCGAAGATTGGGAGTTCTGCGAACTCACACTCTCCTGCACGATGATGGTGACAATGTCGCCGGTGCGCGACGCGCGCCGATCCGCGAGCATTCCGCGAGAGGTGCCCGACGGCCAGATCGAGTCGGCGGGCACGGCCATCGGCAGCAGCAGAAGAAGAATGAACGTGAGGCGATGCATGTCAGAAGGTGACGCGGGCCTGGTTTTCGGCGGTGACGACGGCAGAAAAGTCCCGGCGCGACTCCGGGTTGCGCACGACGATCGTCTCGCCAAGCGCCCCGCCCTGCATCGCGAGCGCCTTCATCGTGATGACGAGCGCCCCGCTGCTCGCGACGACATCGATCCGGTCGCCGCGTTGGACGAGTTGGCGGCGCGCGACATCCCGCCAGGAGAGTGTGGCGCCGGCGGCGATGCTTCGCGAAACGGAGAGCTGGGAGAGGTCGGTCGCGGCGGGAACGGTGTCTTTCTCGCGCAGGAAATCGACGCGGCGGAGGTCGAACAGCGCGAGGTCGAGCGGCTCGCCGCGCGCCACCGGCTGGCGCGTAACGAAGGCATCGGCCCAGAGCTGCGCCCGCAACGGCAGGTTCCATTCGCCGAGCGCGCGTCCGGCTTGGATCACGCGGACGCGCACGATCATCTGCGAGGCCAGCGCCTGCGGCGGAGCAACGATGGTGAGCGACCAATCGCCTTTGGGTGAGACGGGCGGTGCCCACGAGCGGAGCAGGTCGAGCTGGAGCTCGCCGTTCGCGCCGAAATGGGCGGCGAGGTCGGTCGCGAGCTGCGGCAGAAACTGCGCGGATTGAACCGTGTCGGCCGCGCGAAGCTGGCCGGCGGCGGCGAGGATTGTCGCGAGAAGCGCGAGACGCAGGGACTGGGCGAAGCGGGTCATCAGCGTTTGAGGTTGTTGACCTCCTGCAGCATCTGGTCGGAGGTCTGGATGGCCTTGCTGTTGATCTCGTAGGCGCGCTGCGCGACGATCATCTTCACCATCTCGGTGACGGTATCGACGTTGGACCCTTCGAGGTATTTCTGGATCGTGGAGCCGAAGCCTTCGGTGCCGGGATTGCCGAGTTCGGGGGTGCCGCTCGCAGTGGTCTCGAGGTAGAGGTTGCCGCCGGCGTTTTCGAGGCCGGTGGGGTTTGCGAAACGCACGAGCTGGATCTGGAAGTTGGTGCTGCCGCCGTCGGCGGTGGTGACGGTCACTTCGCCGGTTTGCGAAACGGAGATGGCCTTTGCGCCGTTCGGGATCGGCTGGAAACCGCTCAGGACGGGGAAGCCGTCGTTGGTGACGACCTGGCCGGTGGCGGAGAGCTTGAACGAACCGTCGCGGGTGTAGGCGCTCGTGCCGTCGGGGCGCTGGATCTCGAAAAAGCCCTCGCCCTGGATGCCGATGTCGAGCTCTTCGCCGGTCTGCGAGAGCGTGCCCTGCGTGAAGATCTTCGCGGTCGACACCACGCGCGAGCCGGCACCGACCTGCAGCGAGGACGGCACTTGATTGCCGGCGCCGCTATCGGCGCCGGCGGCGCGCGTCTGCTGGTAGAGCAGATCCTGGAACTCGAGCTTCGACTTCTTGAAACCGGTGGTGTTCACGTTCGCGAGGTTGTTCGCGATCGTGTCGAGGTTGAGTTGCTGGGCCTGCATGCCCGTGGCGGAGGAATAGAGGGAGACGTTCATCGGCGGCGGGTTCGGTTTTGGCGGACGCGGGGCGGTTCAGTCCTTCGGCAAGAAACGGCCGATACGGCCGGTCGTACGGCGGCGGGGCGGCGGACTCATCCGCGGACTCTCGCCGAGGCAGAACGCCAGCAGGAGCTGCACGGGACCGAGGCGCAGGGAGGCAGGCGAAGAGAAGCGGAGACGGCGCGAGTTCATGGGTGAAGCGGGGGGCGGCTAGACGGCGGCGCGGATGGTTTTGTCGAGAGTGTCGTCGCGCGAGGTGATGACTTTCTGCGCAGCTTCGTAGGCGCGGGAGATCTGGATGAGGTTCACCATCTCGCCGACCGCCTGCACGTTGCTCGTCTCGAGGGAACCCTGCACGAGCGTGGGATTCTCGACGGTCTCGGGTGTCTGGCCACCGGCGGCGAAGAGTCCGCCGGAGAGCGGCGTGAGCTGCTGCGGGTCGGCGAACCGCTGGATCGTGAGGCGACCGATCTGCTGGCCGTTCTGCGAGAGCGTGCCATCGCCCGCGATCGCGAGCGGGCCGCCATCGGGAAGCAACTGGATCGGCGCCCCACCCTCGCCCAGCAAGGTGTTGCCTTGGGCGTCGACGAGCACGCGCTCGGAGTTTGTATAGAAACTTCCGGCACGGGTGTAGGCGCGGTTGCCGTCGGCCGTCTGCACCTCGAAAAATCCGTCGCCCTGGATCGCGACGTCGAGCTCGCGGCCGGTGCCGACAAGTTGTCCGGGATGGAACGCAACCGACACGCGGCTGGTGGGAAACTCGGCGGGCTGGGTGGCGTTGCCGTTGGCGGCGCCGGCGGGCAGCGCACCGGCGGCATCCATCGAGAACTCGACCTCGCGTTTGCGGTAGCCCGGCGTACCGCTGGCGGCGATGTTCTGCGAGGTGGCTTCCTGCCAGCGCTCGAGGGCGCCCATTGCCGCAGCTCCGAGGTAGAGGCCTATGTTCATTCCCGGCCTCAGTTGCAGCCCCTATGCCACCGTCATTTCGCGCTGATTCGCTGCAACTTAAGAAAACGCCGCACCACGAGGAGGAAAACTCTTCCTGGGGCGTCGCGGAAGGTTGTGCCCGCGGCGAACCAACCCGAAAGCGTTCCCAAGCCGGCCTGCCGCGCCGCGCAACGCGCTCTTCCCCCGTGCCACGGCACCGCCCGGCCGCACGCGTCCGCGACGCACGGTGACACGCTCTCAGCGCGGGCCGGGCGCGTACGCGCAGAGGATCTCGATCTTCTCTCCGCAGCGGCAGGTGACGATCAGCTTGGTGACGCGATCGCCCTCCTTGATCGCTTCAACGCTGGGCTCGTGCCCGCCTCCACCAGGATGCGCGGTGCCGAGCATGGCGGCATCGAAGAGCGGAGTCGGCTGCGGCGTGGCGGCCGTAAACTCAGCGGTGCCGCGATGCGGCGCATTCACCCGTGGACGATTCTGGAGAAAGTCTTTCACAGCGGAAAATCAGGGATGCTCGCCGGGCGCCGCGTGCGGCGTTTCGCGGGTCTTTTTCGAATCTCGCGTGTCGGAGGGACGTCCCGCCATGGAGAGACTCATCACGATGCGTTGGTTGCGCAACGAGTCGGGTGCCTCGCCGGGCAGCGGCATCGAGGAGCCATAGCCGCTGAGGCGTTCGAAACGCGAGGGATCGACGGCGTAGTACGTGAGTGCACGGCGCACCGCCTGCACCTGATCCGTAGCCAAGTCCCACTCGGTGTAGTCCGGGCGCGTGCTGCTGACACCTGCACGGGTGTGACCTTCGACAACGATGCGGAATTTCTGCCGGTCGATCAGCCAAGCGAGGTTCTGCATCGTCATGTTGCCCCACTCGGTGAACTCGGCGCTGTCGCGCTGGAAAACCGGCTGGTTGGCACGGTCGTAGAGCGTGACGCGCAGGCCGTCGCTGGTCACCTCGACGCGCACCGGGTTGTTCGGATCGGTCTCGGAGACATTGAGCAACCGGTAGAACTCGCGGGCCAGCGCCTGCATCGCGGAGAGGTCGACCGCGGCGCTGTTCTTGCCGCCTGATTCGCTATCATCGCCGCGCGGCGTGGAGTTCGACTGGAACGGCAAGACGCCGCTGGTGTTGTCGAGCGGCGAGTTGAACGGGCTTTGGAAATACTGCGACGTGGCGATGAGGATCTCCTGATCCTGGGCCGAGATCCAGAGCACGAGGAACAGCGCCATCATCGCCGTCATGAAATCGGCGAAGGCGACCTTCCAGGCGCCGCCGTGGTGGGCATCTTTCTTTTTCGCCATCGCGCGTTCCTCCCCTGCGCGGCCTCACTTGGCCGGTGGCATGCCCTTCAGGATCGCCTCGAGTTCGTCCGCCCCCGGCTGGACCGTGCTGTCGAGCGAGCGGCGCGCGACCTCCACGGCCATGAGCGGTGCGAGTCCCTTCGCGAAACCGGACACCGCCTGCAGGATGCAGCGGAAATATTTATCGTCGTTGGCGTTGTTGTGTTTGATGCGGGCGGCGAGCGGATTGACGAAGCCGTAGGCCGCGAACACGCCGATGAAGGTGCCGGTCAGCGCCGCCGCGACCTTTTCGCCGACCGCCTCCGGACCTTCGGAGATCGCGGCCATGGTGTTGATGATGCCCAACACCGCGGCGACGATACCGACACCTGGCAGCGAATCGCCGACGAGTTGAAGGATGTGGACGGGCTCGTCGGCCTCGTTGGCTTTCGCGTCGAGTTCCACCTCGAGCAACGCCTCCAGTTGGTCGGGCTTGATCTTGCCGTCGACGACAGGCCGCAGGCCGTTGCACAAGAACTCCACCCGCTCGGGGTGGTGCACGAAGCTGTGGTATTTGGTGAAGATGGTGCTCTTCTCTGGCTCGAGAATGTGGCCTTCGAGCGCGATCAGACCGCTGCGGCGGCCGAGCAGGAAGATCTCGTAGAGGAGCTTTAGCAGATCCATGTACTCGTCCTTGCCCGTGTGCCCGCCGGCCACCGCGCCTTTGATCTTCGCGATCATCGCCATGATGGCATGCGTGGGACTCGAGATGACCACGATGCCCAGCGCGATGCCGCCGATGACGATGAACTCCGAGATGTGCAGGAGGACCAGCGGATTGCCGCCAGCCACCATGAAGCCGCCCATCGCGGCTCCGAACACGATCAGGAATCCGACCAGCAGAATCATGTTGGCCGTTCCCGCTTATTGCTCCCGCACGCGTTGGATGTAGCCACGCAGCCCGATGATCGTCTGGGCGTGAATCTGGCAGATGCGGGACTCGGTGAGATTGAAGACGGAGGCGATTTCCGCCAACCGCATGTTTTCGTGGTAATACATCGCGAGGATCTTGCGCGGTATATCGGGCAGTTGGCGGATTCTTTGAGCGACAAGTTCCTGCAACTCGCGGCGTTCCATGTCGTCGCGGGCGAGCACATCGGTGTCGTCGGCGATGATCTCGTGGAGACTGGAGCGTTCACCGCCCTCCTCGTCGGGCGATTGGTCGAGCGCGAGGAAGCAGGCGGGCTTCGCCTCCTCCAGCCATTTGGCATACTCCTTGGCGGAGATGCCGAGCGCCTTGCGCACCTCGTCGTCTGTCGCGGGCCGGCCGTTCTTCTGCTCGATCTCGGCGATCACCTCCTTGATGCGGCGGGCCTTGGCGCGCGCGCGCCGCGGACGCCAGTCGAGGCGGCGGAGTTCGTCGAGCACTGAGCCGCGGATACGGCGGCTGGCGTAGGCCGCGAAGGTGTTGTTCTGCTTCGGATCGTAGTTCTTCACCGCCGCGATGAGCCCGAGGATGCCCACGCTGTAGAGGTCCTCGGCCTCGATGTGCGGCGGCAGGTTGATCCGGATGCGATCGACGACCGAGCGCACGAGCGGCAGGTAACGCTCGGTGAGCGCCTTTTCGTCGAGTGTGCTCGCCTCGGCTCCTTGGTAGGTGCGCCACACGGCGGCGGCGGCGGATTTCGATGGAGCGGCGGCGGGGGCGGGCTCGACGGGGGCGGGCGATTTCTTCGCGGTACCTTGGGCGGCTTTCATGGTTCAGACTCGTTCAGGGTTGGGCAGCAGGAGACGCCGACGATTCTTCGCCGGATTTGGCGGACTGGGCGGCTTGTTGACGGCGTTGGTGCGCGGCCTCCACGAAGGCCTTCACCACCACCGACCAGAACCACCGGAAAAGGAACGCTGCGACCACGCAGCTGATCGCCGCATCGCGAAACACGATCTCACCCGGGCGATCCGACAGAAACCCCGTCGCCGCCGTCAGCGTGAAACCGATGAAACCGCCGATGAAAAATGCGTAGCGCATGGTCAGCTCCAGGGAAACGTCCGGCGCAACACCGCGCCGACGACGTCGCTCTCGCACTCGCCGCTCAGGCTCGGGCCCAGCGTGGCGAGCAACGGCGCCAGCGGTGCCTCAATCAGGAAGTCCCACAACTTACCCCACTGCGGGAGTTCGTCGAGTTGGGTGAAGACCACGTGGGTGCAGCCGATCTCCAGTCCGGCCGTACATGCCTGCCGCAGCACGGCGCTGTCGAGCAGTCCGGAGACGACGAGCACGCGTCCGCGGATCTGCGCCTCGTCGAGAAACGCGCGCAGCCGCGCGTTTTCGTCCGCGCGGGTGAGCGAGAGCGAAGGCATGTCCGCGTAACAGAAACTCTCTTCGCCCGAATCGGGCGCCGGCACCGCGCGAGCGAAGTCCACGCCGAGCAACTCCGCGAACACCGCGAGATCCTCCGCGGCCTTCGGGCGGTCGAACTCGATGCTCGCCACCGTGCCGTGGCGACCGTGCGTGAAAACCTCCGCCGAAAGCCATTTGCACAACGCCGTCGTGCATCCCACGCCGGGCAACCCGATGAACGCCGCGCGAGCGGGCAACGGCCGCGTCTTGGCCGTCGCTGCGAGCCGATGGATCTGCCCCGCGACTTCGGAAAGCCCTTGGTGCAGCGGCCGCCCCTCGGCTTCCGGCCAACCCGGAGTCGACTGCAACCGCGCGATCAATGCCTCGGAAAGTCCGGAGCGGCGCAGCAGCCCGTCCAGTTTCAGAGCCGGAGCGGAACGCCGCGCCTCGCTCATCGCACTCTCGGCCGGAGCGGTCCGCGCGAGCGCGGGAGCGGGGACACGTTCCGCAGCAGGCGCGGCTGCCGCATAGAGCGCACTCGGTGTCACCGCGCGTGCGGCCGGCGTGGGCGTCGCCACGATCTCTTCAAGCGCAGGCGTCGGCTCGATGACTGGTTCCTTGCTGGCCGGCGCCTGAAGTGAGGGTGCCGGTTGGGCCTGCGCGATCACTTCGAGCCGGGTGCTGCCCAGCAGACCGGCGATCCCGCCGGCCTTCACTGCACGCACTGAAACCACCCGGGCCTCGTCGCCCAGCTGCTTACGGATCGCCCCGACCGCTTCTTCCGCCGAGCGGACGAGGAAACGGTAGGAGGCGCCGACATCGGCAGAAGGATTTGAGGCGGGTGCCTCGGGCGGCGTTCTACGACCCTGGGCTTGCATTCCGGCGCCCTAGTGCAAGGCCAGTGCCAGAGGTGTTACACCTTGGTTTTCAACAACTCCAACCATCACCCGTTGCGATCTCGGCACTTCCTGCCGCGGGTCGGCGGCACGGCTTGCCGGAGCGCGACGGCGCAGTTTCGGCGCTACGCTGGACGCCCTCGGTGGACCGGGGTGCCATCCCCAGAACAGTTTTGCCGTCCCTTCTCTCGCCCCACAGCGGCAAAATAGCGCGTTCGAACAAGTTCACGGCCGTCGGGTCCCTTCGACCGCGGGAAGGGGCGGCGGAACCAGCGCGGCGAGTGCGCCGCCGCACCGGCGGAGTTGCCAAGCGCGGCGCCCTGCCCTTGCTTCGTCGACCATGTCCTCCGCGCCTGCCTCGCTCGACCGCAACTCCCTCCCCGACGCCGCCGGCCATTTCGGGCCGTATGGCGGTGTCTACGTGCCCGAGACGCTCATGACCGCCCTGCAGGAGCTCGAGCGCGCGTACGACGAGGCGCGCGTCGATCCGGCGTTCCAAGCCGAGCTCAAGCACCACCTCAAGGAGTTTGCCGGCCGCCCCACCCAGCTCTACTTCGCCGAGCGTCTCACCCAGCACGTGGGTGGCGCGAAGATCTATCTCAAACGCGAGGACCTTCTCCACACCGGCGCGCACAAGATCAACAACGCCCTCGCCCAAGTACTCCTCGCCCGCCGCATGGGCAAGAAGCGCATCATCGCCGAGACCGGCGCCGGGCAGCACGGTGTCGCTACCGCTGCGGCGTGCGCGAAGTTCGGCCTCGAATGCGTCGTCTACATGGGCGCGGTCGACATGGCCCGGCAGGCGCTGAATGTCTTCCGCATGCGCCTCATGGGCGCGACGGTCGTCGGCGTCGAAGCCGGACAGAAGACCCTGAAAGAGGCGATCAACGAAGCGATGCGCGACTGGGTCACGAATGTCCGCACGACGCACTATGTGCTCGGCACCGCCTACGGCTCGCACCCGTATCCAAAGATGGTCCGCGACTTCCACCGCGTGATCGGCCAGGAAGCCCGCGCCCAGATCCTCGAGCGCGAGGGCCGACTCCCGGACGAACTCATTGCCTGCGTCGGCGGCGGCAGCAATGCCATCGGTCTCTTCTTCGAGTTCCTCGAGGAACCCGGCATTCGCATGACCGGCGTCGAAGCCGGCGGCCACGGCATCAAACGCGGCGAACACGCCGCGCGCTTCGCCGGCGGTCGCCTCGGCGTGCTGCAAGGCTGCAAGACCTTCATCCTCCAGGACCAGGACGGTCAGATCGACCTCACCCACTCGGTGTCCGCGGGCCTCGACTACGCCGCCGTCGGCCCCGAGCACGCGTTCTACCACGAGCGCGGCCGAATCGATTTCGCCTACGCGACCGACGACGAGGTGCTCGCCACGTTCCAACTCTGCTCGCGGCTCGAGGGCATCATCCCCGCCCTCGAATCCACGCACGCGCTCGCCTTCGCCCTCAAGCGCGCCGCCGAGTTGCCCAAGGACAAGATCGTCATCGTGAACCTCAGCGGCCGCGGCGACAAAGACGTGCAGCAGGTCGCCGCTCTCATCGGCGGAACGCCAAAGTAGCCGTTGTGCCGGAGGCGCCTCGGACCCTATGCCCTACCGCGCGATCCTCTGGGACAACGACGGCGTGCTCGTTGACACCGAACGTTGGTATTTCCAGGCAACCCGCGAAGTCCTCGCCGAGATCGGCATCGAGCTCACGGAAGCACTCTATCTCGAACACTTCCTCGCCAGTTCCGGCGGCGTCTGGCACATCGCGGCGGCCCGTGGCCTCGGCGGAACCGCGATCGAGTCGCTGCGCCAACGGCGCAATACGCTCTACCAAGCCTATCTCGAGCAGCAGCCGCTCGTGATCCCGAGTGTCCCTGAAGTCCTCCACGCCCTTCGCCCCCACTTCAAAATGGGCATCGTGACGAGCTCCCGTCGCGACCATTTCGAAACCATCCACCGGCGCTCAGGCCTCCTCGGATTCTTCGACTTCACCCTGACGCTCGAAGACTACGCCAACGCCAAACCCGAGCCCGACCCCTATCTCGCCGGCATCGCCCGCACCGGCTGCGCCCTCTCCGAATGCCTCGCTATCGAGGATGCGCCCCGCGGTCTGGCCGCCGCCTGCGCTGCGGGCATCGATTGTTGGGTGATTCCGACCGACCTTAGCCGGCGGGCCAACTTCTCTCGTGCAGCGCGCATCCTCGCGAATGTGCAGGAAGTGGCCGACCGCCTCTGCTGACTCACGGCCTGGTCTCGCGCCGCCCACGTCTGCCCTTGTCATCCGAGCCGCTTGTCCCTGTTACTCCCCCAATGAAAAGCATGACCGGCTTCGGCCGGGCCGCCGCCCCCTTCGCCGGCCACGAACTCTCCGTCCAGATCTCCTCCGTCAACCGTCGCGGGATCGAGATTGCCGTCAGCCTGCCCGACGAGTGGCGCGAGCTCGAGACTGCTGTCGGCGACCACGTCCGCTCCGTGGCGACACGCGGCCGCGTCTCCGTCTCGATCTCCGTCCGCGCGCCCGAGGGCCGCGCCGAAGGCCTGCCCGACGAGGCCACGCTCGGCCGCGCGCTGGATCATCTCGCCGCTCTCGCCGCGAAACGAGGCGTCCCCTTCGCGCCCGATGCCAATCTGCTCTGGCAAATCGCCGCGAGCCTGCGCAACAACCACGACCTGCCCCCCGCGGAGAGCGCCCAGCCGCCGCTCCTCGCACTGGTCGACCAAGCGCTCGCCGGTTTCGCCGCGATGCGCGCCCGTGAGGGTGCCACGCTCCAAGCCGACATGCTCGCCCGCGTCACGTTGATCCGCGGACATTTCGACGCCATTGCCGCACGCGCTCCACAGGTCGTCGCCAGTTACCGGGAGAACCTCTTCCGCCGGCTTCGCGACGCCGGTTTGTCGATCGATCTTTCCGACGAACGCGTGCTCAAGGAGATCGCACTTTTCGCCGACCGCTGCGACATCGCCGAGGAGATCACCCGTGCCCGCAGCCATCTCGACCAACTCGATTCCCTCCTCCGCTCCGAGGGCGAAATCGGCCGCAAGACCGAGTTCCTGCTCCAAGAGCTTGGCCGGGAAGTGAACACCACCGGCAGCAAGGCGAACGATCTCGTGATCGCGAAGCTCGTGATCGAAGCCAAGAACGAGCTGGAGCGCATCCGCGAACAAATCGCCAACGTCGAGTAGCGCGACGCCACCGCGTGCCCGGCCGCGGCCTGCGCGGCCACCCAATCAGCCGGCCTCGTCCTCCGCATCGGAGTGTCGCGCCGTGGCGCTTTGCTGTTCCGGCAGAGCGACGGAAGCGCGTCTCGGTTACCGAACGTGCGTCGCTCCACAGCCTCGCGGACGCTGCCGCATTTGAGATCTGTTGCCGTGCCGAACAGCCGGTCCAACCAGCTGATACCCGATAGTACTACCCCCACCCATCCGTTCGATTCCTTGATCGGCCGGACGTCGCGAGTCGTTGGTATTCACGCGCATCCTGCGTCCCCCCCCGGACAACAACAGGTAGTATCCCCGCACCTCTGGCTTTCTGAGGTGCGCAATCCCCAAAACAACAAGCTATGATGAAGATGAAAAACCGCGTCGCGGTAGCCGCCGCGATGCTTTCGCCCATGCTCGTCGCCCAGACGGCCCCGGCGGATTCGACTCCGGGATCCACGGAGGCAGCGAAGACGAACGAGGATGTCGTCATCCTCAGTCCGTTCGAAGTCAGCGCGTCGGCCGCCACAGGTTACGCCGCGTCAACCACCCTGGCGGGCAATCGTCTCAATACCGAACTACGCGACATCGGCAGCGCCGTGAGCGTCGTGACCTCCGAGTTCCTCAAGGACGTCGGCGCCACGGACAATCGCACCCTGCTCCAGTACACCACCGGATCCGAGGTCGGCGGTTCGTACGGCAACTTCGGCGGACACGGCGACGGACCACTGCTCGATGAATCGAGCAAGTTCATCAGCCCGAACACTAACACCCGTATCCGCGGTCTCGCCGCCGCGGACAACACCCGCGACTTCTACATGACCGATATCCCGTGGGACGGCTACGCCGTCGACGGTGTCGATCTCCAGCGCGGCGCGAACTCGATCCTCTTCGGCATGGGCAGCCCTGCGGGCATCATCAACACCCGCTCGAAGCAGGCGATGTTCGCCAACGCCAACGAAGCCACGTTCCGCATCGGCAGCTACGGGGCGAACCGGCAGACGCTCGACCTCAATCGTGTGCTCATCGAGAACCAGCTCGCCGTGCGCGTGGCCGCGTTGCGCAACGACGACCAGTTCAAGCAGGAGCCGGCATTCTCGAAGGACGAACGCCTCTACGGCGCGCTGCGCTTCGAGCCGGCGTTCCTCAAACGAGCCGGGATGCGCACCATCATCAAAGGCAACTACGAGGTGGGCCGCGTGCGTTCCAACAACCCGCGCACCCTGCCCCCGATCGACCTGATCACCCCGTGGTTCTACACCGGCACCTACCAGGGCAAGGACCTCGCCGGCAACACGGTCACCTACCGCAACCTCAACCGGGAGACGTTCAACTCCACCCAGTTGACCGACGACAACACCGGTCGCCCGAATCACGGCCAGATCCGCCCCGCCATCAACGGCGGCCCCGACGCCGGCCAGCCCAACCCGTACTACAACCCCTGGATCGGCAACTTCGCGCAGCAGTACGGCGGCCCGCTCGTCTACTTCAACAACGATGCCCCGGGCATCACCGACAGCTGGATTCTCGAACCAGGCTCCTACACCGGCGGCATCAGCTCGACCGGCGCCATCGACAAGACCATCGGCGGCATTCCGTGGCAGCGTCCGGGCGGCATCGCCCAGTACGCGGATTTCGCAAAGAACGCTGGCCTGCCCTATGCGAACTTCGGCGTCTACAAAGACAATTCCCTCACCGATTCCTCCGTCTTCGACTTCTACAACCAGTTGCTCGACGGTCCCAACAAGAAGGAATGGCAGGATTTCCGGACGTACAACGTCAGCCTCGCCCAGACCTTCTTCAACGACCAGATCGGCTTCGAACTCGCCTACAACAAGGAGCTCTACAAGAACGGCCGCCTCAGCCTGCTCTCCGGCGGACATCAGGCCATCTACATCGACATCAACAATGTCTACAGCAATGGCACCCCGGCCGGCCTCAACGGCGACCCGTTCGCCGACGGCACCCCGAACCCGAATGTCGGCCGCGCCTTCCTCTCGGATAACGGACAGAGCAACAACAGCTCGTTCCGCTCCGAGAAGGAAGTAAAACGCGCGACCGTCTTCGCCTCGCAGGACTTCGAGAAGCTCGGCAAGAACTGGTTCACCAAGTTCCTCGGCAAGCACACCGTCACCGGTCTCTTCGCCGCGGACGAGAACAAGAAGGAAGACCGCTCCTGGATCCGGTACACCGCCGATGACGCCTACGCCGCCTGGAAGACCTCCGGCAACCCGTACGCCATCACCGACAACTACATGGTCCCGAACACCGTGGTCTATCTCGGCGATTCGCTGATCAACCGGACCACCGCCTCCGGCGCCTACCTTCCCAATCCCCGCGCCGCCCAGGTCGTGCTGCCGCACACCGTGTGGACCTTCGACAGCACCTGGAACCGCTCCACCGATCCGACCAGCGCCAACTACGTGGACCCGGCCGCAGAATGGATCAACGAATACTACCCGGACATCCCCGCGTTCAACGATCCTACCGCCGCAAGCCATCCCCGCATCACCACGCAGTCGGAGAATCCGGCCAACTACGTGGGCTGGGTTCAGCACCCGATCGACTGGGTCGACTCCGAAGCTTCGGCCGCGAACCGTGCCCACAACACGACGTCGGCCCGCCTCACCCGTTCCCGCGTGACCTCCAACGCCTTCGTGTGGCAGGGGCACTTCCTGAACAACGCCATTGTCGGCACTTGGGGTGTCCGCAAAGACATCGCCAAGTCATGGGCGGCCTCGGTCACCTCGTCGGCCACCTACGGCGCCAACGCGGCGACCCGCGGCGTGATCAACCTCTCCCCGGAGAACTACCATCTGCCGGAAGCGTATGACAACCGCATCCAGATGACCTCCCACAGCTGGATGATCGTCGCCCACATCAACGACCTGCCCGGCCTCGACCGCCTCCTGAAGAAGAGCCCTGTGAACGTGAGCTTGTTCTACAACGAGTCCTCGAACTTCCAGCCGTCGGCACAGCGAGTCGACCTCTTCAATCAACCGCTGTCGCCCCCGACGGGAACGACCGTCGACAAGGGCATCCTTCTCGAGACGAAGGACGGCCGCTTCTCGCTCAAGCTGAACAAGTACGAGACCGCCTCGAAGAACGTCTCGAACGAGTCGCTCTCCGGTAGCCTCTGGTTCATCGGCGCCTCCCAGACTTGGGGTGGCAACTGGGCGAACCACTTCCAGTACGACTGGACGGGCGATCGCATCAGCGACGCGGTTCCGAATCCCGATCCCACCGCGACCCAGTACAACTACGGTCCGGCGCCAGGCGAGACCCTCGAGCAGGCCCAGGCCCGCGAAGCGGCCGCCGTCGCCGCGTGGCGCGCTTGGCAGGCGAAACTCGACCCGCGGTTCTACGCAGCGTGGAAGCTCGACCTGACCACGCCGTTCACCGGAGCGGGTTCCGGTCTCAGCACCACGATGCCCACCGGCATGGCTGTGACCGAGGACAGCATCTCGAAAGGCTACGAACTCGAGGTGAACGCCCAGATCACCAGCAACTGGCGGTTGACCTTCAACGGCGCCAAGACTTCCGCCCAACGCAACAACGTCGGCGGGCAGGCCCTAACCGAATTCGTCACTGCGTACGAGACGGCCCTCAACACCACCGCGGCGGGCGACCTCCGCATCTGGTGGGGCGGTCCCGGCAACGAGACCACGCTGTACCAGTGGAACAAGATCGTCGGTTCGAACTACCACATGCTCAAGCTGCAGGAGGGCACCAACGTCCCCGAGCTGCGCCGGTGGCGCTTCAACCTCATCACGAACTACGACTTCAATTCGGGCCTGTTGAAGGGCGTCAATGTCGGTGGCGGCGTGCGCTACGAATCGTCGATCATCATCGGCTACCCGGTGATCAACGGCGAAGTCGCCACGCAGGTCTACTACGACATCTCGAATCCGTACCGTGGCGACGGCGAGTACAACTTCGACTTCTGGGTCGGGTACCGCCGCAACATCTGGAAAGGCATCGACTGGAGCATCCAGCTCAACGTCCGCAATGCCTTCGTCGGCAACGAACTCGTTCCGATCACCACTCAGCCCGACGGCACTCCGGCCGGTTATCGCATCCGCCCGCCGCAGACTTGGCAACTGACCAACACATTCCGGTTCTAGCCTGATTACGAACCGGGTCAGTAGCACATTGGGGGTGGCGGACCGCGCAAGTCGGTCCGCCACTTCCTTTTTTTTGCGCCCTCCGATCGCGCGACAATTCGGTTCCCAGCTCGCGAAACCCTAGATAGGGACGGTTCTCCGAACCGCTAGTTCGCTCGATACGTCCAGCGACTCAGCCCTACTTGCTGGCAGCGCCTGACCGAGAATCTTCGACACTGCGCCAAGCGGTCAGTCCCGCCCGCAGATCTCACACTCCCAATATTGGCGGACGCGGGTGGCGGCGACATTCGCCAGAATCTCGATCTGCCATGCCAGATCGATAGCCTCGGCGGCTTCCGCCACGGGCGACACACCCGGACTCGCTCCCGGGCTCCGTCCGAAGCGGGCTCAGAAGTCGACCGTGGTCGTCTGCCGAAGATCAGAGGAAGAAGCACCGGCGGCGATTGTCCACTCGCCGCGCGGGATCAGGTAATCGCGCTTGGCGGTGTCCCAGCGTCGTAGAGCGACTGCGGGCACGGTGATGCTCACCGTGCGTTTCTCACCGGCATCCAACTGCACGCGAGCGAAACCGCAAAGCGAGCGGAGCTCCTGCGGCCGAGATGAAGCCGGCGGCGTGGCGTAGAGCTGCACGACGTCGCCACCAGCGCGCGCTCCGGTGTTGGCCACCTCGACCGTGACAGTGAGCGCCTCCCCACCGGCACGGGTGACGCGAAGGTTGCCGTAGTCGAATGTCGTGTAACTCAGCCCGTGACCGAACGCGTAGAGCGGCTTGCCCGTGAAATAGCGGTAGGTCCGGTTCTTCATCGAGTAATCGGAGAAGTCCGGCAGATCGGCGGTCGAGCGGTAGAACGTGACCGGGAGATGGCCGGACGGATTGACGAGGCCGAACAAAACCTCGGCGACGGCCCTCCCTCCCTCCTGCCCCGGATACCACGCCTGCACCAGCGCCGCGAGATGCTCGTCCGCCCAGGGGAGAGCCATCGCTGAACCACTGCAGTTGACCATCACGACGGGCTTGCCGGTGGCGTGCAGCGCGCGGATGAGGTCCGTCTGTTCTGCCGGCAGTTCGATGGACTCGCGATCGAAGCTCTCGCCTTCCTGCGCTGGGGTGATGCCGCCGACGTAGATAATGAGGTCCGCCTGCGCAGCGACGCCCAGGGCCTCGGCCTTCAACTCCGCGGTCGTGCGGTCGGTCGTGTTATCCTGTCCCGACCAAGGCGCGGTGCCGGGCTTGGTGGTGATCGGGGAACCCATCGCATGCAGGACTTTCATCTCCGGTTCTGCGACACGTTTGATTCCGTCGAGGATCGAGATCGGGCGCGACGCGGAGCCGTGATAATTGCCCTCGAGCATGGACTTCGAGGCGGCGTTGGGCCCGATCACGGCGATCTGCTTCAACTTCGTCCGATCGAGCGGAAGGACTCCGTCGTTCTTGAGCAGCACGATCGATTCACGGGCGAGGTCGAGCGCGACGCGCCCATGCTCGGGTAGATCGTTGTCGGCGAGCGTGTATTTGTTGAACGCGACCGTCTCCGCGGGATCGAAGAGCCCGAGGCGGAAACGAGTCCACAACGTGCGGTGGAGCGCCTCGTCGATCTCGCCCTCGGTGACAAGGTCCAGTTGCACGGCCCGCACGAGCGCGTTGTAGTCGCCGCCGCAACAGAGGTTGCAGCCAGCCTTCACGGCGAGCGCCGCCGCTTCCTCGGCCGTCTTCACGTAGCGGTGCATCTTCTCGCCGTAGATGTCGCGAATCGCGTCGCAGTCGGAGACGACGTAGCCGTCGAAGCCCCAGCGCTGGCGCAGCAATTCGGTGAGGAGGAAATGGCTCGCGCTCGCGGGCACGCCGTTCACGGCGTTGTAGGCGCCCATCACCCCGGCGACCTTGGCCTCGCGCACGAGCCGCTCGAACTGCGGGAGGTAGGTGTCGTAAAGGTCGCGCTCGGAAACGACGGCGTCGAACTTGTGGCGGTCGCGCTCGGGGCCGCTGTGCACGGCGAAATGTTTCGCGCAGGCCATCGCGAGCATGCGCTCGGGATCGTCTCCCTGGATGCCACGCACGAACTCGATGCTCATCTCGGCGGTGAGGAATGGATCCTCGCCGTAGGTCTCCTGGCCGCGGCCCCATCTGGGATCGCGGAAGATGTTCACGTTGGGCGCCCAGTAGGTCAGGCCGGCCCACCACTTCGAGTCGCCGTTGTGGCGGTTCGCATAGTCGTTGAATTTCGCGCGTCCCTCCACGCCGATGATGTGGCCCTCGCGCCGGAGCAGCTCGGGGTTCCACGACGCGGCGGCGCCGATGGCCTGCGGAAACACCGTCGCGATGTGGTTGTTGGCGACTCCATGCGCGGCTTCGTTCCAATAGTCGTAGGCCGGCAAGCCGAGGCGCGGGATGGCGGGAGCGGCGTTCTTGAGCTGCGCGACCTTCTCGGCGAGCGACAGGCGGCGGATCAAGTCGGCGGCCCGGGCGCGGAGCGGTCTCGCGGGATCACGCCAAAATGCCGGCTCCTCGATCTCCGGCACACGCAGCGCTTGCGCCGTGAAGGCGTTGGCGAGTTCGTTGGCGGCGAACGAAACGACCGCCACGCCCGAACGGTCGCGGATGGCGATCGTGTTGAATTTAGCCCTACCCTTGCTCGCGGAGAACACCAACCGCAGTGGCCCGCGCAGCGCGTCGTCGGTCTTCTCGACCTCACCACGAATCGTCGCCACGACAAACGGCGCTCCCGCGACGGCGACGAGGTCGAAATTTTTCGCGAGAACGGCATCGCCCGCGCGGACATCGAACACGCACTCGCCTACCGCCGTGGCCGTCGCCTCCAGCGCCGCGATCTCGATCGCGTAGCGGCCGGCGGGGAGATTCGCGATGGTGACGGTGAACGAGGGGCCGTTGATGTCCTCGCGGTACGCCTCGGCCTTGAACCCGTTCGCGCCGGTCGCGGGCGCCGTCTCGGTCTTGCGGTGCGAGAACTCACCCGTCACCGACACGACGCCGCCACAGGTGGTGCAGGTCTCGTCGGCGGCGAAGACCGAAGCGGTGGAGAATGCCACGGTCGCGAGAAACAGACGGCGCAGCCAAGCGGCGTCGAGGTGGAAGGGAGAGCTGAGCATGGAGATGGGACGGAGGTCGATTGAGTTGGATTGCCGCTGTCGCCCGCGCGAAGGCGCGCGACGGGCGAGTGTCCTTCGCACAACCGCAACTCCCGAGTGTATTTACTCCTTCGTGTTCGGCGGCGTGCTCGGACCGGCGCGGCGGAGGCACAGTCACTTCGCCCAGGCCGCGCCCTCCGGGGTACGTCGCCAGGCGAAATAGGAATCGAGCACCTCGAGTGCCGCGGCACTGGGCACCGGACCGACCGCAGCCGTGTCGTGGAAGTACATCACCTCCGGAGCGCCCTCGGTGAAGCGCGGCCAGTTGGGCAAGCCGGCGCCGTTGGGATCGCCGAACTTGGCGAAGTTCGTCCAATAGGTCGCGACGGTCTCCGAGATCGCGAAGTCGCCAGCCGCGAGACGCGGATCCTTGCGGTCGAGCGTCTGGAACACGTACGGCACATCGACGCCGTGCGGCATGCCGTGATCCGCCTCGGGGGAGCCGGCCGGCCGCTCGGCGTGCTGATCGAAACAGTAGAGAAACACCTTCGACTTGCCCGTGCGCGACTGCAGGCGTGCCCAAGCCCAAGTCTGCCAACCGAAGGCGGCATCGCGCACCAGATCGCGCGCGGATTTCGGCACGCGGTCGGAGCCGGCCGGATAGGCGGCG
>DATGXA010000307.1:0-32307 GCA_035299125.1 Opitutaceae bacterium
GATCATCGACCTGAAGACGGCGGAGCTCTTCCACGTGTCGTGCCGGCTCGGCGCGCGGCTCGGTGGAGGCAGCGACGAGTTTGTCGCGGCGGCGGGGCGTTTCGGTCGCCGGCTCGGCATCGCCTACCAGATCTACGACGACCTCACGGATTTCGTCGGCACGGCGGAAGGCGCCGGCAAGACGCTCGGCACCGATTGGGCGAGCGGGAAGCTGACGTTGCCGATGCTCTGCCTGCTCGAGCGCAGCGCGCCGGCGGAAGCCGAGCAGATTCTGCGGCAGTTGCGTACCGGTGCAGCGAGCGTGTGGCCGGAGATCCTGACGCGGATGCGCCAGCTCGGGGTGTTTGCACAGGTGGCGGAGGAAGCTCGCGCCGAGATCGCCGCCGCCCGCGCCGAACTCGCCGAATGGGCGGGGCGGTCGGCCGCGCCGATGTTGGGGGAACTTGCGAGTTACCTCGAGGGTCAGTTGGCGAAACTTTTAGCCGCGTCATGACAATTCTCCCGCCACCCGCACTTGCCAGTCGGGCGCGGGAACCTAGGTTCTGTGGCCGCGCCACCCCGACTTGACGATGGAGTTGATCAAAGCAGTCAGCCGCATCTTGGTCGCCTCGCCTGAACGGCAGGCGGAGGCCGACGCCGACACCTCGGTGGTGCAGCAGGTGCGTGCGGGCGATGTGGCGGCGTTTGACCAACTCGTGCTCAAGTATCGCGAGCGGATCTACTCGATCATCTACAATCTCACCTCGAACCGCGAGGATGCCGCCGACCTCACGCAGGACGCGTTTATCAAGGCGTTCCAGTCGATCAACCGGTTCGGCGGGCAATCGTCGTTTTTCACCTGGCTGTACCGGATCGCGGTGAACGGCGCGCACACTCACCTGCGGAAGAATCGGCTGCGGACGTTCTTCAGCATCGAGCAGGCTTCCGAGGAGGAGAAGACGCCCGAGTGGCTCGGCCAGCTCGCGGTCGAGGCGGGCGCGGAAAAGGAGCTCTTCGCGCGCGACCTCCAGCAAAGATTGAACGAAGCGTTCCAAAAACTGTCTATCAAGCATCGTACCGTCATCACCTTGTTTGAGATCGATGGACTCAGTCATGCCGAGATCGCCGAAATCATGGAGTGCTCCGAAGGCACCGTGCGTTCGCGGCTGCACTATGCGAAAACACAGCTTCAGGCCGATTTGCAGGACCTTCTGAAACGTTGAGACGATGAGTTCCACGCCCCAGCCACAACCGCCGCGCCCGACTCTCGAGGATCTGCTCCGCTTCAAGCGGGCCGAGAGGCCGTCGCCGGAATTCTGGGCGGAGTTTGACCGAGGCCTGCGGCAAAAACAGCTCGCGGCGCTGATGAAGCGTCCGAAGGGCTGGGCACGCTGGTCGCCGGTGCTTGGGCGCAGCCTGCGCTGGGCGGTGCCGGCCACTGCGGCGGCGGCCGTGGCGCTGGTTGTCGTGCAGATTCCCTTTTCGACAGCATCCCGTCCAGTGCCGGTCGAAGTCGCGAGCCGGCCTGCCGTGGAGCAGGCGAGCCCGACGACTCCGGTCGCGCATGCTCCCTCGCTGACGACCGTTGCGGTGGCGAGCCGGCCGCATGAGGACGAAGAACCCGCCGCGGTTGTCGTCGCCGAGGTCGCACCGTCGACCGCGACCGAGGTCGCCTCGGTTGCGCCGACTGAGACGGAGCGCACGCTGCCATGGTCTGCCGCGAGCTTGTCGTCCGGTTCGAATTTCCGCATGGGCGCGGTGACATTGGCTTCAGTTTCCTCCGCGCCCGAACCGCGGCGTCCGCGCAGCTCGTGGACCTCGCGTTTCACCGAGATCACACGCGAGCTCAGCGCGCAGCAGGCTTCGGAACGAATGCTGCAACTCGCGTCGCTCGATTTACCGAGTTCGGCGCAGCCGGCGCTCGATTCTGCCGGTGGCGCGTTCGCGCCGGCGGGGAGTACTGAGCGCCAGCGCTCGGAGCGAGACTTCCGCGATCTGGAGTCGCGGTTCGGCGTCACGGGCTCGAGCCTCTCGATCAAGTTCTGAGGCGGAGCTTGGGGCTGGCGTTTGGCGGAGAACGTGGTGCTTTCGTCGCAGTTTCACTGCGCCGATGCCTGTCCATCACGCCCTGCTCACCGTCCCGACCGAAGGGGCGGGCACCTACGAGATCACCGACCGCGTGTACGCCGAGGTGCGTCGCTCCGGCTGCCGCAACGGCATCGTGACGGTCTTCTGCCGGCACACGAGTTGCAGCCTGGTGATTTTCGAGAACGCGGATCCTTCGGCCCGCGCCGATCTTGAGGCTTGGATCAATCGCGCGGTGCCCGCCGACGATCCGCATTTCACTCACACCGCCGAGGGACGCGACGACATGCCGAGCCACATCAAGATGGCGCTTACGCGAACGTCGGAGACGATTCCTATCGCCGACGGGCGGCTGATGCTCGGCACGTGGCAGGGCGTTTTTCTCTGGGAACACCGCACCAGCCCGCACCAGCGCAGCGTGGTCGTGACGGTGCTCGGCGAGTGACTGTCGAACCTGCGGAGCGCAGTGCACGCGGCAGCGCCCCCTCATCGAGCCCGGCTCAATAGAATTTCAGCTTCGGCAGGTCCTGGTTGTCCACCAAGCCGATCGGGCGCTGGTCGGCGTCGACCACGAGCAGGTCGTCGATCTTGAACTTCTCGAAAACCTTGAGCGCCTCGATCGCGAGCGAGCCCGAGGCGATCGTTTTCGGGGAACGCGTCATGAAGCCCGCCACGGGTTTCTGAAGAAAATCGGGGCCGGTGAGCGCGCTGCGGCGGAAATCGCCGTCCGTGAAAATGCCGGAAAGGCGGTCGTCGGCGGAGACGACGGCGAGGCTGCCGGCCTTCGCGCGTGTCATCGCGAGGATCGCCTCCTGCGTGCTCGCCGTCTCGGGCAGGAGCGGGAGGCGGTCGCCGGTGCGCATGATGTCGTCGACCTTGAGGAGCAACACCATGCCGAGATTGCCGGCCGGGTGGAACCGCGCGAAATCCTCGCGCGTGAGGCCGCGGGCTTCGAGGAGCACCATCGCCAAGGCGTCGCCGAGCGCGAGGGCGGCGGTGGTGCTCGCGGTGGGCGCGAGCTTGAGCGGGCAGGCTTCGGCCGGGACTTGGTAGAGCAGGTGGAACTCGCAGGCTTGGGCCAGCGGCGATTTTTCCTGCGCGGTGAGCGCGACCAGTCGCACTCCGAAACGCCGCAGCAACGGACACAGCCGTACGAGTTCCTCGGTCTGGCCGCTGTTGCTGATGAGCACCGCGAGGTCTCCTTCGGAACAGAGTCCGAGATCGCCGTGCAGCGCCTGTGTGGCGTCGAGGAACAACGCCGGCGCGCCGATGCTGTTGAGCGTGCCGACGAGCTTCTGCGCGATGTGCGCCGACTTGCCGACTCCCGAGAAGATCAGCTTGGCGCCGGCGGCGACAGTGGACTCGACCGCGCGAAAGGCGGCGACGAAACGCTCGTCGAGGGCGGCGCTCGTGGCGGTGAGAGCCGCCGTTTCGGTGGCGAGGCAGGTGCGCGCTTTCGCGAGGACGGTGGCGGGTTCGAGGCTCATCAAGATTTGAGTCGCAGGACTCGGCGGCCACCCTACGGTTTCGGCTTCGTCCATCAAAACCATTTTGCCACTGCGCACCATGCGTTCTGTCTTCGCCGCCGCCCTACTGTCCCTGCTGGTTGTCACCGGCTGGGTGGGGCTGACGGGTTGTCAGCCCGATGAGAATCTGCCGTTCGCCTCCGAGGTCGACGAGCCGCACTATCGCCGCGGCACGCAGCTGCTCCGCGGCGGGCGCTCGCAGGAGGCGCTGGAGGCGTTTCTGAAGGTGATCGAGAAACGCGCCGGCGATGCGCCGGAATCGCACCTCGAATGCGGGATCCTCTATCTCCAGCACATCAAAGACCCGGTCGCCGCCATCTACCACTTCCGCAAATACCTCGCGCTGCGGCCCACCAGTCCGCAGGCGCCGCGCGCGCGGGAGCTGATCGAGACCGCGATGAAGGAGTTCGCGCGCACGTTGCCCGCGAAACCCTTCGAGGGGCAGGTCGAGCGGCTGGATTTGATGGAGACGGTCGAGCGGCTCCAGAAGGAGAACTACCAGCTCAAGGAGCAGATCGCGCAGCTGCGGGGGCTGCCGCCGAGCTCGCGGCCGCTGGCTTCGACGATGACCAATCCGGATGCGTCTTCGGAGTCGGAGGAGAACCCCGTCTCGGCCGCCGGGGAGGAGGAGCCCGAGCCGGCTCCGATGATCCCAGTGCCGACGCCGGCGACACGGCCGGCCGCACCCGCTTCGGTCACGCAACAATCCGCTGGTGCCGGCAACACTGCGACTCCCTCCACCGCGGTCGCCCAACCGCCGACGCCGGCCGGCCGCGTGCACACGGTGCAGAAGGGCGACTCACTTTTCAGCATCAGCCGGCAGTACTACGGAAATGGTTCGCGCGTGAACGACATCGTCGCGGCGAACCGCGGTCTGCTCCAAGACCGCAACACGCCGCTGAAGATCGGCATGCAACTCAAGCTGCCTTGACCTGCAGGCGAGCGCGGCGGTGCGGATGCGCCTCATCGCCGGGCTGAGCGCGCCCGAGGGAGTTTTCAGTCGCGACGGGGAAAGGTGGAGACGGGGGCCCGCACGCGGGCGATCGTCGCCGCCGGGAGGTAGCCCCCGAACGCCATCGTCGGCATCACCAGCGCGCGCGGGCCCAGCAGGGTGCCGGGTTGGAGGACGGCGTTGCAGCCGACTTCGGCGGCGTCGCCGAGGATCGCCCCGAACTTGCGCAGGCCGGTTTCAAACGTGCCGCTCGGCAACCGCACGGTGATCGGCTGCTGGTCGAGGCGGAGGTTGGAGAGCACTGCGCCGGCGCCGAGGTGCGCGGCGTTGCCGAGGATCGAGTCGCCCACGTACGGGCGGTGGGGAACTTGCACGCGGTCCATGAGCAGCGCGTTCTTCAGCTCGGCGTTGTGGCCCACGGTGCAGCGCGCGCCCACGATGACATTGCCGCGCAGATAACAGCCGGGGAGGAGCTTCGTTTCGGGCCCGATCCAGATCGGTCCGATCAACGTGGCGTACGCGGGAAGCTGGGCTGTGGGATGGACGAAGACCTGCCCTTCGGCGTGCACGCCGGGCGGGATCGTCTGTCCGCCGGTGAAATCGGCGGCGGCGAGAGCGGGCCCGATCTGTTTCAGCCATTCCCAGGGGTGGGCATCGGCGGCGAAAAAAGGCGCAAACGCGGCGAGCGAGGGCGGAAGGGTGAAGAAGTCGGAAGCTTTCACGGTCCGCGAGCTTGGGGCGCGCCGCCGAGGGTGACGAGGCGGAAGAGGACGGACAGGAGGCGCGGCAGCCACGCTATGGGAGCGTTTCTCAGAGACGCGCGACGGGAGCGGCGCGGGCGAGATCAGGCAGGCGGCAGCGCATCGAGCGCTGCGAGGACGCGGTCGTATTCCGCACGGAGGTCCGCCACCGCTGCGGCCGCACGGGCAAGGTCGCCGGACTTCGCGATCGCTTCGATCCGCTCGGCGAGGGCGCGGAAATGGCGGGCGCCGAAATTGGCGGCGCTGCCTTTGAGGCCGTGGGCGAGTTTGGCGAGACGCTCGGCGTCGCCGCGGGCGGCGCACGAAGCGAGCTCGTCGAGGCTGGGCGGTGTGTCTTCGCGGAACATCTGCACAATCTCGCCGACGAACCCCGCGTCGCCGCCCCCGATTGCGCGCAGATTCGCGATGGCAGCCGGTTCGATGGGCGGGAGAAGCGGGGATTCCGACATGGGGATGTGGCGGAGGACAGGTGGCGGCATACGGCCGCGGCCGCCAAGCCGGTTATCGGTCAAAAACGCGTTTCGTGAAGCGGCGTTTGGCGCGCACTCCGGAGTCCGGCGGAGAACCGCTGCCGGCGGAGCGGGGACTGGCGCGGGGCCGGGAGCCTACGCTTCCCATTCGAAGGCGGCGTTTTCTTCGAGCTGCTCGATCGTGGTGAGCCCGAGGAGGACCTTCTTCAGGGCATCGTAACGGAGCGGTTGATAGCCGACCTTGCGGGCGGCGGCGACGATGTCCTGCACGTTTCCGCCCTTAGAAATGTGCGAGCGGATCTCGTCGGTCACGAGGACGAGTTCGTGAAACGCCACGCGGCCGCGGTAGCCGGTGCCGCGGCAGTATGGGCAGCCGCGACCGCGGTAGAACGGCACGTCGCTCAGGCCGTCGTCGTCGAAGTAGCGGCGCAACACTTCGCGCGGCGGGAAATACGCCTCCTTGCACTTCTCGCAGATGCGGGCGACGAGGCGCTGCGCGAGCACGCCGACGACGGACGGTGCGACCATGTACGGTGCCACGCCCATCTCCATGAGGCGGAGCACGGCTTGGGGCGCGGAGTTGGTGTGGAGGGTCGCGAGGACGAGGTGGCCGGTGAGGGCGGCTTCGGTCGCGATCTTGGCTGTCTCCGCATCGCGGATCTCGCCGAGCAGGATGATGTCGGGATCCTGGCGCAGAAGGGCGCGGAGCATCGAGGCGAAGTCGAGGCCGATGTCGGACTTGACCTGTGTCTGGTTGACGCCGGCGAGCTGGATCTCGATCGGGTCCTCGATGGTTGAGATGTTGAGCCCGGTGTTGTTCAGCTCGTGGAGGACGGCGTAGAGCGTGGTCGTCTTCCCGGAGCCGGTCGGGCCGGTGACGAAGATGATGCCGTTGGGGCTCTGGATCAGGCGGCGGAACGGCTGCAGCATCGTCTGCGACATCATCAGCTTGTCGAGGGTGAGGATGTCCTTCTTGCCGGTGATGTTGAGGACGCGCACGACGACCTTCTCGCCGAACTGCGAGGGGATCGTGGAGATGCGGAAGTTCGCCTTGTTGGTGCCGAGGGGGAGGACGATGCGGCCGTCCTGCGGGAGGCGGGCTTCGGAGATGTCGAGATCGGCGAGGATCTTGATGCGGCAGACGATGGCGTTGTGGAGGACCTTGGCGAAGGTGAGGACTTCGCGGAGGAAACCGTCGACGCGGAAACGGATGCGGGTCTGCTCCTCGAGCGGTTCGATGTGGATATCGGTCGCGCGCTCGCGGAGGGCGAAGTGGATCAGTGTGTCCACGATCCGGATGACGCCGGTCGACGAGCCGAGGTTCTGGAGCGCTTCGGCGGAGAGATCGCCGAGCGGGAGGGAGTTGTGTTTCGCGAACTCGTTGAGGCAGTCCTCGATGCCCTTGTCGGTGGAGTAGTGGACGGCGATCGCATCGGCGATCTCGCAGGGAAGGCTGAAGACGGGGCTGACGGGACCGAGGACGATGTGGCCGATGCGGCGGACGAGATCGGGGTCGTTCGGCTCGGCCATCGCGACGGTCGTCACGCCGTCGAGCACGTAGATCGGGATGCTCTGGGTTTTGAGGGCGATCTCATGCGGAAGCTTCGTGAGCGCCTCGTCAGAGATGAGCGAGCTGATGGGATCGACGTAGGCCTTGCCAATGGAGTTGCCCCACAGCGTGCAGGCCTGGTCTTTTGGCAGGTGTTTCCCCGCGATGAGAGCCTGCAGCAGCGCGAGCGTGCCGTGGCCGTGCTCCTTCACGAGCGGGCCGAGGACCTCCGGGGCGACCAGCGGCGGCACGCCGGCGGTGATCGTCTCCATGAACCCGTTATTTGGCGCGCTTGGCATGTTTCTTCCGGCGGGTCGTGAAGATCTGGCTGATCTCCTTCTGATCGAGGATCTCCTTCGCGAAGAGCGATCCGGTGCGTTCGAGCCGAAGCTCGCGGAGGAGGCGGGGCAGCGGGTAACGCACTTCGCGCAGCACGAGTCCAACCTCGTCGGCGTCGTCGATTTGCTCGGAGGACATGGCGTCAGGCTTCGGCTTCGCCGAAGTTGTCGTTGATCGTCTCGGTCAGGACCTTCGCCATCATCTCCTTGGGCGTGTCCTTGCGGACGAAGTTCACTGCGCCCAGCTCGAGGCAGCGTTCGACGACATGTCGGGTCGCGAGCGAGGTGAGCATCACCACGAGCGCATCGGGATTGGCGGCACAGATCTTCTCGAGTGCGTGGATGCCATCCATGATGGGCATGTTCACGTCCATGAGCACGAGGTCCGGCTGGTGCTGGGCGAAGAGAGCGACGGCTTCCTCGCCGTTGGCGGCCTCGATGATCCGCGGTGAGCCGAGCTTGTGCAGGATCAGACCGATGTACCGGCGGATGTGGGGCTCATCGTCGACGACGAGCACTGTGCCGTTAAACTCCATGATCGGTGGCGGTCGGTGGCAGGGAGATGCGGAAATCGGCGCCGCCGCCTTCGCGATTCGCGGCGGAGACGGTGCCGTGGTGGGCTTCCACGATCTTGCGGCAGATCGCCAGCCCGAGCCCGGTGCTTTTTTCGCCGCCGGTGGGCCTGACGGAGGTCTTGCCGAAACTGGTGAACAGCATGCTCATCTCGCCGGGGGGGATTCCGGGGCCCTGATCCTGCACGGAAATCGTCTGGTGGGTGCCATCTTCGGAAAATTCCACCGTAATAGTCGTCCCGGGCGGCGAAAACTTGATCGCGTTGCTGAGAAGATTGTCCACGACCTGCCGGATCTTGCGGGCGTCGATGAGCAGCGCGCACGAGGGTTTGAACGGGCGGCAGACGATCTTCATCTGTTTGCGTGCGGCGGTGAGGCCGTTGAGGAATGCCGCGTCGGTCACCAGATCGGCGAGATTCGTGGGGGAGAGATCGAGACGCATCTCGCCGCTTTCGATGATCGAGATGTCGAGCAGCTCGTTGAGCAGGTCGAGCATGACATGCGTCGCGCTGTGCACGCTGCGGAGCATCGCGCGCTGGTCCTCGGAGAGTTCGCCGGAGGAGCCGTCGAGCATGAACTCGGAGAGGCCGCGGATCGAGGTGAGCGGGTTGCGCAAGTCGTGCGCGGCGATGCCGAGGAAGTGGTTCTTGGCGGCGTTGGCCTTGCTGAGATCGTCGATGAGGTGTTGCTGGTGATCGACGAGCGCGCGCAGGTGCAGGTGGGTGCGGATCCGGGCCACCATTTCCTTCGGCTGAAACGGCTTCACCACGTAATCGACACCGCCCGCCTCGAGACCAGCCACGATGTCTTCAGGCTGGTTCTTCGCCGTGATGAAGATCACGGGGACGTTCGCCGCGGAGGGGTCCTCCTTGAGCCGGCGACAGGTTTCGAAGCCGTTGATGCCGTCCATCACCACGTCGAGCAGCACGAGATCGGGGCGGAACTGGGCAAACGCCGCAAGAGCCGCTTCCCCGGAGTCGACCTCGTGGGTGACATAACCCTCGGGCCGCAGGATGGACGCGATGATGCGGGCGTTCAGGCGGTCGTCTTCGACCACGAGGATCCGGCGGCCGGACAGATCGATGCGCGGCTGGCCGTTGGAATTGGCGGCGGGGTGGGTCATCTGGCGTGCGTCGCGGGGCCCGACGTTGTGCTCGGGTGCGGCGGAACGCAATACCGCGGCCTCACCATCCGCGCGTGTGCCGCAGCGCGCCGCGGTGCGGCGCCAATGACCACTGGCGACGCCGGGCTCCGATGTCATATCAAGCTGTCCTGATGCGTTGATAAAGACCTTGCCTCCGCCCGCGTTTCGCCAACCTTCGGCGGCCACACCTCCAAGCTCTATGTCCAATTCCTTCGTCTTCTCTTCCGAATCCGTGGGTGAGGGTCACCCCGACAAAGTCGCCGATCTGATCTCCGACAGCGTGCTCGACGCCTGCCTCGCCCAGGATCCGACCAGCCGCGTGGCCTGCGAGACGATGGTCAAATCGAACATGGTCATCCTCGCCGGCGAGATCACGACGAAGGCGAAAATCAACTACGAGCAGGTCGTGCGCGACGCCATCCGCGACGTGGGTTACGTCCACAACGACGACGTCTTCCACGCCGACCAGGTCTTCATCAACAACTACCTCACGCGCCAGTCGCCCGACATCGCGCAGGGCGTCGATGCCCGCGCCGCCGACGGCAAGGAGACCGCGGAGCAGGGCGCCGGCGACCAGGGTCTGATGTTCGGCTACGCCTGCAACGAGACCCCCGAGATGATGCCCACGGCGATCATGTTCGCCCATCGCCTCGGCCGTGAGCTGACGAAGATCCGCAAGGCCGGCCTCGTCTCCTGGCTCCGGCCCGACGCCAAGTCGCAGGTCTCGATCCGCTACGAGAACGACAAGCCGGTGAAGGTGGAGAACGTCGTCATCTCCACGCAGCACACGCCGGAAGTCACGCACGCCGCGATCAGCGAGTTCCTCATCGAGCACGTCATCCGCCGCGTGATCCCGGCGAACATGATCGATGCCGACACCAAGTTCCTGATCAACCCGACCGGCCGTTTCGTCGTCGGCGGGCCGCAGGGAGACTCCGGTCTCACCGGCCGCAAGATCATCGTTGATACATACGGTGGCTGGGGTCGCCACGGCGGCGGCGCGTTCTCGGGCAAGGACCCGTCGAAGGTCGACCGCTCGGCCGCCTACATGTGCCGCTGGGTCGCGAAGAACATCGTCGCCGCCGGCCTCGCCGAGATCTGCGAACTTCAGGTCGCCTACGCGATCGGTTACCCGGAGCCCGTCTCGATCTGGGTCGACGCCATGGGCACCGCCAAGGTCGACGAGCAGAAGATCTCCGCCGCGGTGCGCGAGGTGTTCAGCTTCAAGCCGGCGAACATCATCAAGCAGCTCGATCTGCTCCGGCCGATCTACCGCCAGACGACCAACTACGGCCACTTCGGCAAGGCCGAGCTCCCGTGGGAGCAGCTCAACAAGGTCGAGGCCCTCAAGGCCGCGATCAAGAAGGTCTGAGCCATCACGTCACCGGCCGACCGCTTCACCAGAGGCTGTCGGCCTTTTTCTTCCACTAACTTTCAGCCCGTTTTCTTCATGTCCCAAGATTTCAAAGTCCGTGATCTCGCCCTCGCCGACCTCGGCCGCAAGGAGATCGCCATGGCCGAGGCCGAGATGCCCGGCCTCATGTCCGTCCGCGCCAAGTATTCGCAGACCAAACCGCTGGCCGGCGTCCGCATCACCGGTTCGCTGCACATGACCAACCAGACGGCCGTCCTCATCGAGACGCTCGTCGCCCTCGGCGCGAAGGTGCGCTGGGCCTCCTGCAACATCTTCTCCACCGTCGACAGCGCCGCCGCCGCCATCGCCAAGGCCGGCATCCCCGTCTTCGCCTGGAAGGGCGAGACGCTCGAGGAATACTGGGACATGACGTGGCACGCCATCGTCGGCCCCGACGGCAAGGGCCCGCAGCTCGTCGTCGACGACGGCGGCGACGTGACGCTCCTCCTCCACAAGGGCTACGAGCTGGAACAGGGCTCCGACTGGGTGAACTCCGCCTCCGGCTCGCACGAGGAGCAGGTCATCAAGGATCTCCTCAAGAAGATCCACGCCACCCAGCCGAAGATCTTCACCGCCCTCGTGAAGGAATGGCGCGGTGTCTCCGAGGAGACGACCACCGGCGTGCACCGCCTGTATCAGTTGCACGAAGTCGGCAAGCTCCTAGTGCCCGCGATCAACGTCAACGACTCCGTCACCAAGTCCAAGTTCGACAACCTCTACGGCTGCCGCGAGTCGCTCGCCGACGGCATCAAGCGCGCCACCGACGTCATGATCGCCGGCAAGGTCGCGGTCGTCTGCGGCTACGGCGATGTCGGCAAGGGCTCCGCGCACTCGCTGCGCGGTTTCGGCGCCCGCGTCATCGTGACCGAGATCGATCCGATCAACGCCCTCCAGGCCGCGATGGAAGGCTTCGAGGTGAAGACCGTCGAGGACACCCTCGGTACGGGCGACATCTACGTCACCACCACCGGCAACTGCGACGTGCTCACCCTCGAGCACCTGCAGGCGATGAAGGACAACGCGATCGTCTGCAACATCGGCCACTTCGACAACGAGATCCAGATCGCCCGCCTCGCCGCCGCGCCCGGCGTGAAGAAGGACAACATCAAGCCGCAGCTCGACCGTTACACGTTCCCGCACGGCCGTTCGATCCTCGTGCTCGCCGAAGGCCGCCTCGTGAACCTCGGCTGCGCCAAGGGCCACCCGTCGTTCGTCATGTCGAACAGCTTCACCAACCAGACGCTCGCCCAGCTCGACCTCTGGAAGAACCGCGACACCTACAAGGTCGGCGTCTACCGCCTGCCCAAGGCACTCGACGAGGAAGTCGCCCGGCTGCACCTCGCGCAGATCGGCGTGAAGCTCACGAAGCTCACCGAGAAGCAGGCCAAGTACCTCGGCGTGTCGGTCGACGGTCCCTACAAGCCCGAGCACTACCGCTACTGAGCCGTAGCGGCGAAACGCGGGCTCGATTTCGAGCCGCGGTCCCTTTCCGGGGGCCGCGGCTTTTTTGCGCCCGGTCGCCAAAAACAGGTGAACTCGCGCGTAACCGACTTTCGACTCGTCGGAGCAGGGGGGATTTGCACGCTTGCCGACTTTCGCCCCCACCGAAACCCCGCCATGTCGACCCTGTCACTCCGCCGCGCGTTTTGCCTGCTCATCCTCGGGCTGGCCGGTGGACTGATCTCGGGCGCGGAGCCCCCCGTCGCCGATCCCGCGGCTCCGCCGCCAGCTCCCGCGCCGGCCCCGGAGGACCCGTTGATCGCGGCGGTCGTGGAATCGAGCAACGCGTTCGCCGCCGATCTCTACGGCCAACTCCGCAACGAGCCCGGCAACATCGTGTTCGCGCCGCTCGGCCTCATGCAGGCGCTGCTGCCGGTCGCCGCTGGCGTCCAGGGCACCGCCGCGGCCGAGTTGCGCAGCGCGCTCCACCTCTCGTTGCCCGTGACGGAGGCGGCCGATGGTTTCGGCGCCCTCACGCGCCGACTGCAGCGCGCCGCCGGCAACGAGACGAACCTCGCCTTCGCCCGCGCCCTCTGGGTGCAGCAGTGGAACTCGATCAACGCCGGCTACGTCGACCTCCTCCGCCAACACTGCCGCAGCGAGCTGCGCGTCATCGATTTCGCCCGCCCGGAGTACGCGGTGCACTGGATCAACCGCTGGATCACCGATCGCACCGAGGACCGCATCACCGCGATCGGCGACGCGAGAAGCTACGCGCCCGACTCCTGCATCGTGGTCGCCAACGGCGTCTTTTTTCGCACCGCCTGGCAGCAGGAGTTCGACCCCGCGCTCACCGAAACCGCGCCATTCCATCTCCCGCCGCCGCCGGAGCCCGTGGCAAAGACGCCGACGTCGGTGGCTGCGGCTACGCCGGCTGACCAACCTTCGGCTACGCCCGTCGCTGGCCAACCCGCCGCCGCTCCCGTGCCGGAGGCGCCGGCGCCCCCCGCCACCATCGAGGTGTCCACGATGCGCCGGCTCGGATTGTTGCGCACCGCGGTGCAGCCCGGTTGCCGACTGGTCGAGATCCCCTACCGCAACGAGCAGCTCGCACTCGTGGTGCTCGTGCCCGATGCGGCTGTGTCGCTCGCACAATTCGAGGCGCAGCTCACCACGGCGAAGATCGGCGAGTGCCTGCGCGCAGTGCGCGCGAACCAACCGGCGCGGCTCGATCTGCGCCTGCCGCGTTTCAAAGCAGAACGCGCGCTCCCGCGGCTCGAGACGGCGCTCGGCGCGCTCGGCGTGAAGACGGTGTTTGATCGCGCCGGTGGCGCCGATTTCGGCGTGTTCGGCGGCAACCCCGACGGCGCGCCGCTCTACCTCTCGGCCGTGAGCCACCTCGCGAAATTCGCGATCGACGAGAAGGGCGCGACGGCCGTCGCCGCCACGCTACCCGTCACCGAGGCGCCGTACGATGCGCCCGTCGCGGTGCCGACGCCGTTCGCGGTCGACCGGCCATTCCTGTTCTTCGTCTGCGATCACCAGAGCGGCGCGGTGTTGTTCATGGGCCGCGTGGTCGACCCGCGCGCGGGCTGAGTCTCTAGCGCTGACGCGAGCTTTCGAATGTGTGCGTGAAACGCGGCTTGAGGCCCGCGGTCTTTTTGCCGGTTCCTCCTCTGAACGAAGCCCATGTTTCACGGGAAAAAAGTCGTGGTCGTCATGCCGGCGTACAACGCCGAGAAAACCCTGCGCGCCACCTACGACGAGGTGATGGCACAGGGCGTGGTCGATCTCGTCATCCTCGTGGATGACCGCAGCCGCGACCACACGGTCGAGCTCGCGCGCACGTTGCCGCAGACGCTCGTCCACGTGCACGAGCGCAACCTCGGCTACGGCGGCAACCAGAAGAGCTGCTACCTCCTCGCTCTTGAACAGGGCGCCGACGTGGTGATCATGGTGCACCCGGACTACCAGTACACACCGCTGCTCATCCCCGCAATGGCGTCGATGATCGCCAACGGGCTCTACCATTTCGTGATGGGCTCGCGCATCCTGGGGGCCCACGCGCTGCGAGGAGGCATGCCGCGCTGGAAGTACGTCGCCAATCGCGGCCTCACCGCCGTGCAAAACGTGTTCCTTGGCGCCAAGCTCTCCGAATACCACACCGGTTATCGCGCCTATTCGCGCGAGTTGCTCGAGAAACTCGATCTCTCGGCCAACTCCAACGACTTTGTCTTCGACAGCGAGTTTATCGCGCAGGCGTTGTGGCTCGGTTACCCGATCGCCGAGGTGAGCTGTCCCACGAAGTATTTTCCTGCGGCCTCCTCGATCAACTTCCGCCGCAGCGTGGTGTACGGCTTCGGCTGCCTGCGAGTAGCCGCCCGCTTCGCGCTCAGCCGCTGGTTCGGCCTGCCGAAACCGCCGTTTCTCGCGGTGCTGAAACGATAGGAAACAGGGGCGGCCCGGCCGACGCGAAAAGAGCTTTCAGCGTTCTGTCGGCGTGCCTAACGTCTGGCGACGAAGAGACCCCATGCGCCCCACAACTCCTCTTCCTGTCCTCTTCGTTTTCGGCCTGGCGCTGGTGTTCGCGCCCTCGGTGTATGCCGAAGAAGCGGATCCAGTTTCGCTTGAGCCGTATGTTGCCTCGGCGGAGGAGGTGAAACCGCACGGGTATGAGGTGATTCTGCCCGGCGATCCGCGTTTTCTGGCGCACACGCTCGGCCACTTCGGGATGAAACCGCTGGCGGAGGAGCCGTTGGCCGCGGGCGAAGAACGTTTCCGTTTCCTCTGGCTGCGGAGTTTCCATCGAGCGGCGCTCCTTGAACTCCGCTTCACTGCCGACGGCACCGGCGCATACGAGGCGAAGCTATGGGAGGACACGCCGGACGGTGGACATTGGGTGGTGCAACGCACGGTCGCGCTGAGTGCGAGCGATCGTGCCGGACATCGCAAAAGTCTCGAACGCCTCAGCTTTTTCACTCTGCCCTTCGACGACGGCCGCCAAGGGCTCGATGGCGCCACATGGCTCTTCGAGGCGCGCGACAGCGAACGCTCTCACGCCGTGCACCGCTGGTCGCCCGAACCGGGCGCGCTGCGCCAATTCGGCGTCTCGCTGATCGAGACCGCCATCCCGAACGAGTTCCTGCCGATCTACTGAAACTCCCTCGGCAAAAGGGGCCGAGCGACTTCCGCCGGTTCGCCGCTCGCGCGAGCAGCGCCACAGCGGAAGGGCTTCTGTTCCTGGTTTCCCAGACGCTTCGGCTTCTGGCGTGAATCCCTAATCGGCGAAGGTCTGTTTACCGTGGACTTCGAGGTGGGCGCGGATGGCAGCGAGGAAGACGTCGCCGAAACGCTCGAGCTTCTTCTCGCCCACGCCGGTGATGCCGCTCAGCTCGGTGGGGGTCGACGGGTAGAAACGCGCCATCTCCCGGAGCGTCGTGTCGCCGAAAACAATGTACGCGGGCACCTCGAGCTCGGCGGCGAGTTTCTGGCGGTGCTCGCGGAGGCGTTCGAAGAGGATCTCGTCGTAGTCGAAATCGCCGCGGCGGGCGCGAGCCTGGCGGTCGCGTTTCGGTTTCACGACGGCGCGGGGTTTGGCGAGCGTGACGGCGGTGCGGGTGCGGAGGAGTTCGCGGCCGGCGTCGGTGAGGGAGACGACGGGCATCTCGGTGCCGAGTTCGAGGTAGCCGAGGCGGAGGAGTTCGCGGCCGAGGTGCATCCACTCGTGCTCGGTCGTGTCGGCGCCGATGGCCCACGTGGTGAGTTTGTCGTGGCCGAGGCGCTCGGTCTTCTCGTTAGCGTGGCCGCGGAGGACGTCGACGGCGTGCTTCAGGCCCATGTCGAACCCGCTGGCGGCGCGGATGCGGTAGACGCACGAGAGGAGTTTCTGCGCGGGGACCGTGGCGTCGTAGGTCTCGAGGGGCGAGAGGCAGTTGTCGCAGGCGCCGCAGTCGCAGGCCTGGAAGGGTTCGCCGAAATAGCCCATGAGCTCGACGCGGCGGCAGGAGGTGGCGTCGGCGTAGGCGAGCATCTGGCGGAGCTGGCGGCGGGCGCGGGCGGCTTCGTCGGCGTCGGTGATCTCGTCGATGAAGTGGCGTTGTTTGGCGGCGTCGCCGGCGGAGTAGAGGAGCAGGCACTCGGCGGGGAGGCTGTCGCGGCCGGCGCGGCCGGTTTCCTGGTAGTAACCCTCGACGTTCTTGGGGAGGTCGTAGTGGACGACGAAGCGGACGTTGGGCTTGTTGATGCCCATGCCGAAGGCGATGGTGGCGCAGATGATCTGCACCTCGTCGCGGAGAAACGCCTCCTGGTTGCGCGAGCGCTCCTCCGCGTCGAGGCCGGCGTGGTAGGCACGGGCGGCGTAACCGCGGCCGGCGAGAGAATCGGCGACTTTCTCGGTCTGTTTGCGGCTGGCGCAGTAAACGATGCCGGCGTCGCGTGGGCGCTCCTTGAGGAAGGCGAGGAGTTGTTTGATCGGCTCGTCCTTGGGCTCGACGCGATAGGTGAGGTTCGGGCGGTTGAAGGATGCGACGAAGATCGCCGGATCGCGCAGGCCGAGGTGGCGCACGATGTCGTCGCGCACGCGCGGCGTGGCGGTGGCGGTGAGCGCCATGGCCGGCACGGCGGGGAGCTGGGCGCGGAGGGTGGCGAGTTGGCGGTACTCGGGGCGGAAGTCGTGGCCCCATTCGGAGATGCAGTGCGCCTCGTCGACGGCCAGCAGCTGCACCGGCCACTCCTTCAGGCGGTCGATGAAACCGTCGAGGGCGAGACGCTCGGGGGAGATGTAGAGCAGGCGGTACTCGCCGGCGTAGAGGCCGCGGTAACGGCGTTTCGACTCCTCGGCGCCGAGGGTCGAGTTCATGAACGTCGCCGCGACGCCGGCCGCGCTGAGCTGGTCGACCTGATCCTTCATCAACGCGATCAGCGGCGAGACGACGACGGTCAGGCCGGGGCTGGGGCGGGCGAGGGCTGGGAGCTGGAAACAGAGGGACTTGCCCGCGCCGGTGGGGAGGACGGCCAGCGAGTCGCGGTCGGCGAGGGCGGAGGCGATGATGTCGCGCTGGAGCGGCCGGAACCGGTCGTAGCCGAAGACCTGTTTGAGCAGGTGGGAGAGTTCGTCGGCGGCGGGCGGTTGGGCGGCGGTTTCGGGCACGAGGGCGGCGAGGGGAAGCGCGCGCGTGGCGGGGGGCAAGCTGGTTTCCGCGGTCGTAGCCGAGCGACGGCGCTTCCTCGGGTTCGAGGGCCCGGACTCCCCGCCGGCCGAGGCGAGCGTAGCGTGGACGAGAGGATGCAGAGTGGCGTGGGACTGACGGAGTGTCAGGGTTTTGGGGCGGGTTTGAGGCTCGTGATTGGGCCTTGCCAACGGCCGGGGAGCCGCCGGAATCCAGCGCCTTCGTCTCTGAATTCCGCCGTCGTTTCACCCAACCATGAGTTTCACCTTCAATAAGCGGACCGCCGTCGTGACCGGCGCTGGTCGTGGCATCGGCAAGGCCATCGCCGAGGCGCTCGCGCGCCGCGGTGTGACGGTGATCTGCGTGAGCAAGAGCGAGACGAGCTGCGGCGCCGTGGCCGAGGCCATCCGCGCGGCCGGCGGTTCCGCCAAGGCGGTCGCGGTCGATGTGGCCGACGGTGCGGCGGTCGCCAAGGCCTGTGAGCAGATCCTCGCCGAATTTCCGACGATCGACATCCTCGTGAACAACGCCGGCATCACCAAGGACGGCCTGATCCTGCGGATGAGCGACGACGATTGGCACAGCGTGATCGAAACGAACCTCTCGAGTTGCTTCTACTGGACGAAGGGCCTCGCGCGCCCGATGACGCGTCAGCGCTGGGGCCGCATCGTGAACATCACCTCCGTCAGCGGTGTGATGGGCAACGCCGGCCAGGCGAACTACTCGGCCGCGAAGGCCGGCATGATCGGCTTCACCAAGACGATGGCGAAGGAGTTCGCCAGCCGCAGCATCACGGTGAACGCCGTCGCCCCCGGCTTCATCAAGACCGACATGACCACGGAGTTCACCGGCAACGCCGAAATCTCCGCCAAGATTCTCGATGCCGTGCCGCTCAAGCGGTTCGGCGAAGCGACTGAAATCGCCGCCATGGTCGAGTTCCTCTGTTCCGAGGAATCTGGCTACATCACGGGTCAGGTTTTTCCCGTTGACGGCGGCATGGCTATCTGAAACCCATCCAACAAATCCCACCAAACCCAAACGACAATGGCCGATAAAACCATCGAACAGCGCGTCAAAGAAATCATCGTTAACCAGTTGAACGTTAACGAGGAGCAGATCACGCCGAAAGCCTCCTTCTTGGACGATCTTGGCGCGGATTCCCTCGACACGGTCGAGCTCATCATGGCCTTCGAGGAGGAGTTCAAGGAAGAGCTCGGCGGCGAGATTCCGGAGGCCGAAGCCGAGAAGCTTCTCTCTGTCGGTGAGGTGATTTCCTACATCGAAGCCAAAGCCGCCGCGAAGAAGCAGTAACGCTTCTCACGGTCGATTTTTCCCCATCTGAAGTCCCGACGCGAACCGTTCGGGACTTTTGCTTTCCTGCCCGCATCTATGGCATACAACCAGCCTCCGAGAAAAGTGGTGGTCACCGGCATTGGCGTCGTCACGGCGCTCGGCCAGACCGTCGATGATTTTTGGGCCAGCCTGTTGGCTGGTCGCAGCGGTATCAGCCGGGTGACGTCGTTCGACACGACCGACTTCACCTGCCAGGTCGGCGGCGAGATCCGCGATTTCGACCCGGGCAAGTACATGGACCCGAAGGAGGCCCGCCGCAACGATCGCTACACCCAGCTCGCGGTCGCCGCGGCCAAGCTCGCCGTCCAGGACGCCGGTCTCGACCACACCAAAGTCGACCGTGAGCGCGCCGGCGTGATCATCGGCTCCGGCATCGGCGGCATGGCGACCTTCGAGGCGCAGGCCCGCAACCTCATCGAAAAAGGCCCGCGCAAGGTCTCGCCGTTCTTCATCCCGGCGATGATCAGCAACATGGCCTCCGGCATCGTGGCCATCGAATACAACTTCGCTGGTCCCTGCTTCACGGTCATCAGCGCCTGCGCGACCTCCACCCACTCGCTCGGCGAGGCGTTGCGCACTATCCAGTACGGCGACGCCGACATCATGCTCGCCGGTGGCTCCGAGGCCTCCGTCACGCCGCTTTCCTTCGCCGGCTTCTGCTCGATGAAGGCGATGGCGACCTCGTTCAACGACGCCCCGGAGAAGTCTTCGCGCCCGTTCGACGCCAATCGCGACGGCTTCGTCATGGGCGAGGGCGGTTGCATCTTCGTCCTCGAAGCTGAGGAACACGCCAAGGCCCGCGGCGCCCGCATCTATGCGGAGTTTGCCGGCTACGCGGCCACGGCCGACGCCTTCCACATCACGCAACCCGATCCGGAAGCCCGCGGCCTTTCCTCCGCGATGCGCCGCGCGATCGCCGATGCCGGGGTCGAGCCCGCGCAGGTCAACTACATCAACGCCCACGGCACCTCCACGCCGTACAACGACAAGTTCGAGACCATCGCCATCAAGAAGGTCTTCGGCGATCTCGCGAAGTCCATCCCGGTGAGCTCGACCAAGTCGATGACGGGCCACCTCCTCGGCGCCGCCGGCGCGGTCGAGGCCGCCGTCTGCGTGAAGGCGATCCAGACCGGCGAAATCCCGCCGACGATCAACTACGAGACGCCCGATCCGGAGTGTGACCTCGACTACGTGCCGAACGTCAAGCGCTCGGCCAAGGTCGACGTGGCAGTGAGCAACAACCTCGGCTTCGGCGGCCAGAACGCCTCGCTGGTGTTCAAGCGCTACTGAGTCCGGTTCGTCTCCGCAAACTCCTGCTCGTTTTCACGGCGGCCCGCTTCGGCGAGGCCGCCGTTTGTTTTGTGGGCCACGGACGCGCCGCGGCGCGGCCTGGAAGCGGCTCTCGCTAACAACTCCACCTGAGGGTCGCGGATGCCGATGGTGGGGCGGGCTTCACCCCCGCCGTTCGACCCGCCCCGGCGGTGCGGTTGACAGCTCCAGCTGCGGGCGCACGCTCGCCCTCCCGCGTATGAGCGAACCCGAGGTTCACCAGCATTTCGACTCCGTCGAGGACGCGATCCGCGCGATCGCCGCCGGACGCATCGTGATCATCACCGACGACGAGAACCGCGAAAACGAGGGCGACCTCGTCATCGCCGCGAGCAAGGTGACCGTCGAAGCCGTCAACCTGATGATCCGCCACGCCGGCGGGTTGATCTGCGTGCCCACCACCGGGCCGCGCCTCAAACGTCTCGGCATCGAGCAGATGGTGCGCGAGAACCGCGAGACGCTTCGCACCGCCTTCACCGTCTCGGTCGACGCCGCCGAGGGAATCACCACCGGTATCAGCGCCTACGACCGTACGCGCACGATCCAGCTGCTCGCCAACCCCGAAACCCGGCCCGACGAACTCGTCCGGCCCGGCCACATCTTCCCGTTGCAAGCGCGCCCCGGCGGCGTACTCGAACGTGCCGGACACACCGAGGCCTCCGTCGATCT
This sequence comes from Opitutaceae bacterium, assembly GCA_035299125.1. Classification (GTDB taxonomy): domain Bacteria; phylum Verrucomicrobiota; class Verrucomicrobiia; order Opitutales; family Opitutaceae; genus CAJCBL01. Next base: position 20,750 of record DATGXA010000307.1, read on the forward strand.
CGTTTCTCTCGCCGGTCTCGAGCCCACGGCCGTCATCTGTGAAATCCTCAACGAGGACGGCACCTGCGCGCGCCTGCCGCAGTTGGTCGAATTCAAGAAACGCCACGGGCTCACGCTCGTCTCGATCGCGCAGCTCATCGAGTACCGCCACCGGCGCGAACCGCTCGTGGAGAAGATCGCCACGCGCGATTTCGATTCGGAGTTCGGCCGTTTCCAGCTCCACGTGTTCCGCAGCAAACTCGATCGCCGCGAGCACCTTGCCTTCACGATGGGCGAGCTCGGCGCCGGACCCACGCTTGTGCGCGTCCATGCCGAAAACGTCCTCAGCGATGTCTTCCGCGGCGCGGGCCTGACGGGCTATCACTCGCTCACCGAGGCGTTGCGCCGGATCGCCGCCGCGAAGCAGGGCGTCGTCCTCTACATGCAGCGCAGCTTCATGCTCGGCGATGTCGCGGCCAACCCCGCCAAATCGCTCGGCCAACAGCCGCCCATGGATTTGCGCGACTACGGCATCGGCGCGCAGATCCTCGTCGCACTCGGGTTGTGCAAGATCCGCCTGATGACCGGTTCGGCGGCGCGACATGTCGTCGGCCTTGAGGGCTACGGGCTCGAGATCGTGGAGACGGTCGCGGTGTGAAGACCGCGAAACGTGGCGCGGCGCTTCAGCCCGCGTCGGAGTGCACCGCCCGCAGGACGCCCGTGGCGTGACGTCCGGCCCGGCTGCGTGCCTCGCATCGGATCGAGTCATCCTGCCGGAGCTGAAGCACTGGACCACGTATCTTCCACCTTTCGGATTGCCAGTGCCGGCGGAAGGCGAACCGTGAACCCCTCCTTTTTCCCACCGTTGTTTCCCACGCCATGAGTCTTCAAGCACCCACCGCCCTCGCGATCGACGCCCGCGGTCTGCGTTTCGGCATCGCCGCCGCGCGGTTCAACGCCGGCTACGTCGACGCCCTGCTTGAGCGCTGCGTGGCAGCTCTGAAGGCCGCCGGCGCGCCCGAGCCGACCGTCGTCCGTGTGCCGGGCTCCAACGAGCTCCCCGTCGCCATCCAGGCGCTGGCCGACCGCCGCGAGTTCGACGCCCTCATCGCGCTCGGCGTGCTCATTCGCGGTGACACGATCCACTACGAGGTGATCGCGTACTCCGCCACGCACGGCCTGCAGGATGTCGCGATCGCGACCCTCATCCCTGTGATCAACGGCGTGCTCACCGTCGAGAACGACGACCAGGCGCGTGAACGTTGCCACGGCGCCACCGACCGCGGCGCCGAGTTCGCCCGCGCCGCCCTCGAAATGGCCGACCTTTTCCGGAAACTCCGACCCACCGCATGAGCAGTCCGATCCAACAACGCCGCGATGGCCGCATGGCCGCGGTCCAGTTTCTCTATTCCTGGGAGCTCAACCGCCCCGAGGATCTCGCCCACGCCCTCGAGCTGTTCTTCGCCGAGCAGGAGAAGCCGCGCGACCACTTCGCCTTCGGCGAGGAGCTCATCCACGGCGCGATCGAGCACATGTCGGAGATCGACGGCCACATTCGCGGCCTCGCCCAGAACTGGGATTTCGAGCGCATCGCGAAGATCGACCTCACGATCCTCCGCGTGGGCATCTACGAGATGCTCCATCGCAAGGACATCCCGCCGGTGGTCTCGATCAACGAGGCGATCAACCTCTCCAAGCAATTCTCCAACGCCGACGCCAAGCGCTTCATCAACGGCATCCTCGACCGCCTCAAAGACCAACTCGGCCGCGACGCTCGCAAGACGCAGGACGAGTGAGGAAGCGATAGCTCGATCGATCTGGAACTCAGGGAATCAGGAATGGCGGACTTGATGACTCAGATCGGCAACAAGGACCTGCGCCACCATGCCGCCGACGATTCGTCGCATCGGTCGCGAATGGCATCCGCAGCCTCCTTCCGTTTCCTGATTTCCTGAGTTCCAGATTTCTCTTCATCCCCGATTCCTGATGTTCGGCCTTTTCAAGAAATTCAAAGACGGGCTCACCAAGACGGCGCAGAAACTCGTCGCCAGCGTCGGCGGGCTGTTCGGCCAGAAGCCGATCGATGCCGCCACGCTCGACCAACTCGAGGAGGCCCTCTATGGCGCCGACTTCGGCGTCGAGACCACCGCCGAGATCCTCGAAGAGATCCGCGCCGCGTATAAGAAGGACAAGAACCTCCACGGCAAGGAAGCCGCCGCCATCGGCGCCGCTGTCCTGCGCCGCGTGCTCGCCGGCTCCGAGGGCACACTCGGCCCGGTGGGCGACAAACCCACCGTCATCGCGCTCATCGGCGTGAACGGCTCCGGTAAGACCACCACCTGCGCGAAGCTCGCATGGAAGCTCAAGCAGGACGCCGCCACCGTCACCGTCGGCGCGTGCGACACCTTCCGCGCCGCTGCCAACGAACAGCTCCGCACGTGGTGCGAACGCCTCGACCTCGAGCTCGTCGCCAGCCAGCACGGCGCCGATTCTGCCGCCGTAGCCTTCGACGCCATGGCCGCCGCCAAGGCCCGCGGCCGCAACTACGTGTTGCTCGACACCGCCGGCCGCCTCCACACGAAGTCGAACCTCATGGACGAGCTCGCGAAGGTCCGCCGCGTCCTCCAGAAGCACGATCCCTCCGCCCCGCACCACAGCTGGCTCGTCATCGACGGCAGCCACGGCTCCAACGCGATCGAGCAGGCCAAGGAGTTTCACCGCGCGTTCGGTCTCACCGGACTCGTCGTCACGAAGCTCGACGGCACCGCCCGCGGCGGCGCGCTCGTCGGCATCTACCGCCAGCTCAAGCTTCCGGTCTATTTCCTCGGCTTCGGCGAACAACCGGAAGACCTCCAACCGTACACAATCGACAATTACGTGAAGGCCGTCTTCGGCCTCGAGAGTTGAGGCGGTTCCGACTGCCGCCGGCTTTGCTGAAGCCGCTTCCGGCGTAGGGTCGGCTCTCCGAGCCGCCCATGGCCGATGGCCGGCCGCTCGCCCTGCGCTCCCCGCTGGCAAATGGGGACGGTTGTTTCGGAGAAACGGCCCCACCTCGCGCATCTCTTCCGTCTCGCATTCGCGCGGGCGCCGGGCTCAATCGGCGCCCCTTGAATCACGAGCCCCACTCCGCCGCAGAACGGCGCGCGCCGGAGGCCGCCGCGGTTGGTGGTGCGCCTCGGCTGCTATTTTCCCGTAAGGTCGCCGATTACGAAGCCTCGCGCCCCGATTACCCAGAGGCGTTCTTCCAGCTGCTTCGGGCCCGGTTTTCGGTGGGGGCGGAGGTAGTCGACCTCGGGGCCGGCACGGGATTGCTCACGCGCGACCTGCTCCGCCATCAGTTTCGCGTTGTCGCGATCGAGCCGGACGCGGCGATGCTGGCCTTGGCGGAGCAACGCCTCTCCGGCGTGCCGCGTTATTGCGGCGCGGTCGGCAGGGCCGAGGAGATTCCGCTTCCCGCGCAGTCGGTCGACCTCGTGACGGCCGCGCAGGCCTTTCACTGGTTCGAACCACAGTGCGCACGGGCGGAGTGTTTGCGGGTGCTGCGTCCCGGTGGGCTGATCGCGCTGGTCTGGAACGACCGCGTGGCCGACGACCCGCTCCAACGCGCGCTCGAGGTGGTGTTGGAATCGTGCGGGAAACCGAAACAATCGCTCGCGTCCGAGAAGGCGGCGGTGGCGGACTTCTTCGCTCCGGCAAGACCAGAGGAGTTTGTCTGGCCGCACGAACACCAGCTCGATCTCGCCGGCCTGACGAGCCTCGTGTTTTCGCGTTCCTACGTGCCGGACCGCGATACGGCGGCCGGTCGCGATGTCGTGCGTCTCGTGCGCGAGTTGTTCGAACGCTGCCAGCGCGACGGATACGTGACGGTGCGCTATCGCACAGTGGCGTTCGTGGGCCGGCCGGGCTAAAGGTCCGTTGCCCCACGCGGGAGAGCGTAGGGTACCGCGTCTTCCGCCTCGCGTTCCCTCGCGCGCCGGGCTCAATCGGCGCTCTTGAATCCCGAGCCCGAATTTCCTGACGAGTTCTCCGTGGAAGCCGAAGCCGCCGCGCGCCGCGGCGATCGTTTTGCGCCGCAACCGCCGCCCGCGCCCATCGACCGCTCGCAGTGGCAGACGCCGTGGGTGCAGCTGAAATTCTTCACGTTTCAGCCGCAGATCTATCCGAAGATGATCCGCGCGAACTCGCCCGACGCGCGCGCCGGCGATCTCGTGAACGTCTACGACAAGCTCGGCAAACGGCTCGGTGTTGGCCTCTGGAACAAGAAGGCCAACGTGCCGTTGCGCATCGTGCGTTTCAGCGCGGAACCCGTCGGCGAGGACTATTTCGAGGAGGCGCTCCGCCTTGCCGTCGCGCTCCGCCGGGAGATGCTCCGACTCGACGCCGTCACGAACACCTACCGTGTGATCAACTCCGATGGCGACGGCCTGAGCGGTCTCACGATCGATCGGCACGGCGACACGCTCTTCATCGACGTCTACTCGCTCGGACTCCTGCAACGCCTGCCGAAGTGGATTCCGCTGTTGCACGAAGCCGTCGGCACCAAGCACCACATTGTGCAGGTCGACGACGAAGTCGCGCACTGGGAAGGCATCCGGCCCGCGATGCTCGATCCGCTCGTGGACGAAGACGCCCCGCGCCGCGTCAAGGTGCGCGAGCATGGCGTGACGTTCGAGGTCGACTTCGAGGAGGGCCACAAAACCGGTTTCTTCTGCGACCAGCGCGACAACCGCCGCCGTTTTGCCGAATTTACGAAGGGCGCGCGCGTGCTCGACCTGTGCTGCTACACCGGCGGTTTCGCGATTGCGGCGAAGGTCCACGGTGGTGCCGAGGAGGTGACCGGCGTCGATCTCGACGAGACCGCGATCGAGCAGGCCAAGCGCAACGCGAACATCAACAACGCCCGCATCAAGTGGGTGCACGCCGACACGTTTTCCTACGCCCGCCAGATGCAGAAGAACGGCGAGCAATGGGACGCCGTGGTGCTCGATCCGCCGAAGTTCGTGCTCAGCCGCGATCCGGAGGACGATGACGGCCCGCTTGCCGGGCGGCGCCGGTACGAGGACATCAACCACCTCGGTCTCGGCTTGGTAAAACCCGGAGGCCTGTTCGTGACCTGTTCCTGCTCCGGTCTCGTGACGCTCGACCAGTTCGAAGAGTACGTGATCAAGGCCGCGCACCGCCACAACCGCCGTCTCCAGATCTTCGATCGCACCGGCCCCGGCGCCGACCATCCGGTCTATTCGAACTGCCTCGAAAGCCGCTATCTGAAGGTCCTCTGGGCGAAAGTGGTGTGAGCGGCGCCGCTCCCCCGGGCAAGCCCCATCGCGGCGACGGCGCGGGCCGATTTGAGCCGTGCTGCGTCCATCGGATCATGATGAAACAATGGGCGCACTTCCGGGTCTCTGTTGGTCCATGGTATCTTCCCGGCGCCAGCGCATGCGTTGCGTCTGCAGTCGAACAGATCCCGCGCTACCCGCACCTGAGCGCGGGGCTCGACACGCAACGCTCTCCTGCCTACCACCATGGGAACGAACCTCCGGCAATACCGCTTCCCCGAATGCTCCTGTAACATGAGTCTTCTCCGTCTGCTCGTAGCCACCAGCCTTCTCGCCGCCGGCACCCGTCCGGCCTTCGCCGAGAGCGCCATCACCAACACGCTCACCGCCCCCTCCGTAACCACGGGAGCGGCGGCTGCCGATAGCACGAGCGCCGTGGTTTCGGGGTCCGTCACTTCCGAGAACGGCTTGGCGGTGACCGCCCGCGGTTTTGTCTACAACACCGCCGGCGATCCAAAACTGGAGTCCGATCCGACGGTGATCGCTGGCAGCGGCACGGGATTCTTCAGCGCCACGCTCCCCGAACTCACCGAAGGCACCACCTACCAGATCCGCGCCTTCGCCACCAACGCGGCGGGCACCGCTTATGGCACGGAGATCTCTCTGGCGACCGCGTCGCCGGCCATCGCGCGCGCGGAGGTCGCCGCTGCGGCTGTCGCGCCCGTGGTCACCAACCCGAAATCGGTCGTCTATTCATCCACTCCTGTGGCTATCAGGGGCACGGCCAGCGCGGGTGCCACGATCAGCATCACCGTCGACGGTGGCACCGCCAAGACCGGCCGCGTGAGCACCGCGGGCGCGTGGAGCATCACCCCCGAAAGCGCCCTCTCGGTCGGCGACCACACCATCGTGGTCACCGACGGCGCCAGCCCGATCACCTTCCAACAGACGGTGTATGCGCCCACCGGTTTCGGCGCCAGCGCCACCGGCGGTTCCTCCGGTACCGAAGTCACCGTCACCACGGAGCCGGACTTCAAAAAGTACGCCGAAGACACCACCAAGGCGTACGTGATCAACGTCTCCGGCTCCCTCGCGATCGGCACGGTCACCGTCGCCTCGAACAAGACTATCCAGGGCGTCGACGCCAACGCCACCCTCGACGGATGCCTCAGCCTGAGCGAGGGCGGCAACGTCATCATCCGCGGCCTCAACCTGTCCAACGCCGCCGGCCCCGCGCTGAAGGTGACGAACACGATGAAGCTCTTCGTGAGCCATTGCGACTTCCTGAACTGCTCCGCCGAGCAGGTGGACATCTCGTATTCCGACCTGATCACGTTCGCCTGGTGCACCTTCGCCTCCACGTCCTCCGGCCAGGTCGGCATGAAGGTGGGCCGCGAAGGCGGGACCGATACCCCGCGCCTCACCCTCCACCACAACTACTGGTCCACCCACCTGGCCTCCGGTCTGCCGGCCGCCGCCTCCGGCTATGTGCACCAGTATAGCAACTACGTGAACACCCCCGGCAACACCGCCGGCACCGCGCTCTCCGGCGCCACGGAGCTGCTCACCGAGAGCAACCATTTCCAGGACGTGGCCAATCCGTTGACGAAGGCCGGCACGGCCAAGATTCGCAGCTCCAACAATATCTATCCTGGCTGCACAGGCACCCCCGCGGCGGGCGAGGACACCGTCTTCATCCCTGGCTATTCGTACGAGATCACCCCCACGGCCCAGCTTGCCGCGGACGTAGTGGAGTATGCCGGCAACAAACATGGTAACTCCGCCGAGCCGTCCGTCGCCACGGCCGCCATCACGATCCCGAACACGTCGACGACCACGGTGGTCAGCGGTACCAGCATCACGCTCACTGCCGCGCTCACCGGTGCGACCGCGGGCTCCTACCAGTGGCGCTTGGCCAACGTGGCGATTTCCGGTGCCACGAGCTCGACCTACACGATTTCGAGCATGAGCAGCAGCACGGCCGGCAAGTACACCGTCGCCATCGGCGTGGCGGACGGCAGCACGGTGGTGAGCGTTCCACTCACGCTTACCGTGGCTACGCCGACCGACAATAACAGCGGCGGTGGCGGAGGCGCCTGTGGCCTCGTCTTCCCCGTGGCCCTCGTCCTTGTCGCCCTGCGCCGTCGCCGCGCCTGAGCAAGGAAAACGATTTCGCACGACGCCCCGCGGCTGCCCCGCGGGGCGTTGTTGTTTTCTGGCGCGTCCGCCGGCGCGCAGGAGCGCAATCTGCAGTACCTGGCGGGAATGACGGAAAACGACTTCATCGCGTTTCGGCGCATTCTGCCGCCCCCAACGGGATTTCCCACTTCGACCGGCGCGCGGTGGCTTGTGCTTTGTGAGGCGTTGGCACCAGACTCCGATGACACCGGGCAGCTGGATCACCCAGAAGCTGGTAGCTCTTCTCAACGAGAATGAAATCTCCGACTCCTCTCTGCCGCGCTCTCGTCTTCCTTCTTTTTGCCTCATTGCTGTCGACGGCTGGGCTTCGAGCCGGCCTGCCGGGGAGCGCCACTACTCCGCCGAAGACTCTGCACTCACCGAATCCGGCTGCGCCGGCGGCGGGCGGCAACGGGGGCGTGCTCCTGCTCGTCTGGGTCAACGCCGAGGGCTCCGTCGATGAGGCGGAACTCGTTCGCGGCGACGAGCAGTGGTTCCCGACCGTCGAGGCCACGGTGCGCCAATGGAAATTTGAGCCGGTGATCGCCGACGGGAAAGCGGTCCCGGCGCGGGTCGAGGTCGCGATTTCCCACCAAGGCAAGACTATCGCGGTGTCGATGTCCCCGCTGCCGAATCTGCCGGGCGAACTGCACGTCGAAGGGGAACTCGGGCTCGTCGCTCCAGCGCTGGTATACGATCCGGCCGTGATCTTGCCGCTTGAGGGGCGGATTATGCGGGCGACACCAAAGGCGGTCATCCGTTACGTCGTGGAGGACGACGGCTCGACCGGACGATTCGAAGTCGCCGAAGCGCCGTCGGAACAAGCCACGCGCGCGGCGCTGGATCTGGTTTCCGTGCAACAATTCCGGCCGGCGACGGTGCGTGGTCAACCGGTGGCGGTGGAGTACACGCAATCGGTGGCCTTCAGCGGCGACGCGGAGAAGATTCCGGGCCTCGAGGGTATCGCGGCCGTATTGGACCCGGTGTTCCCCTACGAACGTCTTCTCGCGGACGCGAATGGCCGGGCGACGGTGCGGTTCAGTCTCTCGGCATCGGGCGAAGTCGCCGAGGTGGTCGTCGTGGATGCGACGCATCCGGACTTCGGCGCGGCGCTCGCCGCTGCGGTCGAGACCTGGGCCTTCGTGCCCGAGTCGGCGGCGGCGCAACCGGAACGAGAGTTCGAATACGAATTCGATCGTGAACGTGTGCCCTACGGGGCACGCCGGCTCGTCGAGTTCGTGCGGTCGGGCGGCCAGATCTCGAATCGCGCCTCGGGACTCGATGAGCGGCCGAAGGTTCTTGCGCGGCCGGCGCTGGCCTACCCTCGGGCGTTGTTGGCGAGCCGGACGCCGGGCACGGCGAAGATCGAATTCGTCATCGATCGCAGCGGGCTGGCGCAACTGCCGCGCGTGCTCGAAGCGAGCGCGCCGGAGTTCGGCTGGGCGGCGGCGACGTGCGTGAATGGCATGCGTTTCGCGCCGATCCGCCGCGGCGGCAAACCGACTGAGCTGCGGGTGTTGCTTCCGCTTAGTTTTACGCCACCTGCCGAGACGGGCGTGGCGGCGGCACCGGCGCCGTGAGGTGCGCGCTCCGTCACGTGCCGAGCGTCGTGCGATAGACGCGTGGGACGCGCTTGGTGACCGAGCAGAGGATCTCGTAGGGGATTGTCTCCGCCCAGTCGGCGAACTCGGTCACGGTGATCTCCTCGCCGCCCTGTTTGCCGACGAGCGTCGCTTGGTCGCCCACGGCCACGCCGGGGTTGTCGGTCACGTCGACGATCGTCTGGTCCATCGTCACGCGGCCGAGCACGGGGCAACGTTTCCCGCGGATAAGGATGTGCGCGCGATTGCTGCACGAGATCGGGATGCCGTCGCCGTAGCCGGCGGTGACGATCGCGACGGTGGAGTTGCGCGTGAGCGTGTAGGTGCGGTTGTAGCTCACGGCGGTGCCGCGCGGGAGCTGCTTCACGAGACCGACGCGGGCGTGGAAACTGAAGAGCGGCTCCACGTGCACGGCGGCGAGCAGTGAGCTCGGGTGCGGCAGGATGCCGAACTGCAACAGGCCCACGCGCACGGCGTTCACGGGGCTGCGGCGTTGGAGTGTCTCGAGGCCGGCGGAGTTGTCGGCGTGGATGATGAGGCGCTTGCGGTCGAGCCCGGGGAGTTTCTGCAACGTTTCCAGAAACAAGCGACGCTGCTGGCGGGTGTACTTCGAGTCGCTGTCGGCGCTGGAGAAGTGGGTGAACACGCCGTCGAGCCGTACGAACTCGCTCGCGCGGATCTTCGCGTAGAGCTCCGGCGCCTGCGGCGCCCACACGCCGAGGCGGCCCATGCCGGTGTCGATCTTGAGGTGGACGCTGATCGGGCGGCCGGCGCGGCGGCCGAGCTCGTTGAAACGATCGACCTCCTCGGGCGAGGAAACGGCCGCGGTGAGATCGTAGTCGGCGAGGTAGCGATCCTCCTCGGGCAGCACGGCGCTGAGGACGAGGATCGGCCAGCCGGGCCCGAGCTCGCGCAGCGCGGTGGCCTCGGCGACGTTCGCGACCGCGAAAAGGTCGGCACCGGCGTGCATCAGGCGCGCGGCGGCCTGCGGGAGGCCGTGGCCGTAGGCGTCGGCCTTGACGACGGCGACGTACTTGAGGCGCGCGGGGAGGGCGGCGCGGATGTGCTTGAGGTTGCGCTCGAGCGCGCCGAGGTCGATTTCGGCCCAGCAACGCAAGGGCAGGCGGGAGTCGGGGGCGTTCATCCGGAAAAGGAGGAATGAAATGGGGCGGCCAAGTCGCGCGCGGACCAATGGGACTCGATCAGGCGGTCGTGCCGCGGTGGCGCTCGCCGGCCCACAGCTTGTACGTGATCGGCGAGGACAGCCACGGCTCCGGCTCGGCGACCGGGAAGAGCAGCGCTTCGTTCTCGAGCGCGGCGAACATCGTCGCGCAATCGTAGCCGCAGGTGCCGGCGGGCCGTGGCGGTTGCGCCCACGCGCGGAAACCGGTCGGCGTGAGCAACGGCTCCGGCCACGCGGCGAGTTCGTCGCGCGCGACGCGGAGCACATCGGTCGCCGAGCCGTCCTCCGCGACGCGCACGGCGTGCCAGCTCTCGCGGCGCGCGTCGGCCACGACCGCGAACGGTCCGGAGTTGGTGCGCGCGTGCGCCAGCGCGGCGACGCGCAAACTGCGGTACGCGTAGACCGGCGCGGGCGCGGTGCGCATCGCCTGCCAGGTGCGCAGCGCCATCGCGGCGGTGCGGATGCCGAGCTGGCTACCCGGGCCGTCGCAAAACACGTAGGCGCCGACTTGGCTGGGCTTCAGCCCGGCGGCGCGCAGGCAAACCTCGGCCGCTGCGAACAGGTGCACGCTCGAGTCGTCGCCGCCCGAATGCCAGAGCGGTGGCTGACCGACGCGGAGCACGCCCGCCTGCACGTGGATCGTGCAGGGGTCGAGCACGAGCACGCTGCCGTGCGTGGCGACGACCGCGGCCAGCGACACCGGCAACGCTGGCGAAGCGGCGGGCGACGTGGCGGCGTTGGTCGTGGCGGTGGGATCGGGCATGAAGACGAAACGTTGGGTCTGGCGGCTCGCGTTGTCACTGCCGATTCGGGGCGGTGCGCGGAGCGGCACTCGTGCCACGTCAATCAATAGTTGACATGGCCGTGGGGCGGCGATCGCGGGTGTCCGTCACTGCTGGATCGAGCGCGCGTTCGCCTTCGACGGATTTCCGGCGCTCGTCCCCGACAGCTTCCCCGCGCTTGGGGTAGGGGCGCCGCTTGCCGTCGCCCGCTGGGCTCGCGCTGCGCGTTCAGGGTTTCCTTGAACAGTTCGCCGTTGACCGGTGCGGGACGCGTCGAAGCCTCGGGCGCATGGCGAATCGTTTTGTTGTGATCATGGCCGGCGGGCGCGGGGAGCGCTTCTGGCCGCAGAGCCGCCTCGCGCGGCCGAAACATCTGCTGCCCATCGTCGGCGAGAGCGCGTTGCTCGTGCAGACGATCGAGCGGTTGCTGCCGATGATTCCGGCGGAGCGCGTGTTGATCATCACCAACCGCCAGCAGTCCGCCGCGATCCGCGAACTGTGCCCGATGCTGCCGGCGGAAAACATCGTCGCCGAACCTGTCGGCCGCGACACGGCGGCG